>PLSW01000008.1 GCA_003165275.1 Caulobacteraceae bacterium
GCTCCTTGTCGTAGTACTCGAAACGCTGGTCCGACGCCTTTAGAAGCGCGTCCTTATCCGTGGTGAAGATGGTCTCCTTCACGACCTTGTCGAAGTCGGCGCCGTTCGCGGCGAGCGTGCGCTGGATGTTGGCGTACGCCGCGCGCATCTGCCCCGCCATGTCGCCGGGGGCCACCAGGCGACCGTTCTGATCGGCCGCCACCGATCCGGAAACGTACAGCGTCTTGTCGATCAATACGGCCTGGGAGTATCCGAAATCTTTTTCATAGCCGCCCAAGTGGAACACCTGTTTGATGCGCGGAGCCGGCGGCGCCTCGACCTGATGTTCCTGCTGACAGGCGCTCAAGGCCATCCCCAATCCCAGGGCCGATGCCGCGGCCTGCATGATTCGTGTCGCCATGGACCCCTCGATGAATCTAAAAAAATCACCGCCTGTCGGATGCGGCAGGCGTATCCACCGCGGGCACCGGGGCGGCCTCCGGCCCGGTGCCCGCACGGCTCGAGGAAACCTCCTCCACCCACCGCTTGAGCTTCGACTCCAGCATATCCAGGGGCAGCGCGCCATCTTGCAGCACCTCGGCATGAAAGGCGCGCACGTCGAAGCGCGCACCCAGCTTCTGCTGCGCCAGCGTCCGCAACCCTTGGATCTTGAGAAAGCCGACCGTGCAGGCCAGCGCCTCGCCGGGCAAGGCGATGATCCGGTCGACCGACTCCGCCGCCACGGAATCGTCGATCGGCATCTGTGCATGCAGGTAATCGAGAGCTTGCTGGCGCGTCCACCCCTGCGCGTGCACGCCGGTGTCGATCACCAGTCCCGCCGCGCACAGGATCTGCGCCGACAGCGCACCGAACTTGTCTTCCGCTGCCCGGTACAGCCCGAGTTCCTCGCCGAGCGTCGCGGCATACAGTCCCCATCCGGCGATGAACGCCGGCGAACCGCCGAAGCGGCGAAACCGGGGAATCCGGGTCTCTTCGCGCTGCAGTTCGATCTGGTAGTGATGGCCCGGAACGGCCTCGCGCAAATATTGCGAGATGAGGCCGGTGGCCGGCTGCAGGTCGAGCTGCGCGGTGTTGACGTACAGCACCGCGGTGACGATGCCGTTGGGCGCGCGCGGCCGGTAGGACAGCGGTTCGGAGACCGATTCGCGGTACGGCTCGACGGTGCGCAATGCGAAGTCCGCCCGCGGAAAGGCGGAAAACGACGCCGGCGACGCGCTCGCCACCTGGCTCTTGAGATCCTGATAGGCCCCCGTCAGCTGCGGGGCGCCGTTGAAGGAAAATCGCGGGTCATGGCGCATATGGTCCATGAAGCCCGGCGCATTGCCGGCAAAGGCCGTCTCGGCCAGCAACGCCGTCAGGCGTTGGCGCGCGCGTTCCACCTCGGCCGTGCCGGCCGCATGCAGCTGCGCCGGCCCCAGGGTGCCGTCCGTGAATCGTTTCGCGAGATAGGCATACCAGGATTCGCCGAGCGGCAGGGCCGATAGCGCCACGCTGGTCCGCGCTCGCGGCAGGTACTCGCGCTGCAGGAAGTCGTGCAATGCCCGGTACGAGGGCAGGATGCGGTCGCTGATCACGGCGGTCATCGCTGCGCTCAGACGGGCTTGCTCGGCGGTGCCCGTGCCGCCTGCGCTTCCGCGCATGGACTGGTAGAACACGTTGGCCGGCGTGTCCTCGCCGAGTGCCTTGAGCTGCGGCAGGCTCTTTTCGACCAGCGGGCGCGGCAGGCTGTAGCCGCGCCGGACTCCTTCGCGCAGGTTGACGACGGCCTGGTTCATCCAGCCGAGGAAGCGCTCGGTCCGGGTCCGCCAGTCATCGAATTCCTTGGCGCTCGACAGCGCGAGCCGTTCCGCCGCGGGAGCCATCAGCGCGAATTGCTGCGGCATGCCCTCGTAGGGATTGACCGGCAGCAGCTCGTACGGATACGTGAAACCCTCGACCGCCAGCAGCCGCCCGCGCCGGAACAAATCGTACGTCAGCTGCGATCCCGCATCCAAGGTCGAGCGGGGAACCGCCGCAAGCTCCTCCAGGTAGCGCCGCTCCAGCGCCAGCGAATCGGCCAGCGTCTGCGGCGCGATGTTGCCCCCGGGGGTCGCGCCGAAGGCGAGGTCGGCGGCGCCCCATGAGTACCACGGCTCGAGCGCCGCGCTCTCGTCCCAATATCGTTCGACCAGAGCCCCCAGCCGTTCGACGCGCGCCCCGGAATCGGCCGCTTGGGCCGGAGGCGGCGCAGGCGCGCCGCAGCCCCAGAGCGCCGATGTGGACAATACCAGCAGGGTCAAATGAGAATAACGGGCCATCGGTCGATTATATGCCGGCGGGTGGGGTCATAATCCGAAGCCTGGCCGGCTGAGCCGGGGACTCTAGCGAGGAAGGACTTATGCTGGTCGGAAAAAACGCGCGCCGCGTGGCGATAGTCGGCGGCGTGCGCACTCCGTTCGCGCGCGGCAACGGGGCCTATGCCCAGGCCGGAAATCAGGACATGCTGACCGCGGCGCTGCGCGGCGTGGTGGACGCCTACGGCCTGCAGGGGCAGCGCCTGGATGAGGTGGCGGCCGGAGCCGTCATGAAGCACCCCAGCCAATGGAACCTGACGCGCGAATGCGTGCTTGAATCCGGGCTGGCCGCGGAGACGCCGGGACTCGACCTGCAGCGGGCCTGCGGCACGAGCCTGGAGGCCGCCATTCTCGTCGGCAACAAGATCGCGCTCGGCCAGATCGACTCCGCGATTGCCGGCGGAGTCGACTCGGTCAGCGACCCCCCGGTCGTCTTTCCGCGAACGTTTCAGCAGTTGTTGTTGAAGAGCTTCCGCGGCGAGACCGGAAGGCAGCGGCTGGCTCCCTGGTTCGGATTGCGCATGCGCCACTTGCGCCCGGTGTTGCCGGGCCTGGCGGAGCCGCGCACCGGCCTCTCGATGGGCGAAAGCGCGGAGCTCATGGTCAAGACCTGGGGCATCACCCGCACGGATCAGGACCAGCTCGCGCTCGAAAGCCATCAAAAGGCCGCCGCGGCCTACGCGGATGGCTTCTACGCGGACCTGGTGCGCGACTATCTCGGGCTCACCCAGGACGACAACATCCGCCGCGATTCGAGCCTCGAGAGATTGGCCCAATTGCGGCCCGCGTTCGACCGCTCGGGCACCGGCAGCATCACCGCGGGCAACTCGACGCCGATGACCGACGGCGCTTCGGCGGTGCTGCTGGCCTCCGAGGCATGGGCGCGCGAGCGCAACCTGCCCGTGCTCGCCTACCTGACCTACGGAAAAGTCGCGGCGGTCGACTTCGCCGACAAGCGCGAGGGCCTGCTGATGGCGCCGGCCTACGCCGTGCCGAGAATGCTGAGCGATGCCCGCCTGAAGCTGCAGGACTTCGACTACTACGAGATTCACGAGGCGTTCGCCGGGCAGGTTCTTTGCACGCTCAAGGCCTGGGCCGATCCGGCGTTCTGCCGCGACCGCCTCGGGCTGCGCGACGCCCTCGGCACGATCGATCGGTCGCGCCTCAACGTCAAGGGCGGCAGTCTCGCGATCGGACATCCGTTTGCGGCGACCGGCGCCCGGATCGTCGCGACGCTCGCCAAGACGCTCCACGAGAAGGGAGCCAAGCGCGGCCTCATCTCCGTTTGCACGGCCGGCGGCATGGGCGTGTCGGCAATCCTGGAGCGTTGAAGATGGTTGAGCGGCGCGGAACGAACGCGCTATTCTCTCGGCCCCCTTCGTCAACCTCGAGTTCCGGGAGCTGAATCGTCATGGGCCGCAACCTTGCGCTGACCGCGTCGGATGGACATCGTCCTTCGGCCTACTTGGCGGACCCCGCCGGCGAGCCGCGCGGCGCAGTGGTCGTAATCCAGGAGATATTCGGCGTCACGCGCCACATTCGCGCCGTCGCCGACCAGTACGCGGCGGAAGGATATCTGGCGGTCGCGCCGGCCCTGTTCGATCGCCAGGAGCGCGACGTCGACGTGCCTTACACCGACAGTCAACGGGGGCTCGGATACATGAAGGCCGCCGATCCCGCGGACGTCATGCAGGACCTCGATGCGGCGATCCGCCACGTGTCCGGCGCCGGCAAGGTCGCGACCGTCGGTTATTGCTGGGGCGGCCTGCAGAGCTGGCTGGCGGCGGCGCGCTTGAAGGTCGCCGCCGCGATCGCGTACTACGGCGGCGGGATCGATCGGCATCTGGCGGATAAGCCGCGCGCTCCCGTCCTCTTCCACTTCGGCGAGAGGGACGATCACATCAGCCTTGCCGCCGTGGAGAAGATCCGGGCGGCCTATCCGCAGGGCACCTATTATCTCTACCCCGCCGGGCACGGGTTCAACTGCACGGACCGCGCGAGCTTCGAGGCGGATTCCGCGAAACTCGCCTTCGCTCGCAGCGTGGAATTCTTACGGCAACACGTCGGCTGAAATCAGGACATCCATGAAACTCAAAGATCCACGGCTATTCCGCGAACAGGGCTTCATCGACGGCAGCTGGCAGGGAGCGGACGGCGGCGGGACGCTGCCGGTGCACAATCCAGCCACTCTCCAGCCGTTGGGCGTGATCCCCAACATGGGCGTGGCCGAAACACGGCGGGCCATCGCGGCGGCTTCGGCGGCCATGCCCGCATGGGCGGCCCGGACCGCCAAGGACCGGGCCGCCGTCCTGCGCCGTTGGTTCGATCTGATGATGGCGAACCAGGATGACCTCGCGATCCTGATGACCGCCGAACAGGGCAAGCCGCTCGCGGAATCCAAGGGCGAGATCGCCTATGCGGCGTCGTTCATCGAATGGTTCGCCGAGGAAGGCAAGCGCCTGTACGGCGACATCATTCCGGGACACCAGGCCGACAAGCGCATCCTGGTGCTGCGCCAGCCGGTGGGCGTGGTCGCCGCGATCACCCCTTGGAACTTTCCTTCGGCAATGATCACGCGCAAGGCGGGGCCGGCCCTCGCCGCGGGCTGCGCCATGGTGTGCAAGCCGGCCACCCAAACCCCCTATTCCGCGCTGGCGCTGGCGGAGCTCGCCGAGCGGGCCGGCATTCCGAAGGGCGTGTTCAACGTCGTCACGGGATCCTCCACCGCCATCGGCGGCGAGATGACCTCCAACGTCAAGGTCCGCAAGCTCACCTTCACGGGCTCGACGGAGGTCGGCAAGAAATTGATGATGCAATGCGCCGGGACGGTGAAGAAGCTGTCGCTCGAGCTGGGCGGCAACGCCCCCTTCATCGTCCTGGACGACGCCGACCTGGACGCCGCCGTCCAGGGGGCCATGGCGTCGAAATTTCGCAACACCGGCCAGACCTGCGTCTGCGCCAACCGCTTCCTGGTCCAGACCGGGGTCTATGACGCCTTCGCCGAACGCCTGGCCGTCCAGGTGAACGCCCTGACGGTGGGGGACGGCCTGGCGGGGCCCACGACCCAGGGTCCGCTGATCGACCGTCGGGCGGTGGAGAAGGTGGCGCGGCACGTGGCCGACGCCCGCGGCCTCGGCGCCGTGGCGATCACCGGCGGCGAGGCCCACCGGCTGGGCGGCCGGTTCTGGTCGCCGACCGTGCTGACGGAGGTTCCGCCCACGGCACTGCTGAACCGCGAGGAAACCTTCGGCCCGGTCGCCGGTCTGATCCGGGTCGCCGACGACGCCGAGGCGCTCGCCCTGGCCAACGCCACCCGCGCCGGGCTCGCGGCCTATGTCTACGCCAGCGACTTCTCCCGCGCCTGGCGGATGCAGGAGGCGCTGCAGTACGGCATGGTCGGGGTCAACACCGGCCTGATCTCCACCGAAGTCGCCCCCTTCGGCGGGGTCAAGGAATCCGGCGTCGGCCGCGAGGGCTCCCACCTGGGCCTGGACGAGTATCTGAACGTCAAGTTCGCCTGCGTGGCGCTTTAGGGGGCGGTGATGGGGGGGCAAGAGCCGGCCGGTCTGGACCGGGACACGACAGACCGCATCCTCGCCGCCGTCGACGCGGGCTTTGACGCCCAACTGGCCTTCACCCAGGAGCTGATGCGCTTCGCCTCGCTGCGGGGGCGGGAGGCGCCGGCCCAAACATTTATGGCGCAGGCCATGGCCGCGCGAGGGCTGAGCGTCGATCGGTGGAAGATCGAGGTCGACGCAATCAGGGACCATCCCGGATTCGCCCCGGTCGCGGTCTCCTACGACGAGGCCTATAATGTCGTCGGAACCTATCTGCCGCCGGACAACGACGGCCGCTCCCTGATCCTCAACGGGCATATCGACGTGGTGCCGACTGGTCCGGAGGCGCGCTGGACCCGGCCGCCCTTCGAGCCCTACGTCAAGGACGGTCAGCTCTACGGCCGCGGCGGCGGCGACATGAAGGCCGGCCTGGCCGGGACCCTGTTCGCCTTCGACGCCGTGCGGGCCGCCGGGCTTCGCCCCAAGGGCCAGATCTTCTTCCAGTCCGTGGTCGAGGAGGAGTGCACGGGCAACGGCGCCCTGGCCTGCCTGCAGCGGGGTTACACCGCCGACGCCGCCCTGATCCCCGAGCCGGTGCACGAATGCCTGGTCCGCGCGCAGATGGGCCTGCTGTGGTTCAAGATGACCGTGCCGGGCGACCCGGCCCACGCCTCCGGCGCCTATACCGCCGGGGTAAACGCCATCGAGCGGTCCTGGGCCATCTGGCTGCGCCTGAAGGACCTGGAGGCCGAGTGGAACGCCCAAAAGGCGGAGCACCCGCCCTATGGGGCGCATGGGCATCCGGTGCGCTTCAACCTCGGCAAGATCAGCGGCGGCGAGTGGGTCTCCAGCGTGCCTGCCGAATGCGTGATGGAGATCCGGGTCGGGGTCTATCCCGACTGGTCGATCGCCCACGCCAAGGCCGTCATCGAGTCTGCGATCGCCGAGGCGGCGCTGGCGGACCCCGGCCTCCCGCCGCCGGTGGTGACCTATCACGGCTTTCATAACCCGGGTTACGTCCTGGCCGGCGCCGAGGCGCCGGAGCGGGTGCTGCGCCACAGCCACCAGTCGGCGTTCGGCGCGCCCCTGGAGGACCTTCTGTCCTCGGCCTCCACCGACGCCCGCATCCTCGGCGTGTTCGGCAAGATCCCCAGCTTGGTCTACGGCCCGGCCTGCAACGCCGCCCACGGCATAGACGAGAGCGTCGACATCGAGTCCGTCCGCCGGACGACCCAGGTCATGGCCCTGTTCATCGCAGAATGGTGCGGGGTCGAACCTCTATGATCGCACCGGTCGAACTCGCCGCCGACGCGGACCCCGCCGCGACCGACCTCCTGCCTGTGGCTCGCCGGTGGTCGCTGCTCGGCTACGCCGGCGCGCTGATGCTGCTGACCACCTTCGCGACCCCGTCCGGCGGACTGATCGGCATTCCGGTGCTGTTTTTCCTCAAGAACAAGCTGCACCTGCAGGCGCACGAGTTGGCGATCTTCAACATCTGGACCGGGATTCCCCTCTATCTGGCCTTCGCCTTCGGCCTTTTGCGCGATCGCTGGAGCCCCTTCGGCCTGGGTGACCGGGGACACCTGCTGATCTTCGGCCTGACCACAGCGGCGATCTATGTGGCCATCGCCTTCGTCAATCCGACCTACGCCCTCTTGCTCGCTGGCCTGATCCTGGTCACCGCATCGATTCAGACCGTGCTCGGCTCCGCCAACGGCATCTTCTCGGCAATCGGGCAGGAGCACCTGATGGCCGGCCAGGCCAGCGCGGTGCTGAACATGGCGACGACCCTGCCGCTGCTCGCCGGCTTCTTCCTGGGCGGTGTGCTCAGCCAGGCCCTGGAGGGACAGGGGGCGGTCACCGCCGCGCGCATCCTCTTCCTGGTCGGGGCCGGCTTGATGGCCGCGGTGGCGTTGCTGGGGATGCTTGGGCCCAAGGCGCTGTTCACCGCCCATCATGAAAAGCGCGAGACTCATCTGGTCGGCGATATCGTGCGGCTGGTCCGCTCCTGGCCGGTCTATCCGCCGCTGATCCTACTGCTGCTGTGGAACTTCGCCCCCGCCTTCGGCACGGCGCTGCAGTATCACCTGTCCAACACCCTGCACGCCAGCGACGCCCAGGTCGGCGCCTTCTACGCCATCTTCTGGGGCGTCTACCTGCCCAGCTTCCTGCTCTACGGCTACCTCTGCCAAAGGGTGCGTCTGTCGCGACTGCTGCTGATCAGCACCCTGCTGGCGATCCCGCAGATGCTGCCGCTGCTGCTGGTTCACACCCCGGAAGGCGCCCTGATCGCCGCCGTGCCTATGAGTCTGATGGGGGGGCTGGCCTCA
Organism: Caulobacteraceae bacterium; assembly: GCA_003165275.1. Classification (GTDB taxonomy): domain Bacteria; phylum Pseudomonadota; class Alphaproteobacteria; order Caulobacterales; family Caulobacteraceae; genus Poindextera. The sequence continues at coordinate 8,221 of PLSW01000008.1, forward strand.
GCCGCCTTCATCGACCTGGCCATCCGGTCCTGCCCCAGGGGCCTGCAGGGCACGATGATGATGCTGGTCAGCACCACCGCCTATTTTGTCGCCCTGCGCTTCGGCGACCTGTGGGGCACTGACCTCTACGAACACCGCGGCGGCTTCGTGACGACTGTAATCGCCTCGACGGCGGTCTACGCCCTGATGCTGCCGGTTCTCCTGTTGGTCCCGCGGCGCCTGTCCCGTTCGACCGATGGACAGCCTTCCGGCTGATCCGCCCCCTAGATTATCACGGCCGGCCTGCGAGACGGGAGCTCTCGAGAGATTCGAAAGGTCGCGGGACTTCTGAGAAAGGCCGCTACGCGCAGAGCGGCGGGGAGGGGGAGAGCCCCAGTCGCGCTGGCCACGACTGCTCGCGACAATCCTAAGCCTCGTCCCCGGCCTCAATGGCGCTCCGGCCCAGTTGTCTTGGTGACTATGTAGGAGAGGGCAACCCGACGGCGGTGGTCGACGTCTTCGTCGACAAGCTCGATCTTGAGGCGCTTAGGTTCGACCTGGTACCGGCAACAGGGGGCCGGTGGGTCGGCACGTCCCGACAACCATGGCACTTACTATGCAAACGCGGTGCGGACGCTTGAATCCCCCATTTTATCTGCTACTACCGAGGCTTAAGACGCAGTGCGCTGCACAGCTTGAGTTGGCGGAGGCGGTGAGGTGGTCAAGTCAACGAAGAAAGCGCCGAAGACCGCCAATCTGACGATCCGGCTCGACCCGCTCGCGCGGACAGCACTGCGCAAACTGGCGATCCGCGAACGGTCAACGCAGACCGCGGTATTGGAGCGACTGGTCATGGCTGCCCTGGAGAATCCGGACGGCTACTATCTGCGCTCGGCCGCCATCAACAGCTTCACCGCCGCGGCGTTGGCGCGGGTGGTTCTGGGTGTGGTCGCCGCGGACTATCCGCAATTGAGCGCGGCGCTCGGGGTGGTCGACGGGCTCTCGCGCGGCCTGTTCGGTGACCTGCCGGCTCCGCCAAAGGAGGCCCGTGGCATCGACGAGCCGGATGAGCGCGTGGAGTCGGTCCTCTCCGCTTACGGCCTGCTCGACTCGCCGCGGTAGACGCATTGCACCCGCTGCCGCCGTCGCGCCGGTGACGGTGAACGAGAGTCGACCTGACAGCGTCAGCGGAGCTGTGATATTTCGACCAAGCACTGCAAGTCGACAAGTAGGGACCGTTGTGCGCGTACCGCTGAGCAGAGTCCCACCGACGTCCGCGGCAGCCCCCAGTCGGGTGATTGTCCGCGCGTCTACCGACTTTCTGCTTCGCGGGCTTGCGGAGGGGATTCGCACCCACGGCAATCTGCGCCGCGCCATCTTTCTGAACGCAATCGTCGCCGCGAACGTCGCCCACCTGAACCGATCGGCCACCCAAGCTTGGTGCTACGCTGGCGAGGGGGATATCCCTCCAGACAGCGAGCGGCGACCGATCAACACACACAGCCTGGCGGTCTCGCTCGGAGTTTCACCTGAGACTGCACGACGTCACATCAAGGGACTGGTCGTTGACGGGCTTTGCTCAATGTCCGCTGGCGGCGTGATCGTGCCCAACGCGGTCCTGGAGTCGGATGCGGTCGTCCAGTCAGGCGAAGTCCATTGGCGTTCGTTCTGGCGGATGATCGACGATCTCAGAGCGATCGGATTCGACTTCAAGGCGATGACGGGTCAGCCCGACCTTAGGCCTGATCTGTTAATTGAACCGGGCTGGGCGCTAGCGGGCGACGAGAGTCCGCCCAAGCGCCTAGTGTCCCGCATTGTCCTCAACTTCTATCTTCAGGCCATCGTAGGCGCCAGCCTGCCTTTCGACGGCGACTGGCTATCGTGTGCGGTCTTTGCCGCCATCATGTCCGCCAATAGCGAGGAGATCGCTCGTGATCCGGGAGAGGCTTGGCGCTATGCCCACGCCGACACGCCGCCGCCCGACGAGGCCCGGCGCGGAGCCACCGTTCGCGAAGCCGCTCGGCGTCTGGGCGTTCCGCACGAGACCGCGCGGCGACAAGTCCAGTCACTGATCGCGCAAGGGCGCATCGAACGCACCAGAGAGGGCCTGTTTGCGAGCATGACCTATATGCAGTCGGCGGCGTCGCGGCGCAGCGCTACCGAAATGACGAAGGCCTTCTATCGGATGATTTCCAGCCTGGACGCCCTGAGCGTTGATCTCGCGCACGACGCGATGAGGGCGAGCGCGTAGCACCATCATCCATGTTTGTCCTTTCCGCCTCCGGTCTCCTCGACCCACCGCAATAGACCTTTCGCGATGCGCGACGACCCACTAGCTTAGCCGTGCTTCCTGCTCCCTCCCGCAGCTGTCCCTCTCTGAGAGGACACTGCAATGTCACGACCTCACCGCGGCTGGTTTGATTCCTTGCTGCGCGGCGGCCAGACCGTCGGCCACACCTTCGACATGACCCTGGAGGTGCTCGGCAAGCTGCTACTGCTTGTGGTGGCGCCCATGACCCTGGTCGTGGGTTGGGTCTGCGTCCACCATCTGTCACCCGACGAGCAGCTCGCCGGCATGGAGTCGATCGAGGCCAGCGCCCTGGGCGCCATCGGCAAGCCGCTCACCCAGACCATCTCGATCAAGTCGGCCGATGGGACCGTCCATGCGGTCAACGTCCACGATGTGGCCAAGGACCCCGCCGTAGCGCCTTACGCCCGCGCCTTTTGGCGGACCGCGGGATTCACCTTCGCGCTCTGGTCCTGTCTGATGGTGCTTGTCGGGGTGGTGGCCAATCTTTGGTTCCAGCTCTCCGGCCAGGACAAGATCAGGGCCCGGCAGATTCGAGGGCAGACCGTTGAGCGGCTTTCCCAACTTCTGATCCAGATCCGCGCCTTCAACACGGCCAAAGCGAAGCAGGAGGGCGTCGAAAACTTTCGGCCTCCGCTGCTGGGCGGCGTGCCCTATCCGTTCGGGACCGAGCACGAACACACCATGATCGTCGGCGCGCCGGGATCTGGAAAGTCGGTCGCCTTCCATGGGCTGATCGACTCGATCCGCGCGAAGGGCCAGCGCGCCATCATCTTTGATCCCGAGCTCGACTATATCCGCCACCACTACGATCCCGAACGGGACGTCATCCTCAATCCGTTCGACGCCCGCTCGCCGGCCTGGTCGCCGTTCTACGATGCGCGCGACACCCCCGACTGGGTCAAGCTCGGCCACGCCATCTTCAAGGACCCCAAGTCGGGCGATCCCTATTGGGTGAACGTCGCCCGGTCGCTCTTCTCCTGGACCGGCTACCAGCTGATGGAGCGCCAACGCCGCTTGAACGAGGCGCGGGGGGAGGGGACGGCGTCGGATGTCGAGCTGACCGACGCGCTGGACTATCTGTTTGGACCGATCGCCAACCTGAAGGCGTTGCTCGCCGGCACGCCGGCGGCCATGCACCTTGGCGGACTGGAGGGTGCCCGGATCTCGTCTCTGCTTTCGGTCCTCGCCGAGGGCGTTGAGCCGCTGATCTACCTTCACGGCGACAAGGAACGCTTTTCGATCAGGGAGTGGGTGAACGGGCCCGTCACGCCCGCAGGCGGCTCGCAGGTCTCCAGCGAGCCCGCTGGAAAGGGGAGGGGAGGGTTCCTGTTCCTCTCGGCGCCCGCGAGCCATATGGACGCCCTGAGGCCGCTGCTGGGCTTCTGGTTCGAGCTGGCGATATCGAGCCTGCTCAGCCGGCAGGACGGGATCAGCCGCGAGACGACCTGGTTTCTCCTGGACGAATTTCATTCGGCCGGCCGGGTGGACGCCCTGGCCGACGGTCCGCAACGGCTGCGCAAATACGGCGGCGCCGTCGTTCTGGGGTTCCAGCAGGTCTCGCAGCTCCACGACCTCTACGGACCAGACAAGGCCAGGACCATCATCGGCAACTGCCTGACCAAGCTGATCTTGCGGGCGGGTGACTTCGAGACGGCGAGCCTGATGTCGGAACAGCTCGGTCGCCGGGTCATGCGCCGGGTGGACGAGAACACCTCCTATGGCGCCAACAGCATCCGGGACGGCGTTGGCTTGATCCCGAAGGAGGACTTGGAGCCGATCGTCCTTGCCGAGGACGTGCAAAACTTCAGCGCCCTCGAGGGCATGATCCGTGTCGCCAATGCCCGCGGCACCTACCCGTTTCCGATCGCGAAGATAAAGCTGCGCTATTTTGATCGCCCCGTGGTCGCGGAGGGTTTCCGGAAGAGCGACGCCGACCCGGTTCGCGAGTACCTCAATCGCGCGATCCTGAAAGGCGACCGGCCATCGCCCGGATCGGCTGGCGGCGAGCCTGGGCCGGTGTCTCCTCCTAACAGCGGTGGAGGCGAAGCGGTCTCGTCGGCGGCGATCGGCGCGGCGGCGGCTCAAGCCCCTAAGCGAAGCGACCCGGCGGCGCGGGCGTCAGACCCCCGGTCCCGGGCGCGGCCGGGGGGCAACTTGGACCAGCACTCAGAGGGATTTGCGTCCCTGTTCGCCGGGTCGAAGTCCGGGCGACATGCGGCGGCCAAGGGTGCGGGCGGCTCGCCCACGCCCACGCCCACGCCAACGTCGGCCGGGCCAGCCGCTTGCGGTGAAGCGGGCGAAGTCACCACAGGCCCGGCCGCCGCGGCGCAATCCGAGCGAGAGCCAGGCTTGAGCGCCGACGAAGAGGACGGCGCCGTCAGCGACGACGGCGCCCACGATGCGTCCAAGGCGTTGGCGGCGCGGCCGGAAGACCTCAATAGCCGGCTGGAAGCCCACAGAGCCCGGCGTCGGCAAGAGCAGTCGGATGACGAATGGTCCCGCAGGCAGGGGCTGCTCAGAGGCGAGCCTGACGCGGACCGCAGCCGTCTGTCGGTCATTCAACGCGAAGGCGACATCCTCGGCGCTAGGCAATCCACCGAGGACCTTGGGTCAATCGAGCGGGCGACGGCCCGCGACATTCACTACGCCGAGCTGCACCAGCATGAGGCGCTGGCGCAGGCTGGCGGCCTCCTCGTCGCTGGTCTGCTTGGCGCGAACATGGGCGAGGAAGGGCCAAGGCCTGAGACTGCCGAAATCGCCCAAGGGGAGGGCGCACCCTCCGACGAACGGGCCGCCAACAATAGGGCCACCGGCGATGCCGCGCTTGATGTCAGTGATCCGGCCGCGGCGAGCGTGGATGACCTGGCGGTGACCCTGGCGACAACCGGGCCGGACCTCGCCGTGCGGTCCCACCACCCCAGCCATCGAAGCCACGACCACGAGGCGCCCGAATGCGACGGTCTGGCGGAGGGGCCGGCATCTGACGAGCCAGTTGCCGAGCGCGATCTGGAGATAGGGGGGTGAGCCGCTTCAGAGCGACCGCGTGGCCGCACTGAGTTAGCGGCCATGATGAGCGTGAGCGCTGTCGGCGCCGGCGGAGCCGACTACTACGCCAAGGACGACTACTACTTCGGCAAGGGCGACACCGGCGCCGACATCGCTGGCGACGCCGCCGGCGGTCCGGACGCTGGGCCCGACCGCATCGCGGGGCCGACCCAACTGACCTGGGGCGGTCGCGGCGCGGAGCGCCTTGGCCTCGAGGGGCCTGCGACCCTGGAAGACTTTAGGGCGGTCATGGACGGCCGCAACCCGAACCCCAGCGGCCCGCCGCTGACGATGAAGGACCGCCGGGCGCGTGAAGAGCAGGCGCCTTCGCGCGGCGCAAATGGCGGCGGCCGGGCCGAACACCAACCCGGCATTGACCTGACCTTTTCGGCTCCCAAAAGCGTCAGCGTGGCCGCCCTGGTCGGCGGGGATGAACGGTTGATCCAGGCCCATTCCTCTGCGGTCGGGGCGGTCATGGGCTATATCGAGGCCCACTATTCCATGACGCGACAGCGGGACGGGCAGGGCGGTGTCGATCAGGTCCTGACCGGCAACCTGCTTTACGCGCAAACGACCCATTCGACCTCGCGAGCGGGGGATCCCAACCTCCACACCCACGTCGTCGTCTCCAACGCCGTGTTCGATGAAGCCAAGGGCGAGTGGCGGGCGCTGAACAACAGGGAGATCTATGCCAACCAGGTAATGCTGGGCCTGATCTATCAGCGCGAGCTGGCCGGAGGACTGATGCGGGAGGGGCACGACGTCCGGTCCGCCAACAGCGACGGCAAGAGCGCTGGCAAGGATGGGATGTTCGAGATCGCGGACTGCCCGCAGGTGGTTCTGGAGGCGTTTTCAAAGCGGCACGAACAGATCCTGGCCAACGCTGAGGTGATGAAGCCGCAGACACCGGCCCAGTTCGAGATCGCGGTCCTCAAGGATCGACCGAAAAAGATCGACACCCCGGCGAGTGAGCTGAGGGGCGTCTGGGAGAAGGAGGCCGCCGACCTTGGGTTCGATCCCCGGGCATGGGCGGCGGCCAAATCTCAGGCCTTCCCGGGCCGGGATGTCAGCGAGACCCAGATCGGAGTGGTTCGTCCGGTCGCGCTTGCCGCCCATCAGCTCGGAGAGGCTGCCCACGGCTTCTTGGCGAAGTCGCCGCCGGTTTCCGATGGGCGGTCATCCCGTGATCCCGAGGGCGCGAAGAACGCCCTGGCGCGCTCGGTGCTCGGGGAGGCGATCCAGATCTCGGAAGCCAAGAGCACCGTGTTCACCAAGGGCGAGGTCTTTCGGACCGCGATGAAGGCGTCGCCCGCGATTGTGTCGTTTGGGGCGTTGGAGCGCGATTGGAGCCGGCGGGTCACAGACCGCCAGATTCGGCAGGCCGACCTCGCCGTCTACGAAGGCGTGACCACGACCCGCGCCTTGCAGATTGAGGCGGCCATCGTGGCCGCGGTGAAGAACGGCATCGGCGCGTCCGAACCGCTCTTCGATCCGGTCGCGGGCGTCCGGCGAGCGCTCCAGGGACTGACGATGGCTGACGGCACCCGGACCCAATTGGGTGATGACCAGGTCCGGGCCGCCGCGCTGATCCTTAGCTCGCCCGACAAATTCGTCGCCGTTCAAGGGGTGGCCGGCGCGGGCAAGAGCACGATGTTCGCGCTGATCGGGGCCGCCGCGCGCGAGAAAGGCGTGGCCATCGGCGGGATGGCGCCCACCCACGCCGCCAAGGAGGCCCTGGCGGAGAAGGCCGGATTTGAGGTGATGACGGTCCAGCGCTTTCTGGCGGCCAACGCCAAGCTTGCCGAGGGTCACGGGCGGGCGACTGCAAAACAATTGGCGGAATGGCGGGGGAAGATCGTCGTGCTGGACGAGGCGTCCATGATCGACAACGCCGACAAGCTGAAGCTCACTCGCCTGGTCGACGCCCTGGAGGTCCGTAAGCTGGCTTTGGTCGGGGACAGAGGCCAGCTGGCCGCGATCACTGCAGGCGCGCCGTTTGCGCTTCTTCTCGACAGCATGATCCCCCAAGCGGTCATGGACACGCTGCGTCGACAGCGCGACCCAGAGCTGCGGGCTGCCGTTGGGGCGTTGGCGGAGGGCCAGAGTCACGGGATGCGGCGACTGGAGGGCCGGGTGGTCGAAGCTGGCGATCGCGCCGGCGCGCTGACACTGGCGGGCCGGGCGTTCGAGGAGTGGAAGGCGGCGCACGACCAAGGCGTCACCCGACCAATCATCACCGTCAGCCAGGAACAGCGATCCGTCGTGAACGGCATGATCGTAGGCCACCTTGAGGCGACCGGCGAGATCGCCAAGCTCGGTCCAAAACGCGACGTCCTGGTTCAGCACCACCTGGTCGGCCCGGAGCGGTGGAAGGCTGGCAACTACCGGCTTGGCCAGGAGCTGGTGTTCCATTCCCGCCTCGTGGCCGCGGGCATCGGAAAGGGTGAACATGCCCGCATTGTCGGCCTTGATACGTCCAGATCCGGCAATGTGCTGACCGTGCTCAAGGAGGATGGGCGCGCGGCGACGATCGGACTCAACGCGCTGCGCCGGCGAGGCGAGGACAAGTTTGTCCCTTACGACAGAGATGCCGGTGGCCAGCTCTACAGGGGCGGCGCCTTTGTGTTCGAGCGCACCAACATCGATCCGGCGATCGATGTGAAGGCGGGGGAAGCCTTCACGGTCCTTGGCGAAGCCAATGGCCGAATTGATCTTCGACTGGCCTCCGGGAGAACGCTCTCCCTGGCGGCCGACGATAAGCAGCTGCTGTTTGTGGGCGCTGGCTACGCCATGACCACGCATCGCAGCCAAGGACTGACGATGGCCGTGGATCCGATCGGCATTCTCAGCAGCCGAAACGCGACGTTGGCCAGCGCCTATGTGCAGATCTCAAGGGCGGTGAGCGGGATCACCATCGTCACCGACAACTTCGAAAATCTGGTGCGCAATATTTCGCTGCGCGATGGGCTCAATCCGATTGCCACCTTCAGTGTCCGGCCGGAGCAGGCGCTTGGTCCGAGCATGACTAAGCTCGCGGCGGGGCCGCCGGTTGCTCCATTTGATCCTTCCCTGAACAAGCCGGAGCCGGAGAAATCGATCCTGCAAGATCGGCCGTTGCCGTCGGATCGCTCGCTGTAGGTGGAGGCTCGATGCACGGCGCCTCAGGCGATTCGTTGGCGCGAACCGTGGCCCGAACCAGTTCCGCCATAGCGCGACGGAGGCTTGGCGATTCGATCAGCGGGAAGAATTCGGCCACGACCACGCCGTCTCTCGTGGCCAGCAGTCCGGCGAGCGCTGGCTGGTGCTCTTGCGCGCAAGCCTTGGCCGCCTTGTCCGTGGTCGATGGAAGGCCGTCGAAGAAGTTGCCGACCGCAACGTTCAAAATGCCGGCGATTTCGTAGAGCCTGCAGACGCTGACGTGGTTGAAGCCGTGTTCGTATTTCTGAACCTGTTGAA
>PLSW01000317.1:0-191 GCA_003165275.1 Caulobacteraceae bacterium
GCCTCGTCCAGCTCGGTCTACGGCGAGCGCGCCATCGGGGAGGGGGGCGACGGCGCCTTCTCGGAGGCCGATGTCGCCGACAGCCCGCGCTCCCTCTACGCCGCCACCAAGCGGGCCAACGAGCTGATGAGCGCGTCCTATTCCAGCCTCTACGGCCTGCCGCAGTCGGGCCTGCGCTTCTTCACCGTCTA
>PLSW01000317.1:199-5271 GCA_003165275.1 Caulobacteraceae bacterium
CTTCACCTTCATCGACGACATCGTCGACGGGGTGGTCGGGGTCCTCGACCGTCCGCCGCAGGACGGCGGCCACCGGGTGCTCAACATCGGCGACAGCCATCCCGTCGGCCTGATGACCATGATCAGCCTGCTGGAAAAGGCCCTGGGCGTTCCCGCGGTGAAGATCATGCGGCCCATGCAGGCCGGCGACGTCACCGCGACCTACGCCGACACCTCGCGCCTGGCGGCCCTGACCGGCTACGCGCCCAAGGTCGATCTTGAGCGCGGCCTGGAGCGGTTCGCGGCCTGGTACCGGGGGTTCTACGGCTAGGCTAAGCGCTGGCCGCCCCCGCCTTGCCCAGGGGACGGACTTGGCGTATATACGCGTATTCACGTTTGCGCGGACCAGCGATTATGGCGGCCACGACCACACGCACCTTCCGTAGCGGCAATAGCGAGGCCGTGCGACTTCCGCGAGATTTGGCCTTCGGCGCCGACGTCGAATTGACGCTGATCCGCTCCGGCGACGTCCTGACCATCTTCCCGGCCCGGCCTCCGATCAGCGAACTGGTCGCCCGTCTGGCGGCCCTGCCGCGTCCCGACGCGGTCGAGACGCGCGACGAGGAGCCCTTGCCCGAGCGGCCCAGGCTCTAGGGTTGGCCTACCTTCTGGACACCAACATCGCCATCGATCTGCGCGATGGGGATCTGGTGATTTCGGCGCGGATCGCGGCCCTGGACGACGCCGTGATGCTATCGATCATCACGCGTGTCGAGCTTGAGGGCGGCGTCCACCGCGACCCGGATCAGGCGAGCGTGCGCCGCCCCCGCTTGGATGCGATTCTGGAGGTCCTGCCGGTGCTCGATTTCAACGCCGAGGCCGCGGACGCCTATCGGATGATCGTCGAGGCGGCCGGCTATTCCCGGCGAAAACTGCTCGACCGGATGATCGCCGCCCAGGCCCTTGTCCACCGTGCGACGCTGGTCACGCGGAACGGCGCCCACTTCCGCGATGTTCCGGGGTTGGCGTTGCTGGAGTGGTGAGCGCGTAAGGCCATCGCCACGGGTCGTAGGGCCAGTCGCGCCGGACAATCCCCCCGGACCGCGCGTCCGAACCCATATCGACAGCCGGTGCATGAGCACCGACCTCGATACGGCCGCCGCCGCACACGCCCGTCATCCCGGCTCTCCGCACATGGGCGCGCCGGCCGGGATGACGAGCAGAGGGCCGGGGATTCTGGCGACGGTCGAACCGCGCTAAAATCGGTTGATCTTTACACCGTAAGGATTAACCGTGACGCGTACGTCACCTAAGGCTTTCCGACCCGTAGCCGCCCCTCAAGGACGATCATGACCGACCAGCCGCTGCCCTCGCTCCTGGACCTGACGCCGTTCAACGCGGCCTACCAGGCCGACCCGCACTCGGTGCTCGACGATCTGCGCGGCCGCTGCCCGGCGCACCGGGACGACAAGTCCGGCAGCCTGGTGCTGACCCGCTACGCCGACGTCCGCGCGGTGGTGAACAACCGCGAGCTCTGGCGCAATCCCGAGCGGGCGGAGGCGGGCGCCACCCTGCAGCGCCACCTGGTCGCCCAGCGCCCCGAAGGCGTACCGCGCACCCATGTGACCAGCATCCTGACCCTGGACGATCCCGACCACGCCCGTATCCGCCAGCCCCTGTCCCAGGCCCTCTACGCCCGGGTCGCCAAATTCCGTCCCGCCTTGGAGGCCCTGATCGATGAGACCCTCGACCGGTTGCCGGCCGAGGGTGAATTCGACCTGATGGAGGGCTATTGCGTGCCGATCCCCATCGACGCCATCGCCCGCATTCTGGGGGTCGATCCCGGCCGCCTGACCGAATTCCGCGCCTGGTCGGAGGGGGTCATCCAAAGCCTCAACCCGTTGCGCACGCCGGAGCAGACCGCCCACATGGAGGCGTCGGGCCTGGCCCTCAACGCCTATTTCACCCAGCTGATGGAGGAGCGTCGCACCGAGCCTCGGGACGACCTGATCAGCGACATGGTCGCCCTGCAGGCCGGCGGCGCCGACCTCGACGACGGCGAGCTTTGCCTGAACCTGCAGGCCCTGCTGGTGGGCGGCAACCTGACCACCACCGACCTGATCGGCAACACGGTGCGCAACCTGCTGCTCAATCCCGGCGAACTGGCCAAGCTCAGGGCCGACCCGGGCATCGTGGGTGCGGTGGTGGAGGAGGCCCTGCGCTTCGAGCCCCCCGTGGACATCACCGGCCGCATCGTCTCCGGCGACATCGAGGCCGGGGGCTGCCCGATGCACGCCGGCCAGGCGATCACCGTCTCCCTGCGCGCGGCCAACCGCGACCCCGACGTGTTCGAGGACCCGCACGCCTTCAACGTCTCCCGTAAGCACAAGCCCCACGTGGCCTTCGGCGGCGGCGCCCACATGTGCATCGGCGCGCCCCTGGCGCGGCTGGAGACGGGGGTGGCCCTGGTCAAGCTGTTCGAGCGCTTTCCGGGCCTGCGCCTCGCCGACCCTGCCGCGACCCCCGCCTGGCGCAGCCTGCCGTTCTTCCGCGGGATGGAACGGCTGGCGGTGGTGGGGTGATTTGTGACCCGGGCGGCTGCGCCCGCCTGCGTGCTTCGACACGCGCGCGAAGGGGCGCGCTACTCAGCATGACGAAGACTTTGCGTCCGCGGCCCACCCCTGGTCGTCATCCTGAGTAGGGAGCGCAGCGACCGTGTCGAAGGACGCACGGGCCGCCATGCGGGATGACCCTTGCCGATGTCGCCCTCCGCGGCTTAGCTAAATCAACTGCAACCGCGTCAAGCGGCCCCCCCCCACGAGGAACCCCATGCGCAAACTCACCCTGGCCGACCAGATCCCCCAATCCCCCGACGCCGTCTGGGCGGTGATCGGCGACTTTTCCGGCATCCGCAAATGGGCGCCCGCCGTCGAGGCCGAATCCACCGAGAGCACGCCGGATGGCAAGGTGCGCACCCTGACCATGCCGGGCGGCCGCACGGTGGTGGAGTGGCTGACCGACGAGGGGCCGCACCACTACAGCTACACCCTGCCGCGCGCCGACCTGACCACCTACGTCTCCACCGTGGCGGTGACCCCGGCGGAGGGCGGCGGATCGTTCATCGAACTCACCGTCCTCTACGAGCCCGCCGATGGCGTCGACATGAACGAGACCACCACCAATCTGATGAAATTTCTCGGCGGCAACCTGAAGGCGATGAAGCGGGCGGCGGCGGCGTAGGGGCGACGGACAACAACGCGACCCGCGCGCGCCGCTTTGGTGGCGCTCGCCCTTGAGCGGCGTAGGCCTTTGGCGTTTGATGGGTTTGTCACGCGCGGGGCGTAGGGTTCCTCGGCGGGCGACCTCATCGTGGGGGGGCGACAATGCTGGGCAAGGCCCTGATCGGATTGACGGCGGTGATTTGCCTGTCCAGCTGGGCCGATGCGACGCCGACCGCCCCTCCGGCCGATTCGCCGCCGGTGGTGGTGACTGGCCAGCGCCCCGTCCTGCACAAGTGCGCGCCCCGCGACCAGGTCTGCGTCGCGACCGTGATCCGGCAGATCTGGCTCGACCATCCGCAGGAGGTGCGCGCCTACTGCCTCAAGGAGGAGATGCGCTACACCGACCAGAAGTGGATGCTGCAGTCCATGTCGGGCCCCGGGGATCCCGGGCCGGTGAACATGGACATGCCGGACTCCGAGCGCCAGCTCTGCGACTACGGGCGCAAGCATCCGGGGTCGTAGGTCGCGTTCCGGCCGTCCGTCGCCAAGAGCCTACGGCTTATGGTGAGTGGATCGAACCGGTCCGGTGCGGCGGACCGACGCCCCCTNNCAGCGAAGCTGACTGAGGGGGCGTCAGCCCGCCGCAACCCCGATTCCGACTAAACCCAACGGGTCCTAGAGACCCGCCAGCGCCACCACCGCCTCGATCGCCGCCACCACCTCCCGGGGCCGCTCCACCGGAATATTATGGCCGCTGTCCACCGTCCGCCGCTCGCCACGGGTCGACAGGGCCGCCAGGTCGTCGTGCATGGCGAACCAGGCGGCGGCCTGGGCCGGGGTGGCGATGAAACCACTTTCGGCGACACGGCCGGCGCTCAGTACGATCAGCGGCAGGTCGCCCAGGGGCGTGGGCGGCGGCCCGGCCACGCCTCCGGTCCCCAGGTTCAGGCCCTCGGACAGCGCCGCGCGCAGGTCGGACGGCCGCGTCCACATGGCGTGCAGCGCGGCGTTCACCGCCGGGCTCAGGCCGTCCCGGGGCAGGCCCACGCGCTCGGCGTAGTCCGCCGCGCCCGGCGTCAGCCGTCCCGCGCGGGCCAGCACCAGCATCCGCCGGAACGCGGCGCGCTCGAGGGTGATGGCGGGGCAGGGGCCGCCGAACACGCGGTGCTCCCAGTCCTCGGTGACGGAATCGATCAGCACCAGCCCGGCCGTCTCGCCGGGGTACCGCTCGGCGAAGCGCCTCAGGCGCAGGCCGCCGGCGGAGTGGCCGGCCAGGACATAGGGCGGCGCGATCCCGACCGCGCGGAGGGCGGCGTGCAGGTCGTCCACGATGGCGTCGGTGGTCCGCGGCCCCCGCGCCGGATCGCTGAAGCCCAGGCCGGCGGTGTCGAAGGAGACCGTGCGATGGGCGCGGGCGAGGTAGGGCTGGACGCGGCCCCAGTCGAGCGGGCCGCCCAGGAAGCCGGCCGCCAGGACGATGGTTGGGGCGCCGTCGCCCATGACCTGCAGGTTCAGCCGCCGGCGGCCGGCGACGGGGATTAGGCGGCCGGGGCGGGCTTAGTGGTCCATGGGGGCGGAGGTGGTCATAGTCCCAATTCGCTGTGCGAGCCCAACCGGACCAACTCCAGCGTTTCGTCGTCCGGCTTTCGATAGATCAGAACCAGATCGGGCCTAATGTGGCAGTCGCGATGATCCGCCCACTCACCGGAAAGTGGATGGTCGAAATTGCGCCGGGGCAGGGGGGTATCGGCGGCGAGCAGGCCAACGACCTCCATCAGCGCCGCATCCAGCATGCGACCGTGGCGGCCGGACTTTTCCCGTCGATAGTCCCGTTTGAAACGACCGGTATAGCTAGTTCCCATCCACAAACGC
>PLSW01000389.1 GCA_003165275.1 Caulobacteraceae bacterium
CGGCCAGTAATCGAGCAGCAGCAGCGTGAGCGGAAAGGTCACAACCATCGGCTTTGCGAGAAGCCCAAGTGTAAAACAAACGAACACAAGCAAATAGCGCCCCGGCGACCGGTCGCGGGCATAATGCGCGTATGCCGCGATTCCAAGCAGCCAGAAACACGCGCTCAGCACGTCCTTCCGCTCGGAGACCCACGCCACGGATTCGACATGGGCCGGGTGCAGGGCGAAGAGGGCGGCGACGAGGGCGGGCGGCCAGAGGCCGCCGGTCAGGCGGCGCAAGAGGAGAAAAAGGAGGACGGTGTTGGCCAGGTGAAAGAGCAGGGCGGAGAGGTGGTGCCAGCCGGCGACGGGGAGGGTCAGGCCGAGGCGGGTGGCCTGGCCGTGGGGATCCCAGCCGAAGAGGGAAACGTCGGCCAGGTGCGCGAGCCAGGTGAGCGGGTGCCAGTTGGCGGCGGTGGAGTTGATCTGCCAGAGGCCGTCGGGGGCGTCGGTGACGAAGGCCCAGCGGAGGCCGTGCCAGGTGAGGCCGTCGCGGACGTGCGGATTGTTGTAGACGTAGAGGTCATCGTCATAATTGACGAAACCGTTGTGGGCCTCGCGGGAATAGGCGGCGGCCGTGGCCAGGACCAGGCCGAGGGCGACCAGGGCGACGGCGAGGGGGCGGCCGGCGCGCGGCGGGAAAATAGGGTCTGTCCCTATTTTTTCTTTTTTATCTTTCCTGGCCATAGCGCGTCATGCTGGCATGGCGAGGCGGAAAAGTCAAGCGGCGGGGGGCGGCCGCGTTGCGGCCGAGAGAGGAGAGGTGGAGAAAGTAGAAAGGAGAGAAGACGGAGTTGGTCTGGATGTTCCATAACTTGTTATTGCTGTGAACATCAGTTTTAAGGTCCGTCAACGGACCCGACATCCATACCATCATAGTCGTCCAACTCAAACTGTTCCGCCATAGCATAAAGCTCCGCGTTCCGACTCAGTAGCGAATCCAAACTGTGTTTCTCGATGCGGTCGGCGCGGAGGAAGAGAACGGCGCGAGGCGCATCACCCGAAGTAGGATCAAGAAAGCCTATGCTCTCGTAGCCGCATTGCTCCAGATATTTGGCGAGGCGCAACAACTTGGTGCGATCTGTGTCCACAAAGAAGAATGACCATTTGCATGGCCCATCAATGCTCCATGACGCTCGCCCTTCCTTCTGGTTTTTGCGGCAGCGGTCAAAGAGGCTTTCGACTTGCTCCCGAGTTATCATTTGCCTACTTTCGACTCTCTTTCGCCCAGTTTCTTCCTCACGTCGGCCAGCGTCATGCCGCCTTTTTCCTTGAGGGCAGCACGGGCGGCTTCGATATCGATACTGTCCTCAATGGCCTCTACCAGTTCTTCGGGAGCCTTGCGCTGGTTCAATTCTGTCATAGAAGCATTGCTCCACAGTGAAGTGAATAGTACAACTTCTTCGCCCAATTGTGACGCGCAGGGCGGAAAAGTCAAGCGGCCGGCGAGGTCACTGCGGTTTGTGAGCTGCGAAGAAGGAGAGGAGCCAGGTGACCAGGTGGGTCATCAGCGCGAAGCTGGTGGCCAGGACGACCAGGGCGAAGAGCATGTTGAGGAGAAAGACGCGGCCGCAACGCGGACAGAACCAGGCGTTGGCGGCGAGTTGCTTGCCGCACTTGCAGGCGATCTCGGCGGTGTAGGCGTCGATGTCCTCGTAGTCGTCGGGAGAGTCGGGTTTGGACGGAGGAGTTGGCGGCGCGGCGGCCGGAGGGAGGGGTTTGTCGTCGGGCATGGGAATGCTCCTCAGAGCAGGTATTTCAGCCCCGGAGGGGCGATTGAACGAAAGCCCCGAGGGCCAGATTCAGTCGCCCCGCTGGGGCTCTGATTTCCACTCGGTGCATCCCAACCACGGGCTTGCGCCCGTGGCTATTATCATTCGCCGCTCCGCGGCTTTCAATAAAAGCAACAACAACGGCTCAGGCGCGTTTGATGGTCGGCATGCGGTCGAGGACCTTGTCGGCCAGGCCGTAGGCGGCGGCTTCGGGGCTGCTCATGAAGCGGTCGCGGTCGGTGTCCTTTTCGATCTGTTCGATGGGCTGGCCGGTGTGATGGGCCAGGATGGTGTTGAGCATGTGGCGGAGTCGGATGATTTCCTCGGCCTGGATGGAGATGTCGGTGGCGGTGCCGCGCGCCCCGCCGAGGGGCTGGTGAATCATGATGCGGGAGTTGGGCAGGGTGAAGCGTTTGCCCTTGGCCCCGGCCGCGAGGAGGACGGCGCCCATGCTGGCGGCCATGCCGAGGCAGTAGGTGGTGATGTCGCAGGTGAGGAATTGCATGGTGTCGTAAATGGCGAGGCCCGCGGTGACGGAACCGCCCGGGGAGTTGATGTAGAGGCTGATCTCCTTCTTCGGGTTCTCCGCCTCCAGGAACAGCAGCTGGGCGCAGACCAGGGCCGAGACCCCGTCGTCGATGGGCCCGTTCAGGAAGATGATCCGTTCGCGCAGCAGCCGCGAGAAGATGTCGAAGCTGCGCTCGCCCCGGCTGGACTGCTCCACCACCATCGGCACGAGGTTCATGGTCAGGCCGCCCATGCCAGCCTCCGAAGCGCGCAACGCACGGCGATCGGTCCGGCGCGGGCGCCCGTCCGCGGGGCGCGCCGGATGCGCAGCACCCGCTGCTGGGCGACGGCCCAGACCATGCCAGGGGCGGGAATTCCAAGGGGGACGCGCTCGAACCCGTCATGGGTGAGGCGGAAGAGGACGCCGGCCTCGGTCTGGATCAGCTCGATCTGCACCGTGGAGCGAATCTCGGCCGGCTCGCCTTCGTCGCCGCCCTTGTCGTCGCGCTCGGCCAGGCTGAAGCGCAGGCGGCGCTCCGCCTCGACCTCCAGCACCTGCCCGTCGGCCACGGACGCCTCGCCCGCCGCATCGGTGATCTCCAGGCTGAACCGGCGGCCGGTCTCGGGCTTGAGGTCGTTGGCGCCCAGCCACTCGGCGATCAGGGCGCGCGACGTCACCGCCCGCCAGACGGCGGCGAGGGGGGCGTCGATCAAGATCTCGTGGACGATGCGCCGCGCCTCGTCCGTCGGGGTTTCCGGTCCGCTCATGGTTGGGTCCTCTCCACCAGGTCCTTCAGTTTCTCGATCCGCGACGGCCAGAAGGCGCGGTAGCGGTCGATCCAGTCGATCAGCGGGTCCAGGGCCTCCGGCTTGGCCCGGTAGTAGGCGAACTTGCCGGCCCGCCGTTCGCTCACCAGCCCGGCGGCGCGCAGGGCCGCCAGGTGCTGGGAGATCGCCGGCTGCGACACCGAAAAGCCCGCCTTGATGTCGGAGACCGTCATCTCCCCCCCGGCCAGCCGCTCCAGCACCGCGCGCCGGGTCGGGTCGGCGAGGACGCGGAAGAGGTCGGCGGAGGCGGGCGAAGCGCTGATCATGGCCGACACATAAGCAGAGGCTTATGCGACTCGCAAGGGGCGGATCGCCGGTCGGCATGCTAAGGCGCGGCTGGCGCGACATTTGTGCGGCGCCCCGACGCCCCCTCAGTCCGCTTCGCGGACAGCTCCCCCGTTTCACGGTGGAGCAAAGCGTACGATCGATGTCCTCCACCGCGTAGCGGGGGGTCGAGAGCGCGGGCGCACTTTACGCGCCCGATGCGTTCGCCAAAGGCGAACGCCGCTCTCGACGGCGGCGCGAAGCGCCGACGGAGGGGGCGTCGGTCCGTCGTAACCCGGCGGGGGCGAGGGGGTCGAAGGTGAAATCACGATTCCGAGCGCCGCGAGGCGCCCTGTGGCGCCATGCCGACTTCCTGCGCCTGTGGTCGGCTCAGACCGTCTCGGCCTTCGGCGCGCGGATCACCCGCGAGGGCCTGCCCCTGGCGGCGGTGCTGACCCTGAAGGCTGCGCCGGCGCAGCTGGGGGTGCTGGCGGCCCTCAGCCTCGCCCCGGGACTGATCGTCGGCCTGACCCTCGGCGGGCGGGTGGACCGGTCAAGCAAGCGCGGCCTGCTGATCGGGGCGGACCTCACGCGGATGGCGGTCCTGCTCACCGTGCCGATCGCGGCCTGGCTGCACCTGCTGACGATCTGGCAGCTCTATGCGGCCGCGGTGCTGGTGGGCGCGGCCAGCTTGCTGTTCGAGATCGCCGACCACGCCTACCTGCCCGGCCTGGTGGGACACGCCCATCTGCTGGAGGCCAACGCCAAGCTCAGCGTCACCGACTCCATCGCCGAGATCGGCGGCCCGGCCCTGGCGGGAGCCTTGATCCAGTGGCTCGCCGCGCCCCTGGCCATCGCGGTCAATGCGGCCACCTATCTGGTCTCGGCCCTGTTCCTGGGCGGGATCAAGACGCGGGAGGCGCAGGCCCCGGCCGCGGCCGAACCCAAGGCCCACCTCCTCGCCGACCTGCGCGCCGGGATCGGCGTCATCTGGTCGAGCACCCTGCTGCGGCCCCTGTTCCTGACCGCGATGACCGGCAACCTGTTCATCTATGTCTTCGCCGGCCTCTATGTGGTGTTCGCCATCCGCACCCTGGGCCTGACCCCCGCCCTGCTCGGGGTGACCGTGGCCGTGGGCGGGGTCAGCGCCCTGGTCGGCGCCCTGTTCGGCCCGGCGATGATCCGGTGGCTGGGGGTCGGGCCGGCCTATCTGGCGGCGAGCGGGCTTGCGGCGGCCAGCGCCCTTTTCATTCCCCTGGCGCACGGGACGGGTCCCCGGGCCATGCTGTTCCTGGTGGTGGCGCAACTGCTGGGCGACGGCTTCGGGGTGATCGCCGGAGTCGCGCCACCAGCCTGCGCCAGAGCGTCACCCCGCGGGACAGCCTCGGCCGGGTGGGGGCGGTGTTCCAGGCCGGCCCCGGGGGTTTGGCGATGATCGGCGCCCTGGCCGGGGGCGTACTCGCCGGGTGGATCGGCCTGCGTCCGACCCTGCTGCTGGCGGCCCTGGGCTATTTGGCCGCCCCGGCCTGGTGCCTGGCTTCGCCCCTGGCCCGCCTACGGACCCTGCCGGCTCCCGTTCCGCCTGCGCCCTAAACCTTGCCTCAACGCCTGGCTGTTAGATTGCCCCACGGCCTGATCATGCGCCGGGGAGCCCTTAGCCTTGCAGATCGACGTCACGCGACCGAGCGGCCTCTGCGCCGACGACCTGGCGCGGTGGGCCGCCCTGCAGGCGGCCAACCCGGCCCTGGACAGCCCCTTCCTCAGCCCGGGCTGGGCCCTGGCGGTGGAGCGCGCCCAGGTCGACCTGCGCGGCGACGTGAAGGTGGCTGTGGTCCGCGAGGGCGGCGTCGCCAAGGCCTTCTTCGCGGTGCGGGTCGTGGGGGGCACGGCCATGCCCGCCGGCGCGCCCATGTGCGACTACCAGGCCATCGTCGCCGAGCCTGGTTTCGAGATCGACGCCCGCTGCCTGCTGCGGGCCCTGGCCGTCCACCGCCTCGACTTCTTTCAGATGCTTCACGACCAGCCGACCTTCGCCCCCTATCGGCGCGGCGAGGCGGCGTCCTGGCTGGTCGAGATCCCGGCCGGCTTCGAGGCCTACCAGGCGGCCCGCAAGGCGGCCGGTTCAGGCCTGCTGAAGGACATCGAAAAGCGCCGCCGCAAGATCGAGCGGGACCTGGGCGACGTAGTCTTCACCGCCGGATCCCGCGACGCGGCGGCCTTCGACCAGCTGGTCGCCTGGAAGCGGGAGCAATACCGCCAGACCGGCCAGACCGACATCTTCGCCGCCGGCTGGCCGCTGCACCTGCTTGAGGACCTCCTCGGCGCGGAGGACGCCGACCCGGCCTTCGGCGGCCAGCTCTTCACCCTGCATATCGGCAATCGGCTGGCCGCGGCCCAGTTCAACCTGCGCGGCCACCGCACCCTGCACGCCTGGATCATCGCCCACGGGTCCGGCTTCGAGAAGGTCTCGCCGGGCCTGGTGCTGTTCGGCGAGATCCTGCGCTGGCTGGAGGGCGCGGGCCTGACCGCCCTCGACCTCGGCCCCGGCGACTACCGGTTCAAGCAGCAGCTGGCCAACGCCAACCGGGCCGTGGCCCACGGCTTTGTCGGCCGCCCCTCGCCGCAGACCCTGGTGCGGTCGGCGGAATACGGCGTGCGGGCGGCGGCGGAAAACCTGCCGCTGGGGGCGCTGTCGCAGCTGCCGGGCAAGGCGATGCGGCGGATGGACCTCTGGCGCGGGCTGCGCTGAGGCCCCCGACTTCGGGTTCGTTGCAAAACGATCGTGCGTGGTTCGAGACGCTCCCTACGGTCGCTCCTCACCATGACTAGGATATTGGACGGCAATAATCTCAGTCATGGTGAGGAGCGCGCCCTTCGCGCGCGTCTCGAACCACGCACCCTCGCGCAACATCGGCAGCTGATCCGGTAGATCACGCCTCACGCTCTGCTAGTCTGGCCCGGTCGCCGACGGGTCGTCGGCGGCTGACCCGAGCCCCTCGCATCGCCATGACCGCCGCCGACCGCCGCCATGCCCCCCGTCTCGCCGCTTCTCTCGTCGCCTGCGTGGCCGCCGCGTCGCTGGCGGGCTGCGGGCGGGGAGCCGCCGCCGCACACCCGGCAGCGCGGCCTGCGGCCCCCCGAGCCGAAAACGCCGCCCGCCCCACCACCATGCCGCCGCAGGCCGGCGGCTTCGTCAGCGACCTGTTGCCCATGGGCTACTGGCTCTCCCTCGATCACCGGCTCAAGCAGCCGGACACCGGCGCCCCGCCCAAGGGGGTCGTCCCCAACCTCACCTACAGGCTCGACGAGGGCATCGAGACCCTGTCCACCGACTTCGGCGAGCAACTGGCCCGATGGGGCCAGGGCGAGCCCAGCTATGCCGACTGCCGGAACGCCGCCTACAGCGCCGATGATGTGGTCGACGTGCCTCGGCTGCCGTCCGGGGCCTGGTTCTGCGCCCGGGACAAGGCCGGCCATCTGGCGAAAGTCCGGCTGGACGGGGTCGACGAAGACAAGGCCGCGCTTCGGCTGGCCTATCTGGTCTGGAAATAGTCGATAGACTCTGACGGTCGCGGCCTTGCCCAATTGCGGCCGCTTCGAACGTCGCAGGAGGGTGGACAGCGCACCTTGTGTTCCGGACCTTCGCGTAGTTGAAATGTCCGCTGGTTGGCCGATAAACCCAAGCGAGAATGGGCGTCAGGAACTATTTGATCGAAGGCGTTTCCGGCGCCGGCAAGACGGCGGTCGCCACGGAATTGCAGCGGCGCGGCTACCAGGCCGTCCATGGCGACCGGGAGCTGGCGTATCGCGGCGATCCGGAAACGGGTCTGCCGATGGTTCCGGAAACGGGTACGCCGACAGCTATCTGGACGTCCGAGCACCAGATTTGGGATGTAGAGAAAGTACGAGCCTTCGTCGCCAACCAGGAGGTGGCGGTCACTTTTTTCTGTGGTGGTTCAAGGAATTTCGTAACTCCCAAGCACCCCCTGAT
>PLSW01000309.1 GCA_003165275.1 Caulobacteraceae bacterium
CGCCGGACGCCGGAACGCCGGAGGCCGCAGCGGGAGCCGGAGCCGCCGCCGCGGGGGCCGGAGCCGGGATCGGCAGGCTGGAGCCCAGGCTGTGCAGATAGGCGATCACGTTGATCCGATCCTGCCGCGGCTTGACGCAGCAGAAGGTCATCTTGGTGCCGTCGATGTACTTCTGCGGATTGGTCAGGAAGTCGCTGAGGTGGTCGTAATCCCAGATCGGCTGCTTGCCGCCGAAGGCCAGCATGCCGGCCGAATAGGTCATGCCCGGGAAGCTGCCCGGCTTGCGGCCGACCACGCCGTAGAGGTCGGGACCGGTGATCACGCCGCCGCCCTGGGCGAAGCTGTGGCAGGATTGGCATTTGGCCACGAAGGCCTGGCCGGCGGCGATGTCGGCCTTGGGCAGCTCGGTGCCCCAGTCGATCGGCGCCTCGACCGCGGCGCCCGCGGCCGCCGCGTCCGCCGCGACGGCGACAGCGTAGCCCTGCTTGGCCGGCGGTTCGTACTTGAAGATGATGTTGGTCAGTTCACCGAGGCCAAAGATCACCAAAGCCGTCGCCAGCGCAGCGCCGGCGATCTTATTGAAGCCAAGTCCGCTCATCTAGACTGTCTGCCCTCTACGCCCGCGCCGGGTTAAGGGAATCCGGCGCCCCTGCTTGCGTTCGCGTCTCTGACACGCTACCGGCGCTCGCGCAACCGGCCAAATGGCTTGCGCCGACGCCGCTCCCGGCGCCGCCGCCCTTGCTGGAAGATCATGCAACCCATCGTCCTTATTCCCGCGCGAATGGCCGCCACCCGGCTGCCCGACAAGCCCCTGGCCGACATCGGCGGCGTCAGCCTGATCGTCCGGGTGCTGCGCCAGGCCGAGGCCGCGCGCCTCGGCCCCGTCGCCGTGGCCGCGGGGGATCCTGAAATCGTCGCCGCCGTGGAGGCCGCCGGCGGCCGGGCGGTGCTCACCGACCCGGCCCTGCCCTCGGGATCGGACCGCATCCTGGCCGCCCTGCGCGTCCTCGATCCGGAGGGTCGCCACGACGTGGTGGTCAATCTGCAGGGGGACATGCCGTTCATCGATCCGGCGGCGATCAAGGCCTGCGCCGGGGTCCTGGACCGCGAACTGAACGCCGACATCGCCACCCTGGTCTCCCTGGAGACCTCCCCCGCCGATCGCACAAACCCCGACTGGGTCAAGGCCGTCCTGGCCATTCGCGAAGGCGAGAAGGCGGCGCGGGCGCTCTATTTCACCCGCTCGGTGCTCTACGGCGACGGGCCGGTCTGGCTGCACGCCGGCATCTACGCCTATCGCCGCAAGGCCCTGGAGCGGTTCACAGCCGCCCCGCCGTCGCCGCTGGAAAAGCGCGAACGGCTGGAGCAGCTGCGGGCCCTGGAGCTGGGCATGAGCATCTATGGGGCCATCGTCGAGCGCGCCCCCATGGGGGTGGACAGCCCCGATGACCTCGCCGCCGCGCGCGCCCATGCGGAGACCTTGAAATGACCGAGCCGTTGAAGATCGCCTTTCAGGGAGAGCCGGGCGCCAACAGCCACGAGGCCTGCCTCGCCTACTTCCCCAACTACGAACCCTATCCCTGCGCCACCTTCGAGGACGCTTTCGATGCGGTGAAGACCGGGGTCTGCGCCCTCGGCATGATTCCGGTGGAAAACTCCATCGCCGGCCGGGTCGCCGACGTGCACCATCTGCTGCCCAGTTCCGGGCTGAAGATTATCGGCGAGCGGTTCAAGCCGATTCGCTTCCAGCTGATGGCCAATCCGGGAACCCGGCTGGAGGATCTGAAGACGGTCGTCTCCATGCCCTTCGCCTGGGGCCAATGCCGACGCTTCCTGCGCAAGTTGGGCGTGACCATGGAGGCGGCGAGTGACACCGCCGCCTCGGCGCGGATCGTCGCCGAACATCCGGACCCGACGCGCGGCGCCATCGCCCCGGCCCTTGCCGCCGAAATCTATGGTCTCGACATCATCGCCAGCGATATTGAGGACGAGGCGCACAACACGACGCGCTTCGTGATCATGTCGCCCGAAGCGAACCCGCGGCCGCCCGAGGGCGCGGCCTGCGTGACCAGCTTCGTCTTCCGGGTGCGGAACATCCCCGCGGCCCTCTACAAGGCCATGGGCGGCTTCGCCACCAACGGCGTCAACATGACCAAGCTGGAAAGCTACATGGAGAACGGCGCCTTCACGGCGACCTTCTTCTACGCCGAAGTCGACGGCCGCCCCGAGGACGTGAACCTGGCCCACGCCTTCGAGGAACTGGGCTTCTTTTCCGAGCGGTTCGAGATCTTGGGGGTCTACCCGGCGGATCCGTACCGGGCGACGGTGGGGCAACAATAGGAAGCCTTCGCCCCTTGGGGGAGACGGCCTTTCTCAACGCCCCCCCGCGAATTCCACCCCGCGCCGTTCCGGCCCGAACGCCGTCAGCAGCGCGATAACCACGCACACCACCCCGGCCACCACCGCCAGGGCGAGGCCGTAGTTGTTGCCCTGGGCCTTGGCCAGTTGCGCCTGCCAGACGAGGTTGCCAGAGGCCAGCAGGTTGCCGACCTGGTAGGCGTAGCCGGGGAAGGATCCCCGCGCCTCGGGGGGCGACAACTCGTTCAGGTGCACCGGCACGACGCCCCAGGCGCCCTGGACCATCACCTGCATCAGGAAGGCGCCCACGGCCAGCATCGCAACCGTGTGCGAGAAGGCCCAGAGCGGGATCATCGCCAGGCAGAGGACCACGGCGATGACGATGGTCCAGCGCCGGCCCAGCCGCTCGGACCAGGCCCCGAAGGTGATCCCACCGAGGATCGCGCCGATGTTGCCGATGATGGTCAGGGTCGCGATCGTCTGGGTGTCCAGATGGTGCTGCTCCTTCAGGAAGGTGGGGTAGATGTCCTGGCTGCCGTGGCTGAGGAAGTTGAAGGCGGTCATCAGCAGGATGATGTAGAGCGCCATCTTCCAGTGCTTGCGGAACAAAAAGAGGCCCGCCAGCGCGATCGGCGCGTCGACGAAATAGACCATCTTCAGCATGGCGTTCTTGTCGAGGGCGCCGACGACGGCGCCGACCACCGCCGGGGCCATGGCGACGACGATCGCCCCCACACCGATGGCGGCCATCATCCACAGGCTCTGCTTGGGCGCCGCGGCCTTCTGCGCCTCGAAAGCCGGGGATTCCTTGACCCCCAAGCTGATGAAGGCCGCCAGCAGGGCCGGGATCACCCCCACCATGAACATGCCCCGCCAGCCGATGCGGTCGAACAGAAAGTAGAAGACCACCGAGGCCAGCAGGTAGCCGGTGGCATAGCCCTCCTGCAGCATGCCGGAGATGAACCCCCGCGCCTTGGGCGGGATGGATTCCATGGCCAGGGACGCGCCGACCCCCCACTCCCCGCCCATGGCGAAGCCGAACAGGGCCCGCAGGATCATCAGCACGGTGAGGGTGGGGGCGAAGGCGCAGGCGAACTCCAGGCCCGAGAACAGCAGGATGTCGATCACCAGCACCGGCCGGCGGCCGAACCGGTCGGCCAGCATGCCGAACACCAGGGCCCCGAACGGGCGGGCGGCCAGGGTCAGGGTCGAGGCCACGGCGACGGCGGGGATGTCGGAGTGGAACTCCTTGGCGATGGCGCTGAACATGAACACCATCAGGAAGAAGTCGAAGGCGTCCAGGGTCCAGCCGAGGAAGCTGGCGCCCACCGCCGCCCACTGATGGCGGTTCAGGGTGCGAAGTTCGGCGGCGAAGGCCATGCGTGATCAGTCCCCGTTGGTCAGCGCATCAGCCCCGAGCGCGCTTGGCGATTGCTCCACGGTCGCGGGGAGTTCGTCCAGCCCCGATGTGTATCGAAGCGTCCCCACGCTCTCTCTCCCCGTCATCGCCGGGACAAGCCCGGCGATGACGGGAGATTAGTGAAAATTCAATGCTATAATCATCGCGAGCAGTTCACCCCCCCTCGGACCACGCCTTGATCAGCTGGTAGGCGATGGCCAGGGCGCCCGGCGCCTTCGCGTCGGGGATCTCGCCCCGCAGCATCGCCCGGGTCTCCTCGCGGGTGAACCAGCGCACGGCCTCCAGCTCGGTCTGGTCGGGGGTGGCCCGGTCGTCCGAGACCTCGGCCATAAGGCCGATCATCAGCGAGGACGGATAGGGCCAGGGCTGGGTGGAGTGGTAGCGCACGGACACCGCCGTCAGCCCCGCCTCCTCCTTGATCTCCCGCGCGCAGGCCTCCTCGATGCTCTCGCCGGGCTCGAGAAAGCCGGCCAGGGCCGAGTACATGCCCTTGGGCCAGATCGCCTGACGGCCCAGCAGGCAGCGCTCGCCGAAGGTCGGCAGCATGATCACCACCGGGTCGGTGCGTGGGAAGTGCTCGGTGCGGCAGGCCTCGCACACCCGCTTCCAGCCCCCGTCGATGGCGATGGTCGGCTGGCCGCAGCTGGGGCAGAAGCCGTGGCGACGGCGCCATTCGAACATGGCCTTGGCGGTGGCGAGGATCGCCGCGTCGGCGCCCGGCAGGCGCAGGGCGATCATCCGCAGGTCCTCGAACCGGCCCAGGCCGTTCAGCGGCCCCTCGGCGGGATCGGGGGAGCCTTCCAAGTCCACGGCGTAGACGGCGGTTCCCTTCCACAGGCCCAGGAACAGCATCCTCTGGTCGGAGCCGGCGACCTCCCGGGCAAGGCCGATGGGCAGGTAGGCAATGCGCAGGGCATGGTCGGGGCCCCCCTTTTCCGATTGGCGCGCGTCCTCCACCAGCGGCTTGCCGTTCCAGATCGCCACGGCGAGGGTGTCGGGGTCGTCCAGGCGTTCCCGCAGCCAGGCGGCGTCGCCGCGGCGCTCGCTGGCCCGGTCCAGGGGGTTGCCGGCGAAGGTGTTGGTGATCAGCGACAGGGTCATGGGGATTGCTTACCAAAGCTCGGGGAACCACGCGAGCCGGAAGGCGCCCTTGCGTCCCGGGCGCTGAGCCGCGATATAGCGCGTGGAGACTGGCGACGGGCGGAGTCCTCGCCAACCCGGTCAGGTCCGGAAGGAAGCAGCCGCAACGAGTTTCGCTTCGGGTCGTCGTTCAGTCTCCACCCTCGCCCTTGCCACCCTGCTGCAGGCGAGGACTATGCATCGCGCAATTCCGCGTCATCCTGAGCTCCCGGCGCGCCCGCCCGCGCCGACCTGAGTCGCCAGGATGCGCCAGCCGAGGTCTTGATGGACGCCGATCCGCCGTGGGACATCGACGATGAACTGGAGGCCGCGCCGCCCGAGCGCGACGAGCTGACCATCGCCCTGTTCGACGAGCCCGCTCCGGCGCCCGCCGCCGTCCCGGCCGCCGCTCCCCACACGGCCCCGACCACCGACGCCGGCGCCTACCGGGTGCTGGCCCGCAAATACCGCCCCAACACCTTCGAGGACCTGATCGGCCAGGAGGCGATGGTGCGCACCCTGCGCAACGCCTTCTCCAGCGGCCGCATCGCCCACGCCTTCATGCTCACCGGGGTGCGGGGGGTCGGCAAGACCACCACCGCCCGCCTCCTGGCCCGGGCCCTGAACTACAAGACCGACACGATCGACCACCCCTCCCTCGATCTCGCCGTCGAGGGGCTGAACTGCAAGGCGATCATCGAGGGGCGGCACATGGACGTGCTGGAACTCGACGCCGCCAGCCGCACCAAGGTGGAGGACATGCGCGAGCTCCTGGACGGGGTGCGCTACGCGCCCTCGGAGGCGCGCTACAAGGTCTACATCATCGACGANNGCCAGCGCTTCGACCTGCGCCGGGTGGAGCCGGAGGTGATCATCGCCAACCTCGATCAGATCGCCGCCGCCGAGGGCGCGCGGATCGACCCCGAGGGCATGCTGCTGATCGCCCGGGCCGCCGAGGGCTCCGTGCGCGACGCC
>PLSW01000195.1 GCA_003165275.1 Caulobacteraceae bacterium
CAGGGTGCCGGGCTCGGGGCCCTCGTAGAGAATCTTGGCCTTGCCCTCATAGATCTTCTTGCGGCGGGTCATGGTTCTTGTTGCTTCCCGGTGGGCTGGGCCGGCCCCGTGTTGAACGACGGGGGCGAAATGCAAAGCGCGCGATTGGATCGATCGCGCGCTGTCCGACTCGGCCCCCTACAATGTAAGGCGTGAGGGACCCTAAAGGAATGGGCGGGTCGGCGCAAACGGATGGGACGGAAGAGGCTGTGAGCGAATCCGAGATTCTGACCGACGACGACGAACCGCCGACGAACCAGCCGTGGGCGGCCTCGTTCCTGCGCCAGAACCGGCGCGACCTGATCGTGGTCGGCCGCGATCGCATGGTCTGGAACGACCTCTATCACCAGGTCCTGACCATGTCGCTCTGGGGCCTGCTGCTGCTCCTGGCCGCGGTGTACATCGTGACCAACGTCATCTTCGCCGGCCTCTACATGCTCCAGCCGGACTCCATCGCCGGCGCCAGGCCGCATTCTTTCGCCGACGCCTTCTTCTTCAGCGTCCAGACCCTCAGCACGGTGGGTTATGGGCTGCTGACCCCAAAGACCCTCTACGCCAACATCCTGGTGACGGCGGAAACCTTCTGCAACCTGGTCATCCTGGCCATGTCCACCGGCCTGATCTTCACCCGGGTCTCGCGGCCGACGGCGCGGGTGATGTTCAGCAAGGTGGCCGTGGTCACCAACTACGAAGGCGTTCCGACGCTGATGTTCCGCGCGGCCAATCAGCGCGGCAACCAGATCCTGGAGGCGGAGGTCAACGTCAGCCTCGCCAAGCAGGTGACCACCATTGAGGGTCACTCCATGCGCCAGTTCCAGGAGCTGAAGGTGGCCCGTTCGCGCTCGCCGCTCTTTGTGCTGAGCTGGCTGATCATGCACCGGCTGGACGAAACCAGCCCGCTCTACGGCTGCACGGGCCGCTCGCTCAACGATTCCGGCTCGGAGATCATCGTTGCCCTCAGCGGCCTGGACGACACCTTCGCCCAGCGCATCCACGCCCGCCATTCCTACCTGCCCAGCGAGATCGTCTGGGGCAAGCAGTTCGAGGACATGCTATCCTTCGATCAGGACGGTCGACGGGTTGTTGATTACAACCGTTTTCACGACGTGCGCGACCCGGCGCCGCCGCCAGCCGATTGATCCGGGCGAGCGCGTCGCCTATTGAACGCGCTCAGTATCAGGGGCGAGTCCATGAGCACCTTCAACGACCGTGAGGCGGGATTCGAGGGCAAGTTCGCCCACGATGAAGAGCAGGAATTCAAGGCCACCGCGCGGCGCACGCGCCTCCTGGGCCTGTGGGCCGCGGAGCAGATGGGCCTGGAAGGCCAGCACCGGGAAGACTACGCCGCCGCCATCGTCCGCATGGAGCTGACCGCCGCGGGCGACGCCGGCGTCCTGCGCAAGGTCGCCGGCGACCTCGCCGGCGCCGGCCTGAAGGTCAGCGAAGACCAGGTGCGCGGAAAAATGGACGAACTGCAGGCCGTGGCCCGGGGACAGATCCAGGCCGAGGGGTAGGGTTTCGGCGAGATTGAATTTCGGCGGCTTTTGAGTTAGCTAAGCGACTAGCTAATTCGGAGTTGGTCATGAAGACCGTGACGATCCACGAGGCCAAGACGCAGCTGTCGAAATTGATCGCGGAGGTCGCCGAGGGCGGCGAGGTCATGATCGCCCGGGGCAAGACTCCCGTCGCGCGCCTCGTGCCCGCCGAACCCGTGAAGCGCCGGCGGTTCGGGGCGCTGAAGGACAGCGTCGGCTTTGACGAGACCTTCTTCGATCCCCTGCCCGAGGACGAACTGGCGGCCTGGGGCGAGATTTGAGACTGCTGCTCGACACCCATGCCCTGATCTGGTGGGTGAACGGCGACGACCGCTTGGGTACGGCCGCCAGGGCGGCCATGGCGGACGAGAGTCAGGCCGTCTTGGTAAGCGCAGTCTCGGCGATGGAAATCGCCACCAAGTTCCGCTTGGGCAAGCTGCCGAGCGCGGCGCGCCTCGCTCAGGATTTTGAGGCCGTCACCGACGGTCAAGGCTTTGAGCCGCTGAGCATCTCGACCCGCCACGCGCACTTGGCGGGGAGCCTCGCCATCGCTCACAAAGACCCGTTCGACCGACTGCTGATCGCCCAGGCGCTGCTGGATGATTTGACGCTAGTGTCGAACGAGGCGGTCTTTGATGGGTACGGGGTGGTGCGGTTGTGGTGATCGGCCGACGCGAATTGTCCACGAGCCTGCCTGCCGCGCTGGAGAGACAATGGCCCCTGAGTTAACTGACGAACACGCGGGCCTAGTCTTCGCGGTTGATCAGGCCACCGCGGCTGTTGAGGCTCAGGAAGCTGTGCCTTACTCCGGCGAGTTTCTGCGGTGGGTCCATAGCGAACTAATCGCCATGCGAGACCAATGGCCCTCATTTCCGTTCAGTTTTGGCCGGGCGATTGTTGATTGGCCAGAATACGAATTGGGGGATCGGTTACTTCGATTTGGACGCAGATTCGAGCGTGCCCGCACTCAGACCGGGAATGGTCGGTAAGGATGGAAGCCAAAGCTGTCGTAGTTCGCGCACAAGCTAGCGACCGACCGATCTGACCGCCCCTACGCCTTCCCAAACACCCGATCAAACACCGTATCCACGTGCTTGAAGTGGTAGCCGAGGTCGAACNNAGCTCGGCCAACTCGGCGTCGGTCAGATGCGGCCGCACGGTGGGGTCGGCCTTCAGGAGGTCGAGGAACACTCCCTGCCCGCGCCAGACCTTCATCGCCGCGCCTTGCACGGCGGCGTAGGCGGCCTCTCGGCTGACACCCTTCTGCGTCAGGGCCAGCATCACCCGCTGAGAGTGGACCAGGCCGCTGAGCCGGTCGAGATTCTTCAGCATGTTCTCCGGATAGATCACCAGCCGCTCCATGACCGACGCCAGCCGGCGAAGGGCGAAATCCAGGTGCACCGTGGCGTCCGGAGCGATGCCGCGCTCGACGGAGGAATGGCTGATNNCGGCATGGCCGACGAGCCCTTCTGCCCTACTTCGAACGGCTCCTCGGCCTCCAGCACCTCGGTGCGCTGCAGATGGCGGATCTCGGTGGCCAGGCGCTCGACGGAGGAAGCGACCACGGCCAGGGCCGCGAAATAGGCCGCGTGCCGATCCCGCGGAATGACCTGGGTGGACACCGGCTCGACGGCGAGGCCGAGCTTTTCGGCCACATACTCCTCAACCCGGGGGTCGACATTGGCGAAGGTGCCGACCGCGCCGGAGATGGCGCAGGTGGCGATCTCGAACCGGG
Organism: Caulobacteraceae bacterium; assembly: GCA_003165275.1. Taxonomy (GTDB): domain Bacteria; phylum Pseudomonadota; class Alphaproteobacteria; order Caulobacterales; family Caulobacteraceae; genus Poindextera. The sequence continues at coordinate 3,310 of PLSW01000195.1, forward strand.
CCATGGCCAGGCGTTCACGGGCGCGGACGAACTCGGCGTAATGGCCGGCGAGCTTGAGGCCGAAGGTGGTGGGCTCGGCGTGAATGGCGTGGCTGCGGCCGACAGTGGGGGTGAACTTGTGCTCCATCGCCCGGCGCTTGATCGCGGCCAGGACCAGGTCGACGTCCTCCATCAAAAGGTCGGTGGCCCGGGTCAGTTGGACGGCGAGGGCCGTGTCGTTGACGTCGGACGAGGTCATGCCCTGGTGCAGGAAACGGGCTTCCGGCCCCACGATCTCAGTGACGTGGGTGAGGAAGGCGATGACGTCGTGCTTCACCTCCCGCTCGATCTCGTCGATGCGGTCGGCGTCGAAGACGGCGTTGCCGCCCTTCTCCCAAATGGTCTGGGCGGCGAGCTTGGGGATGGTCCCCAGTTCGGCCATGGCGTCGGCCGCGTGGGCCTCGATTTCGAACATGATGCGGAATCGGGTCTGCGGCGACCAGATCGCGGCGGCTTCGGCGCGGGCGTAACGGGGGATCATGCGCGGCTTCTAGATCAGAAACCGCGCGATGTCTCCCCGGCCAGCGCCTACGCCTCCCGCGCCTTGCGCGCCGCGGCCACCCGGCCGAGTTCCTTGGCCAGGCCGAAGGAACCAAGCAGGTAGTGGAACGCCGCCCAGGCGTAGAAGAAGATCGTCACCAGGATGCCGCCGCGGGTGGCGGCGACCAGGGTGGTCTTGCAACTCGCCGCCAGGGCCGGCGCCGAGCCCTTCGGCGCGACGCCGCCGGGACAGGCGGTGGCGAAGTTGGCCGCGCTCGCCGCCGGTCCATGCCCGGTCACCATCGCCTGGAGCGAGGTCACGAGGTCGGGCGCGCCGGGATGGGTGAAGCCGTATTGAGCCAGGTGGTCGATCAGCCAACCGGTGAAATAGGTGCCGCCGCCCAGGGCGATGAAATTCAGGAAGAAAAACAGCAACGCCGTGGCGGTCGCCCGCCGGCGGGTTTCGACGACATTCTGAATCACACCGAAGGTCGGGCCCAGATAGGTGTAGTGAAATATGCCCGGAACAAACAGGATCAGCGCCGCCGTCCGCCACTCCGGCTGGGTGTAGGCCAGCAGGTAGATGGGCGTGGCGATGGCCAGACCTATCGCCGGGGTCAGGGCGTACCATGCCGCATTGCGCCTGGAGGCGAAGTCGCTGACGAAACCGCCGATCAGGGTGCCCAGGCCCGACGACAGGCCGCCGATCAGGCCGAAGATCAGGCCGACGGTGGCGTAGTTCAGGCCGAAGGTGCGGATGAAATAGGGCGCGGAGAACTGCCCGACGCCATAGCCCGCGAACGAGGCCAGGGTCACCCCCAGCACCATGTTCAGGATCGGCCAGTGCAGGAACAGGCTCTTGGCCACCGACGCCAGCTCGCTCAACTCGTAGCCGAGGCCGCCGGTCGTTGGGGCCGCGGTCAGGTCCTCCGGCGACAGCGGCTTTTCCACCGGATCGGAGTGCCCGCGCGGCGGCTCCCGGATGATCAGCTTGATGATGATCGCCATGATCACCCCGGGGGTGCCGACCACCATAAAGGCCACGCGCCAGCCGTAGGTCTGGGCCAGCCAGCCCCCCGCCGCTGCGCCGATCATGCTGCCCAGGGGAATGCCGAAGGAGTAGACCGCCAGGGCCGAGGCCCGCTTTTTGGGCTCATAGTAGTCGGAGATCAGCGAGTGGGCGGGGGGCGACAGGCCCGCCTCGCCGACGCCCACGCCCACACGATAGGCCAGCAACTGGATGAAGCTCCCCGCCCCGCCGCAGAGCATGGTGAAGCCCGACCAGATCAGCAGCGCCAGGGCGATGACCGACACCCGGTTCCAGCGTTCGGCCAGGCGGGCGATGGGAATACCCAGCACGGTGTAAAGCACGGCGAAGGAAAACCCGCCCAGCAGGGCCAGCTGGGAATCGGTGAGCTTCAGGTCGACCTTGATGGCCTGGCCGATGGTGGCGATGATGGTGCGGTCGATGAAGTTGAGGGTGTAGGCCAGCATCAGCAGGCTCAGCACCAGCCCCGTGTACCCGCCCGAATAGCGCGGTTTCGCCGACGCTTCACTCATCCGCTGAACCTTCCCCAAGCCCGACTGTTTTGTTCGTTGCCCCTATCTAGCCAGAGCCGGGGATGAAGCGCCATAAGGCGCGCCTGATCGGCGAACAAGCGCGATCTGAAAGACATGAAGGACCGGATCATGGAAATCATCATCGGGACGAAGAAGTGGTCGAGCTGGTCGCTGCGGGCCTGGCTGCCGCTGAAGCGGTCGGGCGCGGCCTTCACCGAGACCCTGATCGCCCTGCGCGAGGTCGGCGTGACCGAGGCCATCGCGGCGGTCTCCCCGTCCGGCAGAGTGCCGGCGCTGAAGGACGGCGACCTCTTCGTCTGGGATTCCCTGGCGATCTGCGAATATCTGGCCGACAAATTCCCTGAGGCCGCGCTCTGGGCCGCCGACCCGCAACGCCGGGCCCTGGGCCGGGCGGCGGCCGCCGAAATCCACGCCGGCTTCGCGTCCCTGCGCGGGGAGTGCCCGATGGATCTGGCCCTGCGCACCAAGGTCGACCTGTCGGAGGCCACCGGCGAGGACATCCGCCGCATCGTCCATCTTTGGAACGACCTGCGCGGCCGCTTCGCCGCCGACGGGCCGTTCCTGCTCGGCGCCTGGTCGATCGCCGACGCCTTCTACGTTCCGGTGGCGACGCGGTTCCGCAGCTATGGGATCCGGCTGAGCGACTATGGCGACACCGGCGCGGCCGGCGCCTATTGCGAGACCCTGCTGGAGACGCCCGACTATCTGGAATGGGAAAAGGCGGCGCTGGCCGAGGGGTAGCGGCGGGCGTTTTCCCCCTTATCCCCGTCTTGGCCGGGACAAGCTCGGCCAAGACGGGGATAAGGGGGCGGACCCGGGCGAACCGCCGACCGTCCGAAGAAACAAAAAAAGGCCGCCTCCCCGGCTGGGAAGGCGGCCCGATCTTAATCCAGCGGATGAACCGTCGGCTTTAACTTACGAATAGAATTCGACGATCAGGTTCGGTTCCATCTTCACCGGATACGGCACTTCGGCCAGATCCGGGACGCGGATGTACGTGGCCGCGAGGCCCTTGCCGTCCACTTCGATGTAGTCGGGCACGTCGCGTTCGCCCGACTGGATGGCTTCCAGCACCAGGGCCATGTTGCGCGAGCGTTCGCGCACCGAGACCACGTCGCCGATCTTGCAGCGATAGGAGGCGATGTTCACCCGCTTGCCGTTCACCAGCACGTGGCCGTGGTTGACGAACTGGCGGGCGGCGAAGACGGTCGGCACGAACTTGGCGCGGTAGACGATGGCGTCCAGGCGCGATTCCAGCAGGCCGATCAGGTTTTCCGAGGCGTTACCCTTGCGGCGCGCGGCTTCCTGATAGGTGCCCTTGAACTGCTTTTCGGTGAGGTTGCCGTAGTAGCCCTTCAGCTTCTGCTTGGCGCGCAGTTGCAGGCCGAAGTCCGACACCTTGTTCTTGCGGCGCTGGCCGTGCTGGCCCGGGCCGTACGAGCGGTTGTTGATCGGCGATTTGGGGCGACCCCAAATGTTCTCGCCCATCCGCCGGTCGATCTTGTATTTCGCCGAGAGGCGCTTGGTCATGTCAGTCTCATCATCTCGACGCGGGCCGGCCGCTCCCCATATGGAGCGGCGATCTCAACGGCGGCCTCGCATCACCCGTCATGCATTCCAACGCCTTCGGGCGAACCCGGACGCGGGAAAGCGGGGTGTATGGCGAGGAGGGCGTGGAAAGTCAATCGTGCGTCGCCGCCGCGCCGAGCGGTCCGGCCGCTCCCGCCGACCTCGACGGCGGTTCACCAGCATGAACCAAACCTGAATGCATCGCGTTGAAGTGGTTCAGGTTCGCGATTCTAAAGTGCGCTCATCGTCGCAGGCTGGCGAGCGAAAGAGCGATCAGCCCGCGAACCGGATTGTGGNNGGCTCTGAAAAAGGCGCTGATCGCCGGTGCGGCGCTTCTGTCCATCGGCGGCGCAACCCTGGCCTCGACCGCGGCCGACGCGGCTCCGTGGCACGGCGGCGGCGGGTATTATCATGGCGGCTATGGCGGCTACCGCGGCGGCTATCGCGGCTACGGCCCCGGCGTGGCGCTCGGCGCCGGCATTCTGGGCGTGGCCATCGGCGCCAGCTTGGCGAACCCCTACTACGGCCCGCCCCCGGGCTACTACGCCGGCCCCGGCTACTGGGGCTACAATGACGGCTGCCGCACCTACTGGCGCTGGGACCCCCGCTGGGGCCGCTACGTTCGCGTCGAGCGCTGCTACTAGAGCGGCAATCCCGGGCCGCCCCGAGGCGGCCCGGTGTGGCCCCGAATGAACCTTGGCTGAACGGACGCCCGAGATACGGTTCAGCTTCGACGCCCCATACTCGCGACATCAGATGGGGGCGGCCGTTCGGGGCGGCCCCAGCGCAGGAGGGTTTCCATGTTCAGCAAGACATTCAAGACCGTTCTGGTCGGCGCGGCGGCGGCGTTAGCCGTCGGCGCCGCCGGCCTTTCGGCGGGCTCGGCCAGCGCCGCCCCCTGGCATGGCGGCGGCGGTTTCCACGGTGACCATGATGGTTGGCGCGACCGCGGCGGCGGCTGGCACGGCCGCGACGACTGGGGCGCGGCCTTCGGCGCCGGCGTCCTGGGCGTCGTGATCGGCGAGAGCCTGACCCATCCCTACTACGGCGCGCCTCCCGGGACCTACGTCGGTCCCGGATACTGGGGCTACTACGGCGCCTGCCGCGGCTATTGGCGCTGGTCCTATCGCTGGCATCGGTACATGCGCGACGCGCGCTGCTACTAGGCGAATGCGGAGCGGGCCCGGCGCGCCGGGCCCGCCCCCTATCCCAGCCGCGCGAAAATCAGCTGATCCCAGAACCGGTCCTTCCAGAAGGCGTGTTCTCGCAGCAGCCCCTCGCGCGCGAAGCCGTGGCGCTCCAGGAGCCGCGCTGACGGCGCATTGCCCACCGTCACCATCGCCTCTATGCGCCGCAGGCCCAGGGTGCCGAACCCGAACGCCAGCACCGGCGGCAGCACCTCGTCCATGACCCGATCGCCCCACAGGCGTCGCACCACGTCGTAGGCGACCTCGCCGCGGCAGCCGCGCTCCCAGACCAGGGTGTTGAATCCGCAACTGCCGACGAACTCCCCGCCGGTCTTGTCGCGCACGGCCCAGCGCAGGCCCACGCCGGCGGTGCGGATGTCCTCGGCCCAGCTGATGATGGCCTCGGCCTGACCGATGTCGACCAAGGGCTCGATGTCCATGAATTCGACCACCGCCGCGTCCGCGAGATGGGAGAAGAAGTCGGGGGCGTCGGCCATGCACAGGGGCGTCAGGGTGAAGCGCGCGGTCTGAAGCCGCAGGTCGCCCGCCAAGGTATGCGCGAAGGGCCCGGCCCTCACCCCGCCGCGGCCCGCAGCAGATGCACCAGCCGCGCCCGGGTCTCACCATCGGCGATCCCGTCGACCCGCTCGGGCCGCCAATGGCGCTGGAAGGCGGTGACGATGGTCGCCGTGGCGTCGTCGAAATCCCCCGACGGGGCGCAGTCGTAACCCAACCGGGTCAGGCCGGCCTGCAAGGCGAAGACGCCGGTGCCGGCATCACCCTTGGCCAGGGGCGCGCCGGGGGCGCTGGCGGCGTCGACCCACAGGCCATGGCCGGCCTCGGCGAGGCGTTTCCAGGGGAAGAGCTCGCCAGGGTCCTGCTTGCGGTCGGGAGCGATGTCGGAATGGCCGATGATGCGGGTGTCGGCGACATTCCAGCGGCCGCGGATCTCACCCAGCAGCGCGATCACCGAGGCGATCTGCAGGTCCGGAAACGCACGGTAGCCGAATTCATGGCCGGGATTGACGATCTCGATGCCGACGGAGACCCCGTTCAGCCCGGTCTCGCCGCGCCAGAACGACAGGCCGGCGTGCCAGGCCCGCCGTTCTTCCGGCACCAGCCGATAGATGCGCCCGTCCTCTTCGACCATGTAGTGGGCCGAGACCTTGGCGACGGGGTCGCGCAGGCGCGCCAGGGCCGCGTCGCCGGTCTGCATGCCGGTGTAGTGAAGGACGATCATGTCCGACGGCGACGTGCGGGCGTCGAAATTCGGAGACGGGGCGTCGATGAAGCTGAGCGTCATTCGCCCGCCTTAAGGCGTTTCGTCGGGCTTAGCGACCTGATTGGTCCCAGCCGTAGGCGACCCAGGAATGTCCGCCAACGTTGTGAGCCTCGATCACGTCAGGATCGACCTTGGCGCGGGCCCCGCGGCGGGCGCGGACGGCCAACCCGGTGAAACCCAGGAAGGCCGCGGCGGTCATGGCCAGGGCCAGCACGGCGGCGGCGACGAACACCGCCAGCACGGCGGCCAGGGCCGCGGCGACGCCGGTCGTCAGAAGGCCGCCCAGCCAAGCCAGGGCCTTGAGCGCCCCATCAATGGGCGAAGGTTCGTGGCTCAACGATGCGTCCATGACCGGCCTCTCACTCTTGTCACCCCGCGCAAGGATTATGCCGCCCGCAAAGGCCGGTTCGTCAATGCCGGTTTTCAGTCCGCGGGCGCCAGATCGCGACGTTCACGCCGAATGGCGTCATATGCGGCGTTAATTGCGGCGGATTTGGCCTGGGCGACGTCGACGAACTCCGCCGGCAGGCCGCGGGCCAGCACCCGGTCGGGGTGGGCGGCGGACAGGGCTTCGCGCCAGGCCGTCCGCACAACCGCATCCGGCGCGTCCGGCGCGACGGCAAGCACGCCATAGGGATCGTCGGCGCCCAGGCCCAGGTGCGTCGCCTTCAGGCGGCGGAAGACCAGGGGCGACAGTTCGAAAAGGTTGGACACGCGCTCCAGATAGTCGAGCTCGTCCAGGGTCACCGCGCCGTCCGCGCCGGCGATGTAAAACAGGCCGTCGAGGACGTCCTCCAGCAGTTGCGGGCAGGCGTGATAACGCTTCGCCAGCCGCCGGGCGTAGCTTTCGAACCCGTGGGTGGTCTGGCGCGCAAGGTCGTACAGCCGCCGCACATCCGCCTCGGAGGCCGCGTCAGGATGAAACACCTCGGAGAAGGTGGCGAACTCGGCCGCGTCGGAGCGACCATCGGCCTTGGCGAGTTTCGCGCCGAGGGCGGTGACAGCGGTGGAAAAGGCCGGATCCTCGCCGGGCAGCCCGGCTGGGCATTCCAGGCAGTCCGCCACATCCACGCGTCGCGCGGCAAGGCTTGCTATGTTGCGCCAGAAGGTCATCGGATCGCCTAGGTCTAGAATCAGAACCCCCTCATGACAATCGAAAACGGCGACACCGCGGGTTACAAATGGTCCATCTGGATAGACCGGGGCGGCACCTTCACCGACCTGATCGCGCGCGCCCCGAACGGGACGCTGCACACACTGAAACTGCTCTCCACCTCGCCGGCCTACGAAGACGCGGCCGTCGAGGGCATGCGTCGCCTGCTGAACGTCGCCCCCGAAGCGCCGTTCCCGGCCGAGCGGGTCGCCGAAATCCGCATGGGCACAACCGTCGCCACCAACACCCTGCTGGAGCGCCGGGGCGCCAAGACCCTCTTTGTCGCCACTAAGGGCTTCGCCGACGCCCTCGCCATCGGCGATCAGTCCCGACCCGACCTCTTCGCCCTCTCCATCGTCAAGCCCGAACCCTTATACGCCGGCGTCGTCGAAGCGGATGAGCGGCTGGCGGCGGACGGCGCGGTCGTGCGCGCCCTGGACGAGGCCGCCCTCGCCGAGCGGCTGGCCGCCGCGATCGCCGAAGGCTTCACCTCGGCGGCGATCGCCTTTCTACATGCCGACCTCAATCCCGAGCATGAGGTGCGCGCCGGCGCCCTCGCCCGGGCGGCGGGGTTCGACTTCGTCGCCCTGTCGCACCAGGTCTCGCCCCTGCCCCGCTACATCCCCCGCGCCGAGACCACCGTCGCCGACGCCTACCTGACCCCCGCGCTCAGCGCCTATGCCCTGCGCGTGGCGCGGGCCGTGGGCGGGGCGCCGCTCTATTTCATGACCTCCGCCGGCGCCCTGGTGCGGGCCGAGGCGTTCCGGGGCCGCGACGCGGTGGTCTCCGGCCCCGCCGGCGGCGTCGTCGGCGCGGCGCGCACCGCCGAGGCCGCCGGCGCGGCGGCCGTGCTCGGCTTCGATATGGGCGGCACCTCCACCGACGTCTGCCGATTCGCCGGCGCCCTGGAGCGGCGGGGGACGGCCAAGGTCGCCGGGGTCAAACTGCGCAGCCCCATGCTCGATGTGGAGACCGTGGCGGCCGGCGGCGGATCTATCCTCGCCTTCGACGGCCTGCGCGCCCGGGTGGGGCCGGCCAGCGCCGGCGCCGATCCCGGCCCGGCCGCCTATGGCCGCAGCGGACCGGCGACCATCACCGACGCCAACCTGGTGCTGGGCCGTATCCAGCCGCAGGCTTTCCCGGCGGTGTTCGGCCCGAATCAGGACCAGCCGCTGGACGCCGCCGCTTCCCGCGCCCGCTTGGCCGACCTCGCCGCCGCCATGGGCGCGCAAAGCCCTGAGGCCGCCGCGGAAGGATTCATTGCGGTCTGCGTCGAACAGACCGCCCAGGCGGTGCGTCGCATCTCCACCGAGCGCGGCTTTGATCCGCGCGGGCACGCCCTGGTGGCCTTCGGCGGCGCCGCCGGCCAGATCGCCTGCTGGGTGGCCGAGGCCCTGGGCGTCCAGGAGGTGCTCAGCCCCCGGTACGCCAGCCTGCTGTCCGCCTGGGGGATCGGCCACGCGGATGTCGGCGCGATGGCCCAGGCCGGGCTCGACGCGCCGCTGGACGGGCCCGGTCTTAGCGCCGCCACCGACCTGGCCGAGCGCCTGTCCTCCCAAACCAGCGCCTCGCTGAGAGCGCAGGGTGCAAAGGTCGGCGCGGTCGTGCGCCGCCTGATGTTGCGATACGACGGCGCGGACGCGGTGCTGGCCGCGGACTTCGCCTCAATCGAAGCCGTCCGCGCCGCGTTCGAGACCGCGCACCAGCGCCTGTTCGGTTTCATTGAGCCGGCCCTGGCTCTGCTCATCGCCGGCGTCGAGGTCGAGGCGGCCGCTGCGGCGGTGGGCGAAAGGCCGGCGGCGCGCGAATCTGCTTCCGGCGCCGTAGTCGCGACTCCTGCCCGACAGGTCAGGATGACGGCGGGCGGGACCACCCTCGACGCGCCGCTGATCGCAGCGGACGCCCTGACCGGTTCCGTCGCCGGACCCGCCCTGATCGTGCGCGGCGACACCCAGATCGCCGTCGCCCCCGGCTGGACGGCGAGCGCCGGGGCCGACGGCCTGATCCGCCTCACCCGAGGCGCGGCCGTCGAAACCGCCGCCGCCGAGGACCTGACGAAGCCCAACCCGGTGACCCTGGAACTCTTCAACCGCCGCTTCATGGGGGTGGCCGAGGCCATGGGGGCGGCCCTGGAGCGGACGGCGCATTCGGTGAACATCAAGGAGCGCCTGGATTTCTCCTGCGCCCTCTTTGACGCGGACGGCGGCCTGGTCGCCAACGCCCCGCACATGCCCGTCCATCTGGGCTCCATGGGCGCCAGCGTCCGCGCCGTGCGCGAGCGGCATCCGGTCATGGCCGTCGGCGACGCCTTCGCCCTCAACAACCCCTATGCCGGCGGCACCCATCTGCCCGACATCACCGTGGTGACGCCCGTTTTTGTGGGCGAAGAGGCCGAACCCAGCTTCTACGTCGCCGCTAGGGGCCATCACGCCGATGTCGGCGGCGTCCAGCCCGGCTCGATGCCGCCGTTCTCAACGACCCTCGCCGATGAAGGCGTGCTGTTCGACGCCCTGCCGATCATGCGGAGCGGCCGGTTCCTGGAGGCCGAGACCCGCGCCGCCCTGGCCGCCGGCCCCTGGCCCGCGCGGCGCCCCGACCAGAACATCGCCGACCTGAAGGCCCAGATCGCCGCCTGCCGGGCCGGCGCCGAGGCGGTGACGGCGATGATCCAGGCCCACGGCGCGGCCACCGTCGCCCGCTACATGGGCTTCGTGCAGGACAACGCCGAGGCCAGCGTCCGCCGGGCCATCGGCCGGCTCACCGACGGCGCCGCCCGCGCGCCGATGGACGGCGGCGGCGAGATCGTCGTGCGGATCAGCGTGGATGCGAAGGCCGGTTCGGCGATCCTGGATTTCACAGGGACCAGCGGCCAGCTGCCCTCCAACTTCAACGCCCCTTCCGCCATCGTCGACGCCGCGGCCCTCTATGTCTTCCGCACCCTCATCGACGACGACATTCCCCTGAACGCCGGCTGCCTAAAACCTCTGAACATCGTCCTGCCGCCGCACTCGATGCTGTCTCCCGCCTATCCCGCCGCCGTCGTGGCGGGCAATGTGGAGACCAGCCAGCATGTGGTCGACGCGCTCTATGCGGCCCTTGGGGTGATGGCCAATTCACAAGGCTCGATGAACAACTTCACCTTCGGCGATTCGTCCCGCCAGTATTACGAGACCATCTGCGGCGGGGTCGGCGCCACGGCGGGGGCCGGGGGCGCCAGCGCCGTGCATAGCCACATGACCAATTCCCGCCTCACCGACCCGGAGATTCTCGAGCGGCGGTTCCCGGTGCGGGTCGAAGCCTTCGCCATCCGCGCCGATTCCGGCGGCCACGGGGCCCAGCGCGGCGGCGACGGAGCGGTGCGCCGCATCCGCTTTCTCGCGCCCATGGAGGCGGCGCTGCTGTCGACCCGCCGCGATCATCCGCCCCAGGGGATCGCCGGCGGCGCCGGCGCCCGCCCCGGGCGACAGGCTTTGATAACCGCGGGCGGCGCGATAGAAGCGTTGCCGGGCTGCTTTTCGGTCACGGTAAAGACCGGAGACGCGATCGAGATCGAGACGCCGGGGGGCGGCGGTTTCGGCGCCGGCGGCGGCCCGCCGTTTGAAGCTTAAGGACCCCGCATGCCCCTCGCCGCCCTCCTCGCCCTCACCGTTCTCGCCGCCCAGCCAGTTGACGCTCCCGCCCCCGCCGTCGCCGACCAGCCGGCGGCGAGCGTGGCGGCGCCCACGGACGCCGACGAGGACGGAGTGCCCCGCGGCGCCCCCACGGACGACTACCTGTTCGTCGCCTGGTGCTACGGCGCCACCGACGAGTACCTGGACATCTACGAGCGGGTGAAGCCGGACCTGAAGGCCATCGACAAGCTGTTCGGCTCGCCGGTGAAGGAGGCCGAGCCCTACGCCACCGACGTCGCCGGCGAGCACAAGGCGCTGAAACGCTTCGCCTCGGCGATCACCGCCGCCGAGAAGGCCAGCGTCCACCCCATCGGCGAGCAGGGTGCGGCTGCGATAAACCAGGGTCGCCTGATCTGGCGCGCGGCCGAGTTGCAGCCTTCGCGCAAGCTCGCCGACGCCTGGCTCTACTGGGGCATCCCCAACCGCTGCGAAAAGACCGCCGCCGCGCTGAAGGCGCGCTCGATCCTGATGGGTCAGGCCCTGGCCAAGGACGCGCCGATGCCCGACGCCCCGCCGGCCTCGGCCCTCACCGCCCCGGTCAAGCCGCAGCCGCCGGCCGACGCCGCTCCGCCCTCGCCCGCGCCGACCGACGTCCCCGACGCCCCTGTCGCCACGCCCCCGAAACCCTGAGGTTCGCCGCGCGGCGCGGTGACTCGCGCGCCCCAGCGGCGAACCGGCGCCCAAGCTTGGCCGCCGCAGGTGATTTCGGCTCAAAATCGCATTCAAATACAACGGCCTAGGCATCGTCCACGCGGCCTTGACGCACTGCACGCGCGTCTATAGGTTCCGCCGCGATCTTAGCCGGGCCTCGGCGGCGACGTCGGGTCGATGAGACCCGTACAGCCCTGATGCCCCACCCTGATGACCAGCGCGACGAGGCGATCAAGCGCCTTGATGAAGGTCTAAACGCCTTCGACAAGAAACGCGCTCGGCCGAATTCCCCTACGGGGGGCGACGCCGGTTCGATGGGGGAAGGCTACCGCCTGCTGGCGGGGCTGATCGGCGGCGTACTCGGGGGGCTCGGCCTAGGCTGGACCTTCGACTATTTCGTCCACACCAGCCCCTTCGGTCTGGTGGTGGGCCTGCTGATCGGAATCGTGCTGTCGACCTATGCGGCGGTGCGGACGGCCGGGCGCATGAGCGCCGCGGCCAAGGCGAAGTCAGGACCGGTCTCGGCCGTTCCTGACGATAACGACGACTGATTGAACGACGCGTGAGCGAGCGAAGGACCTGAGGCGCTGATGGCTGCTATCGAGCCGATGAACCAGTTCATGATCCACAAGCTCGTGCAGGGTCCGACCTTCGCGCTTGGCGGGATCACGTTCGACATGTCGATCACCAATTCCGTCGCCTACATGATCGGCGCCTCGCTGCTGATCACCGTCTTCTTCCTCGCCGCCTCCCGCAAAGCCATCGTTCCCGGCCGCCTACAGGCCCTGGCCGAGACCCTCTACGACCTCGTCGACAAGGGCCTTACGGGCCCAATGATCGGCGATCGCGGCCGTCCCTTCCTGCCCTTCGTGTTCACCCTCTTCGCCCTGATCGCGGTGATGAACATCATCGGCCTCTTCCCGATGACCTTCACCGTGACCTCGCAGTTGGCCGTCACCGGCATCCTGGCGGTGATGACCTTCCTGATCGTGGTGATCGTGGGCTTCCTGCGCAACGGCCTCGGCTTTTTCAAGCTCTTCGCCCCCGGCGGCGTCCATTGGGGCATGCTGTTCTTCCTGGCGCCGATCGAGTTCATCTCCTTCCTGGTGCGCCCCGTCACCCTGGCCATGCGACTGTTCGGCAACATGATCGGCGGCCACGTGGTGATGTACATGTTCGCCAGCTTCGTCGTCGGCCTGGGCGCCTTCGCGATTCACAACGGCGGCATCGCCAGCCTCGGTCTCGTGGGCTCGGCGCTTTCCCTGACGATGGTCGTGGCGCTGATGGCGCTCGAGTTCATCGTCGCCTTCCTTCAGGCCTTCGTCTTCGCGGCGCTGACCTGCACCTACCTCAGCGATGTGGTCAATCTCGACCACGGCCACTGATTTTCACCCCACCTAAACTTCTCCAAAAGGAACGACTCAAATGGACGTTACTGCCGCCAAGTACATCGGCGCCGGCCTGGCGATGACCGGCCTGATCGGCGCGGGCGCCGGCCTCGGCATCCTGTTCGGCAACTACCTGCAAGCCGCCATGCGCAACCCCGCCGCCGCCGCCGGCGAGCGTCCGATGCTGTTCCTCGGCTTCGCCGTGACGGAAGCCATGGGCATCTTCGCGCTCGTGATGGCCTTCATCATCCTGTTCGTGAAGGTCTAAGAGACCGACCATGGCGGCCGAAACCGTTAGCGCCGCGGCCGGCGCCGCCGCCGAGCACGCCTCGGGGGGCCTGCCGCAATTCGACCTGACCCTGTGGCCGGGCCAGATGCTGTGGATGCTGATCATCTTCGGCGTGATGTTCTTCCTGTTCGCCCGGGTCTTCGTGCCGCGGGTGGGCGGAGCCATCGACGACCGGGAAGATCGCATCTCCGGGGATATCGGCGCGGCCCGCAAGCTGCGGGACGAAGCCGACGCCCAGGCCGCCGCCGCGGCCGCCGAGACCGCCCAGGGGCGGGCAGCGGCGCAGAAGCTCGCCCTCGACGCCAAGGCCAAGGCCGTGGCCGAGGCCGCCAAGCGCGAAGGCGCGGAAGAGGCGAAGCTCGTCGAGACCCTGGCCAAGGCGGACGTGCGCATCCTGGCCACCCGCGACGCGGCCATGGCCAATGTGCGCACCATCGCCGTCGAGACGGCCGGGGCCATCGTCGAAAAACTTACCGGGACCGCCGCGACCTCGCAAGAAGTCGATCAGGTCCTGGCCGGCCGCGCCTAAGGGGATCGCCGTGGAACAGTATCTTCAAGAAGCGGAACTCTGGGTCGCGATCGGGATGGTCATCCTGTTCGCCGCCCTGATCTGGGCCAAGGTGCCCGGCATGGCCATGAAGGCCCTGGACGATCGCGGCGCCAAGATCCAGGCCGAACTGGACGAGGCTCTGCACCTGCGCCAGGAAGCCCAGACCCTGCTCGCCTCGATCAAGGTGCGCCGGGAAGAGGCCGAAGCCCTGGCCGCCGAGATGATTGCCAACGCGCAGGCGGACGTGGCCCGGATGGGCGCGGAAGCGGCGGTCAAGCTGGAGGAGACCATCAAGCGTCGCCAGCAGATGGCCGAGCGCAAGATCGCCATCGCCGAGGCCCAGGCCGCCGCCGATGTGAAGGCCGCCGCCGCCGACCTCGCCGCCCAGCTGGCCGAGGGTGTGCTCACCGCCCGGCTGCAGGGGCTGACGTCGGATCCCCTGGTGGACCGGGCCGTCAGCGAGATCGCTGGGAAGCTGCAGTAGTTTCTGCGGTTTCAGACTGACAATGCAAAACGCACGGCCTTCGCGGGCCGTGCGTTTTTCGTTGGGGGGCTTTGGGGGGGAGCAATCCCCTCCCGTCCTGGCCGGGCTTGTCCCGGCCACCCAGGATCACGAACGGTGCGAGTCGATCCCAGACGCTGGACACAGCCTCGTTTCGCGACGTCACCCGATGGGTCAGTCCTCTTCGCCCGTGTTCCTGGGCGGCCGGGACAAGCCCGGCCAAGACGGCGCAGAGAGGGATTGCCCCCCCTGCTCGGGCGCGCAGCCCCGTCGCCCATCCCGTCAGACTGGGTCGGAATGCATGATGGCGTTGAGGTCGTCGAAGCGCTTCTGTCCAGGGCGCCGTGACGCCGCACACAATCAGCCTCCACGATCCTGCGTGCTACGACACGCGCGCAAAGGGCGTTGTTCTACCGCGCCGCCCGGAAATAGCGGCGGCGCCACGCCCCCGCCCGCCGCCATTTGGCCGGCAGGATCAGCCGTTCAATCCGCAGGGCCTGTTGCCACATCACCGGCAACACCTCCGGCTCCCGGCGGATCAGCCGGCGGATCGGAAACACCACCCGCGGGTGGCGCTGCTGCAGGCGGATGAATTTGCGGCGTGAGCGCGGCGAATTCCTCAGCACCAGGATCAGGCCGATGACCAGCAGCACAAGGCCCGTGTGACCGGGCAGCAGGGCCAGCGGCAGGCCGGCGATGACCATCAGGGCGCCCAGGCCCACCACGGCCAGGCGCGCGCCCTCCCGGGTCACCCGACGCGCAAAGGCGAACGTGCCGCGGAAGGCGGCGTCGGAAATGGGTTCGGGCAGCACGGTCACAGCTTGCATTGGCTCTGAGGGGGGTGTCGCCGTCCGGGAATCGAGGACGACGGGTTGAGCGTCATATGCGTACGAGCGCGAGTATAACCAAGGCGCCGTTGACGCCGGACTAATGTCCGGGCAGCTATTTTTCGGCCCGTGGCAGATTCATCGCAGTGCGGCGCCGCAAAACAGGCTTTGCCTTGGCGATAACCTACTCGGCGGCCATGGCCGGGGGCTCGGGCCGCCAGCGCAGCTTCGGCTTGCGCGCCGCCAGGGTCTCGTCCAGCCGGCGCAGGGGGGCATGGAAGGGCGCCCCGGTGAACCGCGCCACATCCCCCGCCTTGGCCGCCGCGGCCAGGGCCAGGAGGGTGTCGCAAAACCGGTCGAGCTCGGCCTTTGGCTCCGTCTCGGTGGGCTCGATCAGCATGGCCCCATGGACGACCAGGGGGAAGTACATGGTCATCGGGTGGAAGCCCTCGTCGATCATCGCCTTGGCGAAGTCGAGGGTGGTGATCCCTGTTCCTTCCAGCCAGCGGTCGTCGAACAGGGCCTCGTGCATGCAGGGCCCGTCGAAGGGCGCGCTCATCACCGTCTTCAGCCGCGCCTTGATGTAGTTTGCGTTGAGCACCGCGTCCTCGGCCACCTGGCGCAGGCCGTCGGCCCCATGGCTGAGCATGTAGGTCAGGGCGCGCACATACATGCCCATCTGGCCGTGGAAGGCGGTCAGCCGCCCGAAGCTCTCCGAGCCCTCGGGGGCGTGCTCCACAAGCTCGAAGCCGTCCTCCCCGCTCACCACCCAGGGGGCGGGGGCGTAGGGGGCCAAGGCCGCGCTCAGCACCACCGGGCCGGAGCCGGGACCGCCGCCGCCGTGGGGNNTTGGCGCCGTCGCAATAGAAGTAGGCGCCCACCGCGTGGGTCAGCCGCGCGATCTCGATCACGTCGCGCTCGAAGAGGCCGCAGGTGTTGGGGTTGGTGACCATGATCGCCGCCACGTCCGGGCCCAGGCGGGCCTCCAGGTCGGCGAGGTCGACCCGGCCGTCCTCGGTCTGGGCGATCTCCTCGACCACATAGCCGACGAAGGCCGCAGTGGCCGGGTTGGTGCCGTGGGCGGAGGTGGGGACCAGCACGCGCTTGCGGGCGTCGCCCTTGGCCTCGTGGGCCCCGCGGATGGCCAGCAGGCCGCAGAGCTCGCCGTGGGCGCCGGCCTTGGGCGACAGGGCCACCGCCGGCATGCCAGTGAGCGTCTTCAGCCAATGGGCCAACTCGTCCATCAGCGCCAGGGCGCCCTGGACGGTGGACTGGGGCTGCAGGGGGTGCAGGTCCGCAAAGCCCGGCAGGCGGGCCATCTTCTCGTTCAGGCGCGGGTTGTGCTTCATCGTGCACGAGCCGAGGGGATAGAGGGCCAGGTCGATGGCGTGGTTCTTCTGGCTCAGCCGCACATAGTGACGCAGGGCTTCGGGCTCGGAGAGACCCGGCAGCCGGATCGGCTCGATGCGGACCAGGTCGCCAAGATCGGCGATGTCGCCGACGGCCTCCGGCAGATCGACGCCGGTCTTCGACCAGCCGCCCAGTTCGAAGATCAGCGGCTCGTCCTGCAGCAGGCCGCGGCCGCCCATCAGGGTGGCGGGCACGCCCGGCTGGCCGGACTCGTTGGCGGGGGCGGGCTGGGTCGGACGGCTGACGGTTTGCATGGTCATGACATCACCCGGGTGAGAGCGGCGGTGAGGGCTTCGATATCGGCCGGCGTCGTGGTCTCGGTGGCCGCCAGCAGCAGCACGTCGTCGAGGCCGGCCTTCGGGTCGAGGCGCGAATAGGGCACGCCGGCGATGATCCCCTCCTCCGCGAGGCTGTCGACGACACCCGCGGCGGGCTTGGCCAGGCGTACGGCGAACTCGTTGAAGAAGCGCGAGGTCAGCACCGTGACGCCGGGCACGCCAGCGAGGGCCTTGGCCAGGCTCTTGGCCTTGGTGTGGTTGATCGCCGCAAGCTGGCGCAGGCCGGTCTCACCGAGAAGGCTCATGTGGATGGTGAAAGCCAGGGCGCAGAGGCCTGAATTAGTGCAGATATTGGACGTAGCCTTGTCCCGGCGAATATGCTGTTCGCGGGTCGAAAGGGTGAGCACGAAACCGCGCCGCCCCTCGGCGTCCACCGTCTCGCCGCAGAGCCGGCCGGGCATCTGGCGCACCAGCTTGTCGCGCACGGCGAAGAGGCCGACGTAAGGGCCGCCGAAGTTGAGGCCGACGCCGATGGACTGGCCTTCGGCCACGGCGATGTCCGCCCCCATCTCACCGGGGGATTTCAGTAGTCCGAGGGACACGACTTCCGTGGTCACAACGATCAGCAGCGCGCCGGCGGCGTGGGCCGCAGCGGCGATTTTGGTGACGTCGGTGGCCTGCCCGAACACATTCGGGGTCTGGACGACCACACAGGCGGTGTCCAAATCGATTTGTGAGCAAACGTCAGCTTCGGCGTCGATCGCGGCGGGCTGGCGCACGACGTCCACCCCGGCCACGTGGGCGAGCGTCTTGATCACCTCGGCGTAGTGGGGATGCAGACCGCCAGAGAGCACGGCCTTGGCCCGCTTGGTCACCCGGTGGGCCATCATCACCGCCTCGGCGGCGGCGGTGGAGCCGTCGTACATAGAGGCGTTGGCCACATCCATGCCGGTGAGGGCCGCCACCTGGGTCTGGAACTCAAACAGGTACTGCAGCGTGCCCTGGGCGATCTCCGGCTGGTAAGGCGTGTAAGACGTAAGAAATTCCGACCGCTGGATGATGTGGTCCACCGACGCAGGCACGTGATGCCGATAGGCGCCGGCGCCGCAGAAGAACGGCCCCTGCCCTGCCGCCCGGTTGCGCGCCGCCAGTCCCGATACTTGCCGCTCCACCTCCAGTTCGCCGGCGTGCGCGGGCAAATCGACAGTCCCCGCGCGGCGGGCCGCCGCGGGCACGTCCTCGAACAGGGCGTCGATGGTCGGCGCGCCGATCTGGCGGAGCATGTCCGCGCGGTCGTCGGCGGTGAGCGGCAGGTAGCGCATGGTCAGAGGGTCCCGAGATAGGTTTCGTAGGCGGCGCGATCCATCAGGGCCTCGACCTGGGCCGGATCGGCCAGCTTGATCTTGACGAACCAGCCGTCCCCCTCGGGCGCCTGGTTGACGGTCTCCGGGTTGCCGGAAAGGGCGTCGTTGGCGGCCACCACCTCGCCGCTGACCGGGGCGTAGACGTCGGAGGCGGCCTTGACGCTCTCGACCACGGCTAGGTCGTCGCCGGCCTTCACCACCTTGCCGACAGCCGGGGTCTCGACGAACACCACGTCGCCCAGTTGTTCGGCGGCGTAGGCGGTGACGCCGATGGTGGCGACGTCGCCGTCGACCTCGACCCACTCATGATCCTTGGTGAAGCGCATCTGACCCTCCGGGCTCTAGACGTTGCGGACGTAACGATGGGGAACGAACGGCAGGGCGGTGACCTCGGCCGCCTGCGGCTTGCCGCGGACCAGCACCTTCAGGGCCGTGCCCGGTTCGGCGAAGGCCGGCGGCACGAACCCCATGGCGATGGGCGCCGATAGGGAAGGAGAAAACCCGCCGCTGGTGACCACGCCGATTTCAGCGCCGTTCACGTCGGCGATCGGCGCGCCCTCCCGGGCCGGGGCGCCTTCCAGCACCCGCAGGCCGACGCGGATGCGCGTCGGCGCGCCTTCGCGCTCGGCGACGATGCGGGCGGCGCCAGGAAAGTCGCCGGCCTTGAGGCGGCGCTTGGAGAGGGCGAAACCGAGATTGGCCTCCACGGGAGAGACGGTGGCGTCGGCGTCGTGGCCGTAGAGCGGCAGGCCCGCTTCCAGGCGCAGGGAGTCGCGGGCGCCCAGGCCGATGGGCCTGACCCGTTCGTCGGCGCAGAGGCGGCCCCAGAAATCCATGGCGATGGGCTGGGGAACCAGGATCTCGAACCCGTCCTCGCCGGTATAGCCGGACCGCGAGACCACCAGACCGAAGCCCTCATGGTCGATCCGGCGGTGCTGCATGAAGGTGAGTTGGGCGGCCTCGGGCAGGATGCCGGCGAGCACCGCCACGGCCTCGGGCCCCTGCAGGGCGATCAACCCGCGATCGTCCGCCCGGGTCAGGGTGGCGCGGCCGGCGGCGGCCTTTTCGATCAGGGCGAAGTCGCCCTCCTTCGTGCCGGCGTTGACGACGATGTAGAGCATGCCCTGGCGGCTGGGCCACACCGGCCGGCCGATCATCAGGTCGTCGACCATGCCGCCCGTATCGTTGAGCATCAGGGTGTAGCGCAGCTGGCCGGGCTTGAGGCCGCGGATGTCGCCGCAGACCAGGGTCTCGATGATCGCCGCGACCACCGCATGGTCGGCGTCGGCGTCACCGGTCTTCTCGTTCAGGGTCAGGAAGGCCGGGCCCATGTGGGAGACGTCGAAGGCGCCGGCGTGCTCCCGGGTCCACAGGTGCTCCTTCAGCACCCCGTCGCGGTACTGCACCGGCAGCTCGTAGCCGCCGAATTCGACCATCTTGCCGCCGGCCTCGAGATGGGCGGCGTGGAGGGGCGTGATCTTCAGATCTTGCGACAACAGACGGACTCCGGTGGCGTGAGGGCGGACCGCCGCCCCTTTCACACGCCCCCGCTGTCCTTAGGCCTGAGAGATTCCGAATCGCCCCCTGGCCGGGCCAGGTCGCGCGATCCTTGCTCCGTCGGCGAGCCGCCTGCCCCGAGGGGCCGCGACTGCTTTCCAGCGTCCAGTAACCCGCGCGGTCCTTTTGCCTGAGCGTTTCCGGGGCGGTTGCGCCTTCGGCGCCGGAGGCAGAGCCCCGGCCTCTCCCGCGAGAGTCGATGCGTTACTGCGGGAGCACGGGCGCGGAGTCAACGGCGACAGCCGAATGCGAACAGCGACAAGACGACCTGGGCAATCGGAAGGCAGACGAACTCCGTGCGGCGGCGATAGATGGGCGATCGCTATCGCATTCGCTCGCGAAACCATTGCGCCAGTTGTTCCTCGCTGACCTCGCCGGCGGCCAGCCGTTCAACGGTCCGGATCGCGGCCCGCTTTTCAAAAGCGAGCTGATGGCCGTTGTCGGCCAGGAAAAGTCGAGCGATCACCCAAGCGGTCCGTTTGTTGCCGTCGGCAAAGCCATGGTTCCGCGCCAAGCCGAAGGCGTAGGCCGCCGCCAGATCGGCCGCATCGGGCTCACCATAGGCGGCTTGGTTCTGGGGGCGGCTAAGCGCGGACTCGACGGCGCCGGAATCGCGCACGCCCAGTAGGCCACCATGCTCCGAGATCTGCCGGTCATGGATCGCATAGACGACCTCGGACGCCACCCAGCGCCATTTGGTCATTTGGCCAGTTGCCGAAGCACTTCCCGATCTTCGTGCATGATCGTTTCGGCAAGCGTCATCTGCCGCTCGAACTCGGGATTGTATGGGGTCAGGCGATAGCCGCCATCAGGCGTCTCGGTCAGATAGAGGGTGTCACCCTTCTGGACCTTCAGCAGCGCCATGGCCTCCTTGGTAAGGATCAGTCCCGCCGACGAGCCAATCGTTGTGATCTTGAAACTGAGCATGGGCCGCCTCCTATATAACATCGGTTATATACTTCACCCACCTGCGACGCAACGTCTGGTTCTCGAACGGCCATCGAACGCGATAGCGCCGGCTTGAGCTCATCGCCGCCTGGGCCCACGATAGCCCTGAAAGCGCGGCCGGCTCGACGCCACGCGAGGGGGCGAACAGATGACGACCTTACACATGCCGTGGGTTTCCGCGCTGACCGCGGGTGTCCTGCTGGTCCTGCAGATGCTGCTGATGCTGTCGGCGGCGCTCAATCGCGGGCGGTCGCGACGGGCCGCGGGCGGCGACGGCGACAACGGCGATCCGGAATTGACCCGGCGGGTGCGGCGGCACGGCAATCTGGCCGAGAACGCGGCCATCTTCGTCGCCGGCTACACCCTGCTGGAACTGCTCGGCGAAAATCAGCAGCGCCTGGAGATCGCTTGCGGCGTGTTCGTCCTGGCGCGCCTGCTGCACGCCATCGGCTTCAGCTTCCGCAACACGGCGAACCTCGCCCGGGTGTCGGGGGTGATCCTGACCTTGGGGAGCGGTCTCTATCTCGGCGCGCGGTTGGTGCAGATCGCCGTCATGCACCTGTGCCCAGTGATCGGGGGGCTTTAGGGCGCCGGTTTATCGCAAGGGCGACTTCCGCTTGGGCCTTCGGCCCGGCGGCAGCCCGCTACATCCGGTCCGGCGCGCCGATGCCCAGCAACTGCAGCGAGAGCTCCAGTTGGCGCAAGACCACCGAGGCGAGGGCCAGGCGCGAGGCCTTGGTCGCCTCGTCCGGCGCGGTGAGCACCGGGCAGGCGGTGTAGAACTTGGAAAAGCTCTGGGCCAGCCGAAAGGCGTGTTCGGCGATCAGGTTGGGGGCCTTCTTGGCGTAGGCCTCCTCCACCGCATGGTCGAAGGCGTCGAGCAGCAGGGCCAGATCCCGTTCGGCGGGGTCGTCGATGACGATCTCCACCTCCACCGCCTCGTGACCCGTGGTGCGCAGCGACGCCGTCGCCCGCCGGACCAGGGATTTGATGCGGACCGCCTGGTAGAGCACGTAGGGGCCGGTCTTGCCCTCGAAGCTGGTGAACCGGTCGAGGTCGAAGACGTAACTGGTCGCCCGGTAGTTCTGCAGGTCGGCGAACTTCAGCGCCGCCACCGCGACCTTGCTGGCGGTGTCCTCGAACTCCGCCGGATCCACGTCGGCGGCGAGATTGGCTTCGTGCAGCCGCTCGCGGGCCTTGTCCGTGGCCATGGTGATCAGGTCGCGCAGCTTCAGGATGCCGCCTTCGCGCGTCTTGAAGGGCTTGCCGTCGGGACCGTTCATGGTGCCGAAGCCGATGTGCTCCAGCGAACCCTCCGGGGCGTAGCCGGCGAGATACGAGGCGCGGAACACCTGCTCCAGGTGGTCGGCCTGGCGCTGGTCGACACAGTAGAGCACCAGATGCGGGTGATAGGTGTCGCGCCGGTCGAGGACCGTGGCCAGGTCCGTGGTCCCGTACATGGACGAGCCCTCGGAGGAGACCACGATCAGCGGCGGCAGCTCGCGCTTGTCCCCCGGCCGGGCGACCCGGACGATCTGGGCGCCCTGGTCCTCCACCAGCAGATGGTGAACCTTCAGGTCGTGGACCATCATGTTGATCAGCGGCTGGACGTCGCTCTCGCCTTTCCAAAGGTCGAAATCGATGCCCAGGGCGTGGAATTCCCGTTCCAGCGCCACCTTGGTCACCGCCACGAAATGCCGCCACAGGGTGAGGTAGCCGGGGGCGCCCGCCTGCAACTCGCCGGTCGCCCGCCGGGCCCGGTCGCGATATTCTGTGTCTTCCTTGGCGCGCTTGGCGGCCGTCGGGTAGAGGCGGTCCAGGGCCTCCAGATCCAGGTCCTGCAGGAGGTGGGCGATGAACGCCGCTTCCCGGTCCGGGGCCGGTCGTTCGGGAGACTGGCGCCAGCCCTCCTCGGCGACGATCCGCCAGCGCGGGTTCTCATCGCAGGCGGCGACGATCAGCAGGCCCATCTGCAGGCCCCAGTCGCCGAAGTGGGCGTCGCCCAGCACCTCGTCGCCGCGGAAACGGTAGAGGCGCTTCAGCGATTCGCCGATGATGGCGCTGCGCAGGTGGCCGACGTGCAGTTCCTTGGCCACGTTCGGGCCACCGTAGTCGATGATCACCCGCCGGGGCGAGCGGACCGGAACCGCGCCCAGCCGCGGGTCGGCGGCGATCTGCGCCACTCGGCCCGCCAAGGCGCCGGGGGCGACGCGAATGTTGATGAAGCCCAGGCCGGCGATCTCCGCCGAGCCGATCAGCGGATGGCCGGTCAGCTGCTCGACCACGCTGATGGCGATGTCCCGCGGCGGCCGTCCGGCCGTGCGCGCGCCGACGAGGGCGCCGTTGCATTGGAAGTCGGCCAGGTCGGGACGATCGGACGGGGTGACCCGGCCGAATCCTTCGGAAAGACCGATCGCGCGGAAGGCCGCCGCGACCGCCTCACCCAGCGCCGCTGTCAGGTCGTTCATTGCGGTGCGGGCGGCGCCTGGACGGAGGCCGTGGTCGCCGCCGCGTTGACGCGGAAGCGCTTACCCTGCTCGTTGAAGTCGGCCATCTCAGGGGTGACCTCGAAACCGACCAGCACTTCGAAATTGCCGCCGCTGACCGTGGTGTTGGCGCGGGGGATGGTGATCCCGTTGATCCGGTCGGTCATCAGGATCCGGTCCTGTCCGGCCGGGAAGACGGCGTGCAGGGTGAAGTACTGCTTGGCGATGACGTCGCGGTTGCGGTCGGTCACCGCCACCCAATAGGTGTAGTCCTTGGTCGATCCCACCGCCTGCGGACCGCGGCCGAGGCCGAACAACAGCTCCATCTCGATGTGGATCGGATCGGTGGCCTTGTACATGCAGCCGGCGGACAGGTTCTGGATCTCGCCGGTGAAGCCGACCGCGCTGGAGCTCACCTTGTTGTCCTTGAATTCGACATAGCGGCCGGCGTCGTACAGCACCTTCACAAACGGGCAGGGCCCGGCGTTGTGGGCGCCCGGCAGCGGCGCGAGATTCGCGTCGGGAGACCACTCGTCGTCCTTCTTCTTCTTGGCCGCGTCTTCCTTTTCCTGGTCTGCCTGGCTCGGCTGGCCGCCGTGGCCGCCACCACCGCCACCACCACCACCTTGGGCGAGCGCCGCGGTGGTCGGGATCGCGAACCAGCAGGCGATCATCACGAGGGCGAGGGGAAAATGGCGACGCATGAGCACAAAAACTCCGGCGCCCGGCGCGTGATCGCGTGGGCTGGACGGCCTAGATACTGGTTTGCGGCCGGGCTCGCAACGCGAACCGCGCATGCGGCCGCCCTCAAGGCCGAGGGAGAGTGGCGGCGCCGCCGGCGAGGGCCTAGATTGAACGGATGACCGCCTCCCCCGCCCGCCCGGCCCTCCGCGTCCTTCTCGCCAGCCCGCGCGGCTTCTGCGCCGGCGTCGACCGGGCGATCCAGATCGTCGAGCGGGCCATCGAGAAATATGGCGCGCCGGTCTATGTGCGCCATGAGATCGTCCACAATCGCCATGTGGTGGAGCGCTTGCGCGGCATGGGCGCGGTGTTCGTCGAGGACCTCGGCGACTGCCCCGTCGACCGGCCGGTGATCTTCTCCGCCCACGGGGTGCCCAAGACGGTCCCCGCAGAGGCCGAGGCGCGCAGGATGCTCTATCTGGACGCCACCTGCCCCCTGGTCTCCAAGGTCCACGTGGAAGCCGAGCGGCATCATGACGCGGGCCGCGAGATCATCCTGATCGGCCATCGCGGTCACCCGGAAGTGATCGGCACCATGGGCCAGTTGCCCGACGGCGCCGTGGCCCTGGTGGAGACCGTGGCGGACGCCAGGGCTTTCACCCCGCGCGATTCGGACTGTCTGGCCTTCGTCACCCAGACCACACTTTCCGTGGATGACACCGCCGAGATCGTCGCCGTCCTGCAGGCCCGCTTCCCGAACATGGCCGCGCCGCACAAGGAAGACATCTGCTACGCCACCACCAATCGCCAGGAGGCGATCAAGCGCCTGGGCGCCGATTGCGACCGGGTGCTGGTGATCGGCTCGCCCACCTCCTCCAACTCTCTGCGCCTGGTCGAAGTGGCCATTCGCGCGGGCGCCGGCGACGCGCGGCTCATCGACGACGCGGACGGCCTCGACTGGGACTGGCTGGCCGGAGCGCGCACCCTGGGCGTCACCGCGGGCGCGTCGGCGCCGGAGACCCTGGTGGCGGGGGTGATCGCGGCGGTGGGCGAGCGCTACGACCTGACGGTCGAAGAGGTCTCGCCGACCCGCGAGACGGTGTCCTTCAAGCTGCCGCGGGTGCTGGCGGAGTAGTTTTCGCGCGCCCGGCCTTGACCTCCACCCTCTGCTCCCCGATCACCGGGCGTGGCCGTTTACACCGACATTTCCGACGATGAACTGGAAGCCTTTCTCGCCGGCTTCGACATCGGCGCGCCAACGGTGTTCAAGGGCATCGCCGAGGGGGTGCAGAACTCCAACTTCCTGCTGGAGACCACCGGCGGCCGCTACATCCTGACCCTGTTCGAACACATGGTCCGCGAAGCCGACCTTCCCTATTTTCTCGGGCTGATGCATTGGCTGGCCGAACACGGCTTTCCGTCGGCGACGCCGATCGCCAACCGAAGCGGTGATATCCTCCATCACCTCAACGGCCGCCCGGCGGCGATCGTGGAATTCCTGCCGGGGCTCTCCGTCCGTCGGCCGACGCTCCAGCACTGCCGGGGCTGCGGCGGGGGCCTGGCCTGGCTGCACACGGCCGGGGAAGGGTTTCCCGACCACCGCCCCAACGACCTCGGTCAAGCCGCCTGGGCGATGATGTTCGCCCCGCTGGAGGCCGCGGCCGAGGCCCTGAAACCCGGTCTCGCAGCCACCATCAACGCCGATCTCGCCGCCCTGGATCGCCTGTGGCCGCGCGATCTGCCGGCGGGGGTGATCCACGCCGACCTCTTTCCGGACAACGTCTTCTTCAAGGCCGGCGCCTTCGCCGCGGCCATCGACTTCTATTTCGCCTGCAATGACGCCTACGCCTACGACCTGGCGGTCTGCCTCAACGCCTGGTGCTTCGAGGCCGACGGCGGCTTCAACGTCACCAGCGCCCAGGCCCTGCTGGCCGGCTATGAGGACCGCCGCCCGCTCACGCCGGCCGAGCGCGACGCCCTGCCCGTCATGGCCTGGGGCGCGGCCATGCGCTTCTTCCTGACCCGGTTGGCGGACTGGGGCGCGGCCCGGCCGGGCGCTCTTGTCCGCCCCAAGGATCCCCTCGAATACGAACGCAAACTGGCGGTCCACCGGGCCGCCCACGACAGCGGTGGATTGATATTGTTCAGGACTTCAGCGTGACGCCGAAAGTAATCATCTTCACCGACGGCGCCTGCCGCGGAAATCCCGGCCCCGGCGGCTGGGGCGCCCTCATGATGTCCAATGGCAAGGAGCGCGAGCTCTGCGGCGGCGAGCTGGCCACCACCAACAACCGCATGGAGCTGATGGGCGCCATCCAGGCCCTGGAGGCGCTGAACAAGCCCTGCCAGGTGGAGCTGCACACCGACAGCCAGTATGTGCGCACCGGCATCACCGAATGGCTGGCCGGCTGGAAGGCCCGGGGCTGGCGCACCGCGGCCAAGGCGCCGGTGAAGAACGAGGACCTGTGGAAGCGCCTGGACGCCGCCCGGCTGCGTCACACCGTCGACTGGCGCTGGGTCAAGGGCCACAACGGCCATGAGCTCAATGAGCGCGCCGACGGGCTGGCCCGACGGGGCATGCTGGAGACCCTCGGAGAGGCGTAAGGCCCTTTTCGGCCTGCGCTCAGGGCCGCGCCGGAGCCGCGCCTCGCGTCAGGCTCGCCGCCAGAACCCGGCCCCGGGCCGCGGCCTTGGCCTCGGCCTGGCGGCTTTGCGGCGAACAGCTCGAAAAGGCGGTCTGGCCGGCGACGAAGCCGGTGTTGAACGACTCCTTCAGCCGCCGGTCGAAGGCCGCGTCCGGCTGTTCGGCCTGCACCAGCCGTTGCATTCGCTGGCGCCAGAACTGGTCCTCCGCCCCTGCGCAGGCCTGGCGCAGGGCATGGCTCTCCCCGAGCACGTAGGAGAGATCGATCAGGGTCTGCCGTTCGGCGGGGCTGCGCTCCTGCGCGCCCGCGGCGGAGGCGAGCAGCGTCAGGGCGGTCAGGCTGATGATCGCGAGCGAACGCATGGAAAGTCCCCGAATTCACGGATCATAGCCTCGGCGCTGGTCGCGCGGAAGCGCCGGTTCTGGAACGAACCGGCGCAATGCGTTTCTTAAGCTGGCGCCTTCGCCCGCAGTGCGGTCAGCCGGTCGATGGTGACCTCCGCCTCGCGCATGATCCGCGCCACGACCTCCGCCACGGGGACGACGTCGTGCACGCCGCCGGCGGACTGGCCCATGGCGAAGCAGGATTTGTCGGGATCCAGGCCTTCGATCTGGCCGCCGATGCCGCCCATCACCCCGGCCTGGGTCGAATGGATGGCCTGCATGGGGAAGGGCTGGATGTCCTGAGGCCGGGCTTCCCAGCCCTGCACGTACGGGTTGTTGCGCACGCGCATGGGCTTGCCGGAATAGCAGCGGGTGCGGACGGTATCGACATCCTCCGCCCCCAGGATCGCCTCGTGATAAAGGGCGCCGGCGTGGGCCTCGGTGGTGGCGATGAATCGTGTGCCCATCCAGACGCCTTGCGCGCCCAGGGCCAGCATGGCCGCCAGCCCCCGGCCGTCGTAGAGGCCGCCAGCCCCGACCACGGGAATCTTCACCGCATCCACGGCCTGGGCGACCAGGGGCAGGGTTCCGACGAGGCCGGTATGACCGCCGCCCTCCCCACCCTGGCAGATCACCGCGTCGCAGCCGGCCTGTTCGGCCTTGATGGCGTGGCGCACGGCGCCGCAGACCACCATCACCTTCACGCCCGCATCCTTCAGTTTCTTCATGATCGGCATGGGAACGCCAAGCCCCGCCACGAAACAGGTTGCGCCCTCGTCGATGATCACGTCCACAGAGGCGGTGAGGGATTCCGGGCTGGCGGCGAGGAGGTCGACACCGAAGGGCCGCTTCGTGCGCCGCTTCACCTCCTGCATCTGCTCGCGGATGAAGTCCGGACCCCGCCCGGCCATGCCCAGCACGCCGAAGCCGCCGGCTTCGCACATGGCCGCGGTCAGTTCGGCGTAGGAAACACCCCCCATTCCCGCCAGCATGATCGGATGTTCGGTTCCCAGCAGGTCGCAAAGGGGCGTGTGCAGCGACATTTCGGTCTCTCCCAAATCGTTGGCGACAGATTCACCCTCGGCGAACAGAAGGCAACGGTGACGCTAACGTCAGGGCGAGAATCGTTTTCGCCCCCTACTGCGATCGGCGGGCGGCCTCGATGGGAACCACCTCGACGAGAACATCCCCGCGCACCAGGTGCATGACGTCGTAGCGATCGACCGTGGGATCGCAGTGCGGCGGGATCAGGCCCACCCGCTCGCCGAGCTGGACCGGCGCCCCGTCGGCGGGACGGGTCAGGCGGCCCTGCTCGTCGCCGAAGAAGGCGTAGTCGCTCCAGCGATCGCCGACCGGAACCGGCAGCGGGCCTTCGGTGGACAGGGCCTTCAGCCCGGCGTCGATGGTCACCCATTTCGGGGCGTTCACGCTGATGACTTGGCTCTGCACGAAGAGGCTGTGTTCGAAACCGCCGTCCGGGTCGTCCCCCAGGGCCCGGCGATACTGCAGGTCCATGAAGATGTAGGAGCCGGTCTGCAGTTCGTTGAAGACCGCCAGACTGGTGTCCGCCGACACCGTGCCCGTGCCCCCGCCGGTCACCAGGTCGACGGGATGGCCGGCGGCGCGCAGGGCGTCTATTGCCGCCGTCAGCCGCACCATCCCGTCACTGACCGCGGCGAGGCGCGCCTCTGCGCCCGGCCGATGCTGCCAGTGGCCGCCGTAGCCCTGCACGCCCCGCATGCGCAGGGAAGGCGCAGCGGCGATTCGCTCGGCGACGGCGACGGCGTCCGCGGGGCTGGCCACCCCGGTGCGGCCCAGGCCCACATCCACGTCAACGACGATGGCGAGGCTGACCCCGGCCCGGCTCGCCGCGTCGGCGACCGCGTCCACCTGCGCCGGGTGATCCAGCGCGAGGGTCAGTTCGGGTTCGATCCTGGCCAGGGCCGCCGCCCGGGTCGCATTGATCGCGCCGACGATCGGCGAGGTGATCAGGATGCCCCTCACCCCCTCCGCCGCCAGCGCCTCGGCCTCGCCCAGCTTGGCGCAGCAGACGCCGACCGCGCCGGCGGCCAACTGGCGGTGGGCGATGAAGGCCGACTTGTGGGTCTTGGCGTGGGGCCGTAGCGCGACCCCCGCCGCCCGTGCGCGTTCGGCCATCCGGGCGATATTTCGCTCGAGGGCGTCCAGATCGACCACCAGGGCCGGCGTCGGGATGCGAAATCGCGATCCCGGCTGGCCCACCAGGGCGAGGGAGACGGCGAGGGCCGGCCAATCCCTGTTCATGACATCGTCTCCTCGCCCTGGCCCGTCCGCCTAGAAGATCGAATAGGCGCCGTCGATGACGAAGGTGTCGCCCGAGTGATAGCTTGAGGCGTCCGAGGCCAAGTAAACCGCGATGCCGCCGAAATCGGCCGGCTCCCCCCAGCGGCGCGCAGGCACCCGGGGGATGACCTTCTCGGCGAAGGCCTTGGACTCTTGCGCGCCAGCGGTCATGTCGGTGGCGATCCAGCCCGGCAGGATGGCGTTGGCGCGCACCCCGTAGCGGGCGTGTTCGACGGCCACGGACTTCATCATCGAGATCACCGCGCCCTTGGTGGCCGCATAGGCCTCATTTCGGGCGGCGCCTTCGATGGCCGCCAGCGACGCGATGCCGATCAAGGACCCGCCCGGATCCCCCCCGCGCGCGCGCTCGACCATATGCTTGCAGGCCTCGCGGAAGGTGAAGAAGACCCCGTCGAGATTGACCGACAGCACCCGGCGATACTGCTCGGTGCCGAATTCGGAGAAGGAGGGCGCGCCGCCGCCGATCCCGGCGTTGGCGATCACGGTGTCGATGCGGCCCATGGCGACGGCGGCCTCGGCCATGGCCGCGACGACGGCGGCCTCGTCGGCGACATTGACCTGCTGGGCGAGGACGCGCACCCCGTAGGTGGTCAGCTTGGCCTCCGCCTTGGCGTTGTGCTCGGCGCTGGAGCCCCAGATGACCACGTCGGCGCCGGCCTGGGCCAGGGCCTCGACCATGCCGAGGCCGATGCCGCGATTGCCCCCGGTGACCAGGGCCACCTTCCCCTTCAGATCGAACGGCGCGTAGGCCATGGACGTCTTCCCTTCAAACGGTTGTTGGGATGGACAAACCGGCTTGGGAGCCGCGCGTCAAGCCGCCGCTAGAACAGCACCCGCGGATTCATGATCCGCTTGGGGTCCAGGGCCGCCCGCACCGCCCGCAGGGCCGCGACTTCCACCGGCGACTTGTAGTGCAGGGCCTCGGCGGTCTTCATCGTGCCCAGGCCGTGTTCGGCGGAGATCGAGCCGCCCATGTCCATGACGATCCCATGCACCAACTCGGCGGCGGCGTCGCGGGCGGCCTTGTGGGCGGCCTGGTCGGCGCCCTCCCCGGCCAGGACGTCGTAGTGGACATTGCCGTCGCCCACGTGGCCGAAGGCGACGACGCGGGCCGAGGGCTCGAAGCGGACGATGGCGGCCGTGGCGGTCTCGATGAAGTCCGCGATGCGGGAGACCGGCACCGACACATCGTGCTTCCAGGCCGCGCCCTCGGGCTTCTGGGCGCTGGACTGGTTTTCCCGCAAGGCCCAGAGGGTGTGGGCCTGGGCCGAGGTCTGGGCGACGACGGCGTCCTGGATCAGATCGGCCTCAAGGGCGCCGGCCAGCAGCCGCTCCATGGCCGCCTCCGCCGTCCCAGGCTCGCCGCTGGCGGTCTCGATCAGCACGTACCAGGGATGCGGCTGACCAAGCGGCTCGCGCTGGTTGGGGATGTTGCGGATCACCAGGGCCATGCCCGCGCGGCTCATCAGCTCGAAGGCCTCCAGGGCGCCGCCGGTCTCGGCCTTGCCCCGCGCCAGGATCTGGATCGCGGCGCGAGGACTCCGAAGTCCGACGATCGCCACCGCCCGCGACGCCAGCACCGGCTGCAGCTTCAGGCTGGCGGCGGTGACCACCCCAAGCGTGCCCTCAGCGCCGATCAGCAGTTGCTTGAGGTCGTAGCCGGTATTGTCTTTGCGCAGGCGTTTGAGCCCGTTCCAGATCTCGCCGTTGGGCAGCACCGCCTCCAGGCCGAGCACCTGATCGCGCATGGTCCCGTAGCGCAGCACCGCCGTGCCGCCGGCGTTGGTGGACACAAGGCCGCCGATCGTCGCCGAACCTTCGGAGGCGACGCCCAGGGGAAACCGCCGGTCCGCCGCCAGCGCCGCGTCGTGCACCGCCGCCAGGGTCACGCCGGCCTCGGCGACGATGACATCGTCGAAGGGATCGAGATCGCGGATCGCGCACATGCGGGTCAGCGACAGCAGGATCTCACCGTCCGGAATCTGTCCGCCGACAAGGCCTGTATTGCCCCCCTGTGGCGTGATGGCGACCCCCGCCGTAGCGCAGATCCCCACCACCGCCGCAACCTCCGCCGTCGATTTCGGCAGCACCATCAGCGGCGTGCGGCCTGTCCAACGGTCGCGCCATTCCACGAGGTGCGGCGCCAGGCGCTCGGGATCATCGCTCCAGCCGCCCTCGCCGAGAACGGACTTGAGACGGGCGATGACGTCGCCGGGAACGGAAAGGGTCATGGCGACATGACTAGGCCGTTTCCCGCCTTCGATGAACGGAGAAATGGCCGTCGCGCCCGCGGCTATCCCACGAAGCCCGCCGCCCGCCGCAGCCGGTCGTTGATGGCTTCTCCCAGGCCGGCGTGGGGGACCGGCGCCACGGCGATGGCCGCCGGCCGGGTCCTGTCGGCGGCGCGGAGCATGGCGAAGAGGTTTGCGGCGGCCTCGCGCAGGTCGCCGGCGGGACTGAGATTGAACCGCGCGTCCTGCGGCGCCGGCCCGAAGGCGATGAACGCCTCGCCGGGGCGCGGCCCCTCGGCGTCGATCCGCACCGGCGCCTCCGGGGCGTAGTGCAGAGTCAGCCGCCCAGGGGAGCGATGCGCGTCGCCGCCGTCCGCGGCGAGCGGGCCAACCACCGCCTCGATCTCTTCGCGGGTGACGCCGCCGGCACGGAGGAGTCGCACCGTTCCGTCCAGCACCGACACGACCGTCGATTCCAGTCCGACCGCGCAGGATCCACCGTCCAGGGCGACGGCGGCCGCGACGCCCGTCTCTTCGATCGCATCAGCGAAGGTCGTCGGGCTCGGTCGGCCGGAGCGGTTGGCGGAGGGGGCGACCACGGGGCGGCCGAAGGCGCGGAGCAGGTCGAGGGCCAGGGGATGGCCTGGGACCCGGACGGCGATGCTGTCCAGCCCCGCGCGGGCGAGATCGCAGACGGCGGCCGCGTCCCGCACAGGCGCGACGATGGTCAGGGGACCCGGCCAGAACGACGCCGCCAGATCGCGGGCTCGATCATCGAAGACGGCGATGCGCTCCGCGGCCTCAAGATCAGCCACATGGGCGATCAGGGGATTGAACCTCGGCCGGCCCTTGGCCTCAAAAATGGCGGCCACGGCCGACGGATCGGCGGCGTCGGCGGCCAGGCCGTAGACCGTCTCGGTGGGCAGGATCACGAGGCGCCCGCCGGCCAGGGCCTCGACCGCCGCCGTGACGGTGGTCAGTGGCCCCTGTGCGCGGTCAGCGCGATGGTCACCGCCACCTGGGTGTCGACCGTGTCTCCCGTCGCCCACTTGCCCTGTCCTATGCCGAAGGCCGCGCGGTTCAGCGCCAGTTGCCCGTTCATGCGGGCCGTATCACCGGTGATGACCAGGGTGAAGGGCAGCACGACAGGGCGGCTGACACCCCGGATGGTCAGGTCGCCGACGGCCTGATAGCGGCCGCCGCCGAGATCCTTGAACGCCCGGGTCACGAAGGTCGCCTTGGGGAACTTGCCGGCGGCGAACCAGTCGTCCGTCGGCAGGGCCTGGTCGCGGTCGGCGTCGCCGGTGGCGGCGGAGGCGACATTGACGGCGACCTCGGCCTTGGAGCCGGCCAGGTTCTTGGGGTCGAAGGCGATCTGGGCGCTCCAGCTGCGGAAGACGCCGGTGAACGCCTCGCCGCTCATCTTGCCGGCGAAACCGAGCCTGGAGCCGCCATCGACGCTCCAGCGCGGCGCCGGCGCGGCGAGGGCCGCCGCGGGAAGCACCAGGAGCAGCCCGGCGATCAGGGCGCGCGCGAACAGGCGGCGGGCATTCATTCGGCCATCTCCTTGGTCATCCGGCGGGGCAGAAAGGGAATCATCCTGGCCACCACGTCGTCGTTGCTGATGAACTGGTGTTTGAGGGCGCCCCCGACGTGCAGCGCCACAAGGGCGTAGGCGAGCTTGGCCAGCAGGCCGTGGGCGGCGGTGAAGGCGTCGTGCGCCTGCTTCATCTGGTCGTGCGGCAGGGTGGTCAGGGGACCGATCGCCGGCCAGGGGATGGCGTGGAAGAGCACGATCGGGAAGACGTGGATCAGCGGGCTCGCGGATGACAGGGCCCAGCCGCTGAGCGGCATGCCGAACATGATCACGTAGAAGCCTACCTGCACCGCCTGGGCCAGCCATTTCTCCCAGCCGGTCACATAGGCGGGCAGCTTGGGCGCCGGCACGGCGAGCCGCCAGGCCAGCCGCAGGGTGCTCAGCACCAGCACGGTGATGCCGATGGACTTGTGCAGCTGCACGGGCTCGATCTTGGCCGAACCGTGAAGTGTATTGAAATACCAGGCGATCCCGATGTTGCTCAGGATCAGCAGCGCGATCGTCCAGTGCAGGATGATGGCGACGGTGGAGTAGCGATCGCGGCTTATCGCCATGCCTGAAGTCCTCCCGAGGGGCGTCGGCCGGTCATTTGCGCTGGAACTCGGCCTCGATGACGATATGCACGTCATCGCCTACCGCCGATAGCCAGGCCTTGGAGCCGAAGTCCGAACGCTTGATGTCGCCGGTGGCGGAAAAACCCATGCGATGGCCGCCCAGAAGACCTGGGCCCGTGCCGTTGAACGTCACATCGAGGGTCACCGGCCGGGTCACCCCCCTCAGCGTCAGATCGCCGGTCATGGTTCCGTGGGCGCCCGTGTAGGCGATGGCTGTCGAGGTGAAGACGATCTGCGGCTTGTCATCGCCGGCCAGGAAGTCCCGCGCGAAGGCGGCGCTGACCTTGGCGTCGCCCACGTCGAGGGAGTTGGCGTCGACCGTCGCTTGAACCCGGCTCGCCTCCGGCGCCTTGGGGTCGTAGCTGAAGGACGCGTCCAGGACGTCGAACCGCATGGTGTAGTGCGACAGGCCCATGTGGCTGAGGCTGGCGGTGAGGCTGGCATGGGTCTTGTCGAGGACGTAGGTCCCCGCCGGCGCATCGGCGGGGTTCAGCGAGACCGGCTTCGGCTCAGCCTCTGCGGCGCTCGAAGCTGCGGCCGCCAGAAACAGCACGGCGGCGAGGATGGTGAAGCGGCGCAGGGGCATCATTCAATCCGTAACACCGATCGTTGCTATTGCCGCATATAGTGCGGCCCAGCGGATTCGCCAGAGCAGCCCGCTGCAGGAACCTGCACCTTCGCATCGAAATGCGCAGCCGCGGCCAAGACCGCTGGGCCGACCGCGCCGCCTTCTGTATTCTGGTCGTGGGTCCGCAAGCTGCTCAAGGGTGAGGTCGGCGGGACCTCAACTCGAACAGTCGCGAACAGCTTGGAGGATCATGATGCCGGCGTCACGATGGCGGAGTTCGGTGGGCGGCCTTTTGGCGGCCTTCGTTTTCGTAGCTTTCGGCGGCGGGGGCGCCTCAGCCGCGCCAGCCACCCCGTTTCCGGCCAAGCATGGAATCAACGTCGCCGGCCCGTATGTCCGCACGGTGAACTTCCCCTACCCCCAGGCCGGCGGGCAGGTTTCGGACTACCTGACGTTCGCCAAGGCGCCGGCCGCTTATTCGCCGGCCGAGCTGAAGGCGATGGGCTTCGACTTCGTGCGCTTCGCGGTCAACCCCGTGCCCCTGCTGGAAAACCCGCAGCCCATCCGCGCCAAGCTGCTGTCGGAGACCGAAGCCGGGTTCGAGCCTTATCTCTCCCACGGCATCCGAGTGATCTACGACTTACATTTCTGGACGTCGCACCCGCTCTACACCAATCAGACCGTGACCTCCGGCTCCCCCGGCGTCTTTGCCGCCTACAAGGCCTTGGTGAGCGACGTCGCCACGCGCCTGGCGAAATATCCAACCGGTCAGGTGGCCCTCGAACTGCTCAACGAGCCCAATAACACCGTCTGCTCGGCGCCCCGCTGGCTGCAGCTGCAGGGCGAACTGGTCAGGGCCGTCCGCCAGGTCGCGCCCAAGCTGCCGATCCTGGTCACCGGCTGTAACGATCTTCTCGACGCGACGGCGGCGATCAACGCCTCGAACACCGACCTGCGCGACCCCAATCTGATGTTCACCTTCCACTATTACGACGCCGTGCTGTTCACCGAGCAGGGCCAGAAGGTCGGCAACTACGCCTATCTGCGCGACATCCCCTATCCGGTGAACACCGGCAGCGAACAGAGCGCCCGCGACCAGACCAATGCGGCGATCGACACGGCCCGCCTGCCCTTCACCGCCAGCATCTCGGTCAAGCTCTGGGCGGCCAAGCAGATCCATTGGTATTTCCACAACAACTGGGGGCGGGCCTATATCGACAAGCGCCTGGACTTCATGGCGCAGTGGGCGCGCAACAACGGCATTTCCCCGTCGCGGCTCATCATCGGCGAGTTCGCAGCTGTAAATGAGTTTCCCACCGATACGCCGGCCCACCTGAGGGGCCGCCTCGCCTGGGACAATGACGTCAAGGCGGCGGCGGAGGCCCGCGGCATGGCCTGGGCCTTCTGGAACCTGCCGCCGACCCGGACCCCGATCTTCCGCTAGGCGCCCGCCGCGGCAAGACGGTTGGCCGGGCGCGTCCGGCGCTCTAGAAGGCGGCAGGCTGCGGCCCGGAGACAGAGTCATGACCTATCGAGCCCCCGTTCGCGACCTGATGTTCGCCCTCACCGAGATCGTC
Source organism: Caulobacteraceae bacterium (assembly GCA_003165275.1). GTDB lineage: Bacteria > Pseudomonadota > Alphaproteobacteria > Caulobacterales > Caulobacteraceae > Poindextera. Next base: position 39,161 of record PLSW01000195.1, read on the forward strand.
GGGGTGGATCGGCTGATGGGCGACGGCGCCTATCCGGACCTGGATCGCGACACCCTCGCGGCCGTGCTGGAAGCCGCCGGGACCATGGCCGCCGACGTCCTGGCGCCGCTGAATCAGGCCGGCGACCGGGCGGGGGCGACCTACCAGAACGGGCGGGTCACCGCCGCCCCGGGTTTCGCCGCCGCCTACAAGGCCTTCGCGGACGGCGGCTGGACCAGCCTCGCCGCCGATCCCGCCTTCGGCGGCCAGGGCCTGCCCAAGGCGCTTGAACTGGCGGTGTTCGAGACCCTGCACGCCGCCAACATGGCCTTCAGCCTCTGCCCGATGCTGACCCAGGGCGCCATCGAGGCCATCCACGCCCACGGTTCGGACCGGCAGAAGCAGCTCTATCTGCCCAGGATGATCGCCGGCGAGTGGACGGGGGCGATGAACCTCACCGAGCCCCAGTCCGGCAGCGACCTGGGAACCCTGCGCACCCGCGCCGAGCCTGACGGGGACGGCGGCTACCGCCTGCACGGCCAGAAAATCTTCATCACCTGGGGCGACCACGACTGCACCGACAACATCGTCCATCTGGTGCTGGCCCGCCTGCCGGACGCGCCGGCGGGAAGCCGCGGCATTTCTCTGTTCCTCGCCCCGAAGATCCTGGTCGGCGACGACGGGACCATGGGCGAGGCCAACGCCCTGCGCCCCGGCGGGATCGAGCACAAGCTGGGCATCCACGCATCCCCCACCTGCATCATGCTGTTCGAGGGCGCCAAGGCCGAGCTGGTCGGCGAGCCCAACCAGGGTCTGGCGCACATGTTCACGATGATGAACGCCGCGCGGCTCAATGTCGGCATGGAGGGTGTGGGCATCGCTGAGCGCGCCTACCAGCAGGCCCTGGCCTTCGCCCAGGAACGCCGCCAGGGCCGCTCCGCCTGGACGAACGAGGCGTCCGCGCCGCTGTTCGACCATCCTGACGTGCGCCGGATGCTGGCGGGGATGAAGGCGCGGATCGAGGCGGCGCGGGCGCTGTGCCTGCTCACCGCCGTCAGCGCGGATCTGGCCCGGGTTGCGCCATCGGCGGAGGACCGCGCCGTCGCGCGGCTGCGCGAGGAAGTGCTCACCCCCATCGCCAAGGCCTGGTCCACGGACCTGGGCGTCGAGGTCGCGTCCCTGGGGGTGCAGATCCACGGGGGCATGGGCTTCATCGAGGAGACCGGCGCGGCCCAGCACTATCGCGACGCCCGCATCGCGCCGATCTACGAGGGGACCAACGGCATCCAGGCCATCGACCTGGCCGGGCGCAAGCTGGGGCTGGAAGGCGGCGCGGGCATGGCCGCCCTGATCGCGGATATCCGCGCCGACGCCGAGACCCTGTTCGATCACAAGACGGCCGGGATGGAGCCCCTCGGCCAGCGGCTGAACTTCGCCGCCGACGCCCTGGAAGACGCGACCACCTGGATCGCGGCCCGCCGGGGCGCCCCCGACGGCCTCGCCGGGGCGACGCCCTATCTGAAGCTCGCCGGCGAGGTGATCGGCGGCTGGCTGCTGGCCCGCGGCGCCCTGGCCGCCGCGGACGGCCGGGCCGGCGACAAGGCCTATGGCGAGGCCCGCATCGCCCTGGCCCGCCACTACGCCGAGACGGTCCTGTCGCAGGCGCCGGGCCAAGTGGCCGGGGCCACCGCCGGGGCGGACACGCTTGCCGCGCTGGATGCGGCGGCCCTCGGGGCGTGACCTTGTGGCCTTCTCCGCGCACGGGAAAAGGCCACCGGGTCGCCGCGCCTAGAGGTGCTCGAGCAGATAGTCCGCCGACGAGACCTTGAATTCGCCGCCCTGCTCGACGTTGAGCTGGGTGACCTTGCCGTCGGTGGCGACCAGCGAATAACGCTGCGAGCGCAGGCCCATACCGAACTTGCTGCCGTCCATGTCCAGGCCGATGGCCTTGGTGAAGTCGCCGTTGCCGTCGGCCAGCATCAGGATCTCGCCCTCGACGCCCTGGTCCTTGGCCCAGGCCTTCATCACGAAGACGTCGTTGACCGACAGGCAGGCGATGGTGTCGACGCCCTTGGCCTTCAGGTCGGCCGCATGCTGCTTGAAGCCCGGCAGGTGCTTGGCCGAACAGGTGGGGGTGAAGGCGCCCGGCAGGGCGAAGAGGGCGACAGTCTTGCCCTTGAAGACGTCATCCGAGGTGATCGGCGCGGGGCCGTCCGCGGTGAAGGTCATGAAGTTGGCTTGCGGCAGCGTGTCGCCGACCTTGATCGCCATGGGCGTCTCCCGTTTTTTGAGCAGTCGCCGCGAGAATGCGCGGCGGGCAACACATAGGCGCCCGAGATCACGCCGCCAAGACGATTGGCGCCTTGAACCTGCCGCAACGAATGACGATCATGTGCGCATGGAAGATCGCCCCTCGCCCGAGTCCGTCGGCGCACCGGCTTTCCTGACCGGACGCGCCCTGATCGCCATGCCGGGGATCGATGATCCCCGCTTTGAGCGGTCTGTCATCCTGATCTGCGCTCACAACGCCGACCACGCCATGGGCCTCGTGCTCAATCGGCCCCTGGACGACCTGACGGTGCCCAGCGTGCTGGAGAAGCTGGGGGTGAAGTCGCAGATCGCACTGCCGCCGGACCTTGTTCTGCTTGGCGGCCCGGTGGAGCGCGAGCGCGGCTTCGTCGTCCACACCAGCGACTACCTCTGCCCAGACACCTCCACCATCATCACCAAGAGCCTGGCCCTGACCGCCACCAAGGACGTGCTGGAGGCCATGGCCAGCCACAACCGCCGCCCGCGCCGCTCGCTGCTGGCCCTGGGCTACGCAGGCTGGGGCGCCGGGCAGCTGGAACGGGAGATCCGCGATAACGTCTGGCTCACCTGCGATCCGGACGAGCTCCTGCTGTTCGGCCACGACTACGATCACAAATGGGCCATGGCGCTGGGAAGCCTCGGCGTCAGCCCGACGCAGCTGGCGGTGCAGGCGGGGCGGGCGTAGGTGCGTTGAATTTCGGCGGACTCGCGCAGCCATTGCGGCGGACCGACGCCCCCTCCGTCACTTCGCTTCGCTCAGCGCCACCTCCCCCGTTTCACGGTGGAGGAAACCGATCGAACGCTTTGCTCCACCGTGAANNGAGGGGGCGTCGGGCCGCCGCAAAGTCCTGGTTCCTGCTTTTCACACCGGGCTCCAACGAGACGTCAGGGTTGCGATTCAAGCTGCTTTCGTTGCGCTATCAGGCCGATGACGGGCAAGCCGATGTGTAGCGCGATCTGCCACCATAGGCTGCCGGTGAGAGCAAAGCCCATGGTGAACAAGAAGGCCGCGACCAAGCTCCCCGATAGCTGCGGGACCGACTTGTAGCCGTGCGCCAAACCATAGGCGATCGCCGCGACGACGACCGAGGCGGGCAAGCCGATCCTGGCTGGCAGAACGTAGAGCAGAAAGCCCCGGTATAGGGCCTCCCAGGCCACGCCGAGCACAATCACCATGACCAGGAACAACCGCTCTTCGGTCGGTGTCTGGGGAAACATAGCCGTGGCCGGGTCGTCCAACTGCGAGCTTGGCTTGCTGCGGGCCGAAAGCACCATGAAGCCCCCGCCGGAGATCACGACCGCCGCAACCGCAAGGCCAATGAGTCCGGCTCTTGAAAGGGGGTAGTCAAATCCCAACGAAGCCAAGGATCGCCCCGACATCCACCAGTCAGTGGCGAGCAACCCGGACAGCATCCAAGCCAGCCCAATGCCGCGGAAATAGGTTCGGAGCCGAGGCTCAGGCGGCAAATTGCGTCGCGCAATGCTGCGCCAAAGACTGTAGGCCGGCACGGCCAGGACCAGAATAGCCGCTAGAATATCATCGAGCATCCGGCAGATTCTTGGGTAACATTCAGAATTAACCCCGCAGCTTCACCGGCGCCGCCCCGTCGACATAGCTTTCGTTCAGATAGACCTCCGCCTCAAGCGGCGACAGGGCCGGCGCATAGCCGTAGCCCTGGCCGTAGTCACAGCCGATTTCCAGCAGTCGACGGGCCATGTCGGCGTTCTCGACCCCTTCGGCGACCACCTCAAGGGCGAGGTCGCGGCCGAGGTTGACCACGGAACGGACGATCTTCGCCGAGCCCTCGTTGGAGCCCATGGTGCGCACAAAATAGCGGTCGATCTTGAGGGTGTCGAAGGGCAGGCGCGTCAGATAGGACAGGGACGAGAAGCCGGTCCCGAAGTCATCGAGGGCGAGGCCCGCCCCCACCTCGCGCAGCTCGCGCAGGATCTGCGCGGCGCGATCCGGGTCGCGCATGATGTCGCTTTCGGTGATTTCCAGCTTGAGCGCGCCCCGCGGCAGGCCGGTGTCGGCGAGGATGCGGCCCACGTCCCGCACGAGGTTGTCCCGGTGGATTTCGCCGGTCGAGAGGTTGACGCTAACGGTGAGTTCCCCCGCGGCCCGGTGCGCCCGGCGCCAGGCCGACAGCTGATAGGCGGCGGCCTTCATCATATGGGCGCCCAGTTCGACCAGCAGTCCCATCTCGCCGCAGGACGGCAGGAATTCATCCGGCGGAATGACGCCGCGCCGGGGATGGCGCCAGCGCGCCAGGGCCTCGAAGCCGGCGATCTCGCCGGTGGAAAGCCGCACCACCGGCTGGAAGAAGGGCACGATCTCGCCTCGGCCGATGGCGCCGCGCAGGTCCGATTCCATCGCCAGGCGCGAGAGGCCGTCGCTCTCCAGGGCCCGGCCATAGGCGGCGGCCCCGCCGCGGCCGGCGGTCTTGGCCGATTCCACGGCCAGTTCCGCCCGGCGCAGCAACTCGGCGGCCTCTGGGGCGTCAGCGCCGCCCTGCGCCTCCACCGCGCCAATGGAGAGGGTCGGGAAGATGTCGAAGCCGGCGACCCGCAGGGGCTGTTCCAGGGCCGTGCGCATCATATCGGCGGGAGCTGCGACGTCGCCGGGAACCAGGGCGGCGAATTCGTCCTCCCCCACCCGCGCCAGCAGGGCTTGCGGCGGGAAGGCGGCGGCGAGGCGCGAGCCCAGGGCGGCCAGCACCAGGTCGGCCCGCTCGTGGCCCAGGGCCTCGTTGAGGCGGCGAAGGCGATCGAGATCGGCGACCACCAGGGTAAAGTCGCCAGGGGTCTGCAGGCGTTCGCGGGCGCGGATGACGAAGCTGCGGCGATCAAGCAGGCCGGTGAGGCTGTCCTGTTCCGAGGCGGCGAACTTGGTTTCCGGCACAATGACGCCGGCGGCCCGCACCCCGTCCTCAAGCCAGACGCCGCGCCAGATGCAGGTCTCCGCCCCGCGCATGCGCACGCGCACGGCGATTTCGTCGCCGGGGGACTGCACCCGAAGCAGTTCCTCCACCAGGGCCCGATCCTGCGGCAAGGCGAGGGCCAGCACGGCTGCGGAGGAGCATTCCGGCGCCAGGGGCGAAAGGCCCAGCGCGCGGGCGGCGCCGGTCAGGCGCAGGCTGTCGTTTTCCGGATCCCAGTTCCACAGGGCCACGTGCGCCCCGCCCAACGCTTCAAGCGTGACGGTCGCGTCCCAGACAAATCGCTCTTGGGCCCTGAAAACCATACCCCGCCCACGCGCGGCGACGGGGCCGCGCTCTTATTCGTCCGGTCGCTCGCGCACCGGCGCGCCAGCAACCATGCCGAACAGGAGATGATCTCGCCAATCGCCGTTAATTTTCAGATAAGCCGACGCCCGCCCCTCCAGCTCGAAGCCGGCTTTCAGCAGCAGGCGGCGGGAGGGGTCGTTCTCCGGCAGGCAGGCCGCCTCCAGGCGATGCAGCCCCATTCGGCCCAGGGCGAAGCCGCAGACGGCGCGGGTTGCGGCCAGGGTATAGCCGTTGCGAGCATAGGGCTCACCGACCCAATAGCCCACCGTGCCCATCTGGGCGACGCCGCGGCGGATGTTGGACAGGGTGATTCCCCCCACCAGTTCCTGGTCCGTGGCGCGGAGCATGAAGAAGGAATAGCCGCTGCCCAGGTCCATGTCCCGCTGATAGGCCATCAGCCGGCGGCGGTAGGCCGAGCGGGAAAGGTCGTCCACCGGCCAGGCCGGCTCCCAGGGCTGCAGGAAGGCGCGGGAGCGGCGGCGCAGGTCGGACCAAGCGACGTAATCGCTTGCCCGCGGGGGCCGCAGGACGACGCTGTCTCCCTCCAGGCGCAGCCCCGCCTCCGGCGCAATCCAGTCCAGCAAGGCCATGTCGACGTCTCCCTGCGTGGAGCCTAGGCCGAAAAACCTCAGCCGAACAAGGTCTGCCGAAAAAGCCGGCCGGCTGGCCCCGCGCGCTTGGGTCCCAGAACCGCCGTCGCGCAGACGCCGGCCGCCAGGATCTGCGCGCCCAGCCGGGTGATGTCGGCCGGGGTGACCGCGTCGATGGCCGCGGCGGTCTCGGGCACGGTGAACAGCCGGTCGAAGAGCAACGTCTGGCCGGCGGCGAGCTCGGCGCGGGCCAGGGTCGATTCGCGGGCCATGAAGGTGGCCGCCTTCAGCTGGGCCTTGGCCCGGGCCAGTTCGTCGTCATGAACGTGGCCGGCGAGGGCCACGATCTGCGCCGCCGTCACCCGCGCCGCCTCGGCCGCATCGGCGACCGCCGCGCCGAGGTAGACGCCGAGGACGCCGGCATCCGCATAGGTGTCGGCGTAGGCGTCGATGGCGTAGGCGAGGCCGCGGTTCTCGCGCACCTCCTGGAACAGCCGCGAGGACATGCCGCCGCCGAGAATCTCGGCAAACAGACGCAGGACGAAATAGTCCGGATCCCTCGAGCCTACGGCCGGCAGTTGCAGCACCACATGCGCCTGTTCGAGGGTGCGGGTCTCGGCGACATCGCCGCCGATAAAGCGGGACGGCGGGCGTTCCCGGAGCGCCGGCGGGCCGCTGTCCGCGCCGAATCGTTCGGTGGCGAGCGCCAGCAGGTCGGCCTCGTCGACCGCGCCGGCGGCGCTGATGACGATGCTGTCGGCGGCGTAGAGACCGGCGTGAAACGCGGCCAGGGCAGCCGGCGCGGCGGCGGCGACGCTGGCCTCCGTGCCCAGAATCGGCCGCCCCAGGGATTGGCCGGCGAAGGCGGCGGACTGGGCGAGGTCGAAGACCCGATCATCCGGGGTGTCGGCGGCTTCGGCGATCTCCTGGGCGATCACCGGCTTTTCGCGGACCAGGTCGTCGGCCTTCAGGGTCGGGCGCTGGACGAGATCCGCCAGCACCTCGAAGCCGAGGGGCAGGCCGCCCTTCAAGGCGCGAACCTGGAAGCTGGTGCGCTCATAGCCGGTGGCGGCGTTGATCTGGCCCCCCTCCGCCTCGATGGCCTCGACGATGGCCTTGGCCGAGCGGCCGCCCGCGCCCTTGAACACCATGTGNNGCCGCTGTTCAGCGTGTGGATGGTCGGCAGGGCGATCAGCGGGATCCTTCGGCGAAGTCGCGGATATAGGTCTTCACGGCCTCGATATCACCGGGCAGCCGGTCGATCCGTTCCGGCCGCTCGGCCAGTCCCTGGGCTGACGGCGGCATGGGGGGGGCCACCCCGGCCGCGGCGGTGACCGCCTCGGGGAATTTGGCGGCGTGGGCGGTGGAGAGCACCACCATGGGCGTCGTCGCATGCAGCGGCCCGACCCGGCGGGCCGCCGCGACGCCGACCGCCGTATGCGGGTCGATGAGCGCGCCGGACTCATTAAGGGTGGTGACGATGGCGCGGGCGGTGTCGGCCTCGCTGACCCCGGCGGCGGCGAAGAGTTCGCGCATGGCGGCCAGGGCCTTGGGCGGAATGTCGATGGCGCCCGTTTCCGAAAAGGCGCGCATGGCCCGTGAGGTCTCCAGCCCGTCGCGATCGACGGCCTCGAAATAGAGCCGCTCGAAGTTGGAGGCGATCTGGATGTCCATGGCAGGGCTCTGCGTCGCCTGCACCGGGCCGCGGGCGTAGCGCCCCTCCCCGATCGCCCGCGCGAGGATGTCGTTGGAATTGGTCGCCAGCACGATGCGCTCGATGGGCAGGCCCATCTTCCAGGCCACATAGCCGGCGAAGGCGTCGCCGAAGTTGCCGGTGGGCACGGTGAAGGCAATCGGCCTATGCGGCGCGCCCAGGGCGACGGCGGCGGTGAAGTAGTAGACGACCTGGGCGGCGATCCGGGCCCAGTTGATCGAGTTCACCCCGGAGAGGTCGACGCTCTCGCGAAAGCCCTGGGCCTGGAACAGGGATTTCACGATGGTCTGGCAGTCGTCGAAGGTGCCCTTCATCGCCACGCACCTGACGTTGGCGTCCGTGGCCGTGGTCATGAACCGGCGCTGGACCTCGCTGATCTTGCCTTCCGGAAACAGGACGACGAGGCGCAGGTTGGCCCGCCCGCGCAGGGCCTCCACCGCGGCCCCGCCGGTGTCGCCGGAGGTGGCGCAGACGATGGTCAGGGTGCGCCTGCGGGCCTTCAGGGCGCGCTCGTAGAGCCGCGCCAGCATCTGCATGGCGACATCCTTGAACGCCAGCGTCGGGCCATGGTGCAGCTCCAGCAGCCAATGGCCGGCGTCGAGCTGGGTCAGGGGCGTCACCGCCGCATGGGTGAAGCCGGCGTAGGCCTCGCGGGTGATGGCCAGGGCGTCGGCATGGCTCAGGGAGTCGCCGGCGAAGCGGATGAGGATGTCGGCGGCGACCTCGGCGTAGGGCCGCCCGGCGAAGCCGGCGATCTCGTCCGCGGTCAGCAACGGCCAGACCTCGGGCACATAGAGGCCCCCGTCCGGGGCGAGGCCGGCCAAAACCGCGTCGAAGAAGCCGATGGGCGGAGCGTCGCCGCGGGTGGAGATGTAGTGCATCTATCGACGGTACCTGCGCCAAAGCATCGCCGCATAGAAGCACAGGAGGGCCACGGCAAGCCCGAACCAGGCGATGACGCCTTCGCCATAGTGCTGGATGCTGTCCAGCCCCGCCCCTGGCAGCGGCGCGGGCGTCACGCCGGGCAAGGCGGGCGTCTCGTGCTCGACCACCATGAGCAGGGGGGCCGGCGCGCGAAGGCTGGGCAGGATCGGCAACTTCACCGAATGGAACAGCAGCCCGACGACATGTCTTGGCGGCGGCAGTGTCACCACCGGCGGCGCGATCGTCCCCCGGGTCGCCTCGGAGACGCCGCGGTTGATGACCAGGCCGTCGTAGGGCGGCGCATCGACCCGGCAGGCCGCGATGGGCCGCCAGACCATGACGCCGCGATCGATGCCGTAGGCGAATTGCGTCGGGCCGGCAGGGGGCGGGGCGGCGCAGTCGGCCTCCACCCGGGTGAACTCGACGTCCGCCCCCTTGGCCGCGCGGGCGAGGACGGGGGCGATGGGCTGGGCCGGCGCCTGCTCAAGGGCGATGATCTTCGCCGTGAGCCGGTTCTTCAACTCCAGGCGCCGCAGCTGCCAGACCCCGAGGGCGAGGAGGATCACCAGGGCGACGGCGACGCCCAGGGTCGCCAGGATGGGAAAACGGGTCTTGGTCATCGGGTCGCGCGACACATGGGTCTTCTTCCGACAGGGGAGAAGGCTATCTGGTCGTCAAAGATCCTCATTGCGCACTTCGGACGCCCGGTGGTGGAACTGCATGGCCAGCATCACGCCCTTGAATGGGCGCACGAGGGCCAGGACCAGGATGGCGGTCAACGGCAGCCAGATCACCAGGTGCACCCAGACCGGCGGCGAGATCGTGATCTCGGTGATCAGCGCCCCGAAACACACGATGACCCCGACGATCAGGATGATGAACACCGCGGGGCCGTCGCCGGAGTCGGCGGCCGCCAAATCCAGGCCGCAGACATCGCAGCGGGGCGAGACCTTGAGAAAGCCCGCGAACAGGCGCCCCTTGCCGCACTTGGGACAGCGACAGGCCAGGCCGGCGAGAACCGGGTTCACGCCGGCCATGACGGGCTCATTTCAACGTCGGCAGGATGACGTACAGGAAGGCGAACAGGAACAGCCAGACCACGTCCACGAAGTGCCAGTACCAGGCCGCCGCCTCGAAGCCGAAATGCTTCTGCGGCGTGAAGCCGCCGCCTAGGAGCCGCAGCAGGCAGACGGTCAGGAAGATGGTCCCGATCAGCACGTGGAAGCCGTGGAAGCCGGTGGCCATGATGAAGGCCGATCCGTAGAGGCCGGAGTTGGCCGCCTCGGTGGAGAAGAACATGTGGTCGCGGAAGATGTCGCCGTACTCGTAGGCCTGGACCGAGGTGAACAGGATGCCCAGGAGGATAGTCAGCAGCAGGCCGATCTTGGCGCCCCGACGGTCGCCGGTCTGCAGGGCGTGGTGGGCCCAGGTGACCGTGGTGCCCGAGAGCAGCAGGGTCAGGGTGTTGACCAGCGGCAGATGGAAGGCCGGAACGACCTCGACGCCCTTGGGCGGCCAGGTGGCCCAGGCGGTGCGCACGTCGTCGATGGGCGAGTGGGTGCGCTGGCCGTGGAACAGGGCCATCTCGAAGAAGATCCAGAACCAGGCCACGAAGAACATCACCTCGGAGGCGATGAACAGGATCATGCCGTAGCGAAGGCCAATGGAGACCACCGGGGTGTGGTCGCCGGCGTTGGCTTCGCGCACCACCTGCATCCACCAGCCGAACATGGTGTAGAGCACGCCGGCCAGACCCGCGAAGAACACCCAGGCCGTATGCTGGGGCATGCCCCACAGGCCCTTCATCCAGATCACCCCGCCCACCGCCATGACGAAGGCGGCGATGGAGCCGATCAGCGGATAGGGGCTGGGGCTGACAAGATGGTAGTCATGCTTGACGGCGTCGCTGGACATGTCGGGGTCGGACCTTCGGAGAGTGTTTCGAATCTAGGCTATAACCTTGCCGCCCCTGATCCGCCAAGGGCTCCCGCGCGCTTTGCCGACGGCTGCGCGGCGGTGACCGCCGGGTAGAAGGTGTAGGACAAGGTCAGATCGGAGAAGACGTTGGTGTCGTTGTCGCGGGCGAACTGCGGATCGACGAAATAGACCACCGGAAACCGCACCTTGGTATGGGCCGGGATGGTCTGGTCGGTGAAGCAGAAACACTGCAGCTTGTGGAAATAGGCGCCCGCCTGGTCGGGGGAGACGTTGTAGACGGCATGGCCGGTCAGCGGCGTGTCGCTGTTGTTGGTGACGTTGAAGAAGGCCAAGCCCGTATCGCCGATGCGCAATTTCTGGCTGCGCTGTTCCGCCGCGAAGGTCCACGGCAGGTTGCGCACATTGGTGTCGAAGGTGACGGTCACGGTCTTGGCGAGTATCACCCCGGGGGCCGCCTTGGCCCTGGAGACCGCGCCGGCGAACCCCGTCGCCTGGCAGAAGGCGCGGTAGAGCGGCACCGACGCATAGGCCGCGCCGGCCATGGCCGCGAACACGACCACGCAGATCAGGGCGATCCGGGCGTTGCCGCCCCGTCGGCCTTCTGGTGCGCGCCGATCAGGGGTTGGCGCTGACGGCGACGGAGCCTCCGTTACGCAAAAACGCCATCACTGGACCGGCGGCGAAGGCGGCGCCCGCGGTGGCGGTGATCACCACCACGCAGGCGAAGGTCATGCCGGCGCGGCGGCGGGTCGGCGGCCGGCCGGGGGCGCGGCGAGTCCCGCGGGTCGCGGGCTTAGATCGGCGCTTTGTCGACGACATGGCCCCCCATCCGCACGATCGTGACGATGAAAACCAGGATCACGAAGGCCCCGAGGGTGAAGGCGATCACCAGGCTGCGACGACGGCGCGCCTTGGCGGCCTCGGGGGTGTCCGGCAGCGGGGTTGGCAGTTCGGGTCCGGGGGCGCTCATAGGCGCAGGCCCTGAACGCCCGCCAGGTGTTCCACCAGCAGGGCGGCGAACAGCAGGGTCAGGTAGGCGATGGAGAAGGCGAACATGTTGCGGGCGTCCTTCGATCCCGGCTTGACCGTGTAGAGGCCGCTGGCGCCCTGGCGGGCGGCGCCCTCCCCGTCCGGATCGCCGGCGCGGCTGAGCAGCAGTTTGACGGCCAGCCCCAGGAAGATCGCCCCGCCGATGCCGGCGACGGCCAGGTAGCCGGGGCCGCCAAGGCCGGTGAACACCGGGGCCAGGGCGCTGGCGACGAAGATAACGCTGTAGGCCATGATCTGCCGGCGGGTGGAGGCGGCGCCCCGCACCACCGGCATCATCGGCACGCCCGCCTTGGCGTAGTCCTCGGAGGTGTAGAGGGACAGGGCCCAGAAGTGCGGCGGGGTCCACAGGAAGATGATCGCGCAGAGGATCCAGGCGTTCAGGGGCACAGAACCCGCAGCCGCGGCCCAGCCGATCACTGGCGGCAGGGCGCCGGCGAGGCCGCCGATGACGATGTTCTGCGGCGTCGAGCGCTTGAGCCACATCGTATAGACCACGGCGTAGAAGAGGATGGTGAAGGCCAGCAGGCCCGCCGCCAGGAGATTGACCGCCAGGCTCATCATGCCCACGGAGAGCAGCGACAGGGTGACGCCCATGGCCAGGGCGTCGGCGCCCTGGACCCGGCCGGCCGGCACGGGCCGATGGCGGGTGCGGCGCATCTTGATGTCGATGTCGGCGTCGAACCACATGTTCAGGCTGGCCGAGGCGCCGGCGCCGACGGCGATGCACAGCACCGCCACGGCCGCCAGGATCGGGTTCATCGGCTGGCCGGCGCAGACCAGACCGGTGGCCCCGGTGAACACCACCAGCGACATCACCCGCGGCTTCAGCAGCTGGACATAGTCCTGCCAGCGGCCGGGGGCGGCGACTTCGTTGGGGCTGACGACGGTCTCGGTCATCGCGACGCTGGTACTTCCTTCAAAGGACGAAGGGCGCGGCGCCGAGGTGGCGGCCGCGCCCGAAGTCTACACCCGCCGGGGTCTTAGTGAACCTCGGCGTGGATCACCGGCAGTTCGTTGAACTGGTGGAACGGCGGCGGCGAGGACAGGGTCCACTCCAGAGTGGTGGCGCCCACGCCCCAGGGATTGGCGTCCGCCTTGCGGTGGCGGATGGCGGCCTCAAGCAGCAGGATGAAGAAAACCACCATGCCGACGAGCATGATTACGTAGCCGTAGGACGACACCAGGTTCCAGGTGGAGAAGGCCACCGGGTAGTCGATGGTCCGGCGCGGCATCCCCTGCATGCCCAGGAAATGCTGCGGGAAGAAGATCACGTTCACGCCAACGAACATGAACCAGAAGTGCACGGCGCCGAGGAACTCGTTGTACTTCACGCCCCACATCTTCTCGAACCAGTAGTAGAAGCCGGCGAAGATCGCGAAGACGGCGCCCAGGCTGAGCACATAGTGGAAGTGGGCGATGACGTAGTAGGTGTCGTGCAGGGAGTAGTCGAGGCCCGCGTTGGCCAGGGCGACGCCGGTGACGCCGCCGACGGT
>PLSW01000153.1 GCA_003165275.1 Caulobacteraceae bacterium
GTGGGCGCCGCCGTTCCCGTTCCCGTTCCCGGCCCCGGCGCCGACACCAGCGCGGCGACGAGTTGGATCGCCGATTCCGCGCCGACAGGGACCGCCGCGGCGGCGATTGCAGCGGCGGTCGAAATCGCGGCGTTGGCGGCGGTCTGCGTCGCCTGGCCGCCGGCCATCGCAACGCCGGCCGCGGGTGGCGCAGCGGCCAGGCCGGCCGCCGGCTTGGCCGGATCGGACGCCGCCCCGCCAGCGACCACGTCCGCCAGGGTCTGGCCGAACACGTCCGCCGCCACCGCCGCGCCGTTGGCCGCGACTCCAAAGACGGCGCCAGCGGCTGACGCGCCAAGGCTCGCCGACGCCGGAGTCGCGACGGCGGCGGTGGCCAACAGGGCGGATACGATCGGTGACTGCATGGCGCTTAAAAAGCCGAGGTACGAGGGCGGGGCGCGCCTGCTGCGCGGGAACATTCGACAGGGTCAAAGCAATCGCCGCGCCAGTTCGCGAACTATGGTTAATGCCTTGAAATGGCGGTCTTTATTTTGCGACAACCCAGGTCGCTCCATGGTCAGGGGCTGAATTTGCCGATCGGGGATAGGCAATGTCCGCCCCATCGCCAGGGCCAAGGCCCAGTTGGCGCGGCTCTTGCGCAACATGCTTAACGGAGGTCAGCCTCTCCGGAGGAAGATTATGAATTACAATGGGTTGACGGTAGGCGTTCGAATTCCGGCGGCGGCTGATCGGCAAGTATTGCCCGCAGACTGGCGCGCTCTTGCCGGGTGGGGCCGCTAGGCGATGTCGCTCAGTTCCATCCTGTCGACGGCCAACGCCGGCCTGCTGGCGGCCCAGACCGGTATCAGCACGGTCTCGGACAATATTTCCAACGTCAATACGCCGGGTTACGTCCGCAAGACCGTTGATCAGAGCTCGCTGGCGCTGCAGGGGACGGGCTACGGAGTCTCCTCCGCCGGCGTCACCCGCGCGGCCAACCAGTTCCTTCAGAACGCCAGCCTCGCGGCCGCCGGCGACGCCAGCAGCGCCTCGGTTATGTCCGACACCTTGAACCAGGCCCAGGCGTTGCTCGGCGATCCGACCTCGACCACGGGCTATTTCAGCCAGCTCAACCAGGTCTTTTCCGACTTCGCGGCCGCGGCGAACGATCCGGCCTCCACGGTCAACAGCATGCAGGCGGTGGGCCAGGTCACGCAGTTTCTGACCCAATCGCAGTCGGCGGCCCAATCCCTGACCGCGCTCTCCAGCCAGGCCGACAGCCGCATCGGCGGTGACGTGACCCAGGTCAATTCGCTGCTCACGCAGATCGATAGCCTGAACAATTCGATCAACGCCGCCGCGGCGTCCGGCGGGGACGTGACCAACGCTCAGAACGCGCAGAGCACCCTGATAAACACCCTGTCGAGCCTGGTCGACGTCAAGGCCGGCTCAAACGGCGCCGGCGGGGTGGTGCTGCGGACGACCGCAGGACAGAGTCTGGTGGGTCCACAGGGGGCGGCGTCAATCGCCTACCAGGGGGCCACCGAGGCGGCCAGCCAGATGGTGATCAGCCAGCCCGGCGGCGGGCAGGCGCAAGCGCCACTGACCCTGGCGGGCGGCGAGATCGAGGGGCTGCTCAATCTGCGCAACACCAGCCTGCCCAGCGTCCAGACCCAGCTGAGCGAATATGTCAGCCAGGCGGTGAACGCGCTCAACCTCGCTCATAACGCCTCGACCAGCTCGCCGCCGCCCGCGCAGCTGACCGGCTCTAACACGGGCCTTGACCTGCCGACGGCGATCAGCGGCTTCAGCGGCGTAACCAATGTCGCCATTGTCGGCTCCAACGGCCAGCTGCAGACCTCGGTGCAGATCGATTTCGGCGCCCAGACCATGAGCGTCAATGGCGTGCCGTCCAGCTTTTCGCCGTCGACCTTCCTTACGTCCCTGAACAGCGCCCTTAACGGCGCCGGGACGGCCAGCTTCAACAATGGGGCGCTCAGCATCAGCGCGACGGGTCCCGGCACGGGCGTGGCGATCGCCGACGACGGCGTTACCCCATCCATGAAGGCCGGTCGGGGATTCAGCGCCTTCTTCGGCCTGAACAACCTGATCACATCTCCATCGATCACCAACTACAACACCGGCCTCGCCCCGACCGACCCCAACGGCTTCACGCCGGGTGACACCATTACGTTGCGGGTGTCGGGCCAGAACAACACCAAGATCACCGATATGGCCATCCCCATCCCCGCCGGCGGGACGGTGCAGAACCTGGTCGACGCCCTCAACGCCCCCGTCGGCGGCGTCGGTCTCTACGGGCAGTTCAACCTGGACACCAACGGCGCGCTGACGTTCACCCCCTCGACTCCCGGCGGCTCAACCGTCTCCGTGGTCACCGACAACACGTCGCGAGGCCCGGGCGGGCCGTCGGTGAGCCAGCTCTTCGGAATCGGTCAGGCCCAGCGGATCGGGCGTGTCGCGACCTATACGGTGCGGCCGGACATCGCCGCGAACCCAGCAATTCTGGCCACGGCGCAACTGGACCTGGGCGCGGCGGCGAATGGCCAGCCTGTGGTCTCGCCGGGCGACGGTAGCGGCGCCTTGGCCCTCTCGCGGGCCGGCTCCACCCAGCTGGGTTTCGCGGCCGCTGGCGCGAGCGCGGCGACGACGACCAACGTCACTCAATACGCGGCCCAGTTCGCCGGCGCCCTGGGCGCCCTCGCGGCCTCGGCCGAAAGCGCCAACACCAACGCGACCGCCGTGCAGACGGAGGCCGACGCCCGCCGACAGTCGACCGAGGGAGTGAACATGGACCAGGAACTGATCAATCTGACCACCTACCAGCAGGCCTACAGCGCCTCGGCCCGGCTGGTGACGGCGACGACCACCATGTTCACCGCCCTGCAGAATATGTGATCGGGAGCTAGCTTATGGACCGCGTTTCCACCTCCGGCCTCTACGGCTCCGTCCTCGCCAATCTGACGTCGGCGCAGAACGCCGAGGTCAGCGCCTCGACCCAGGTCTCCAGCGGCAAGAAGGCGACCGACCTGAAGGGGTTCGGCGGCGCGTCGCAGACCCTCACGGCGATGCAGTCGGTGCAGAGCCAGACAACCAGCTTTCTCGACCAGTCAAACCTGCTGGCCAACAAGCTGACCATGCAGGACACCGCCATGTCCCAACTGGGGACCGCCGCCCAGTCGGCCAGCAAGGCGATATCCGACGCCCTGGCCTCCGGCGACGGCACGGCCCTGATGCAGACCTTGACCGGCAACATGCAGGACGCGGTCACGGCCCTGAACACCACCTATAACGGCGAGTATCTCTTCGCTGGGGGCCAGGTGAACACCAAGCCGGTCACCGCCCAGTCCCTGAGCGACCTGGCGTCGCCGGCGACCGTGGCCGGCGTCTTCACCAACGACCAGCATGCCGCCACCAGCCAGATCAACAGCAACACCACTCTGCAGACCGGGTTCCTGGCGAACCAGCTGGGCACGCCGTTGTTCAGCGCTCTGCAATCCATCGAGAATTTCCAGCAGAGCGTCGGGTCTTTCGACGGCCCGTTGTCCGAGGCCCAGAAGACCTTCCTGCAGACCCAACTGTCCACCATTCAGTCCGCGGCGACCGGGGTGACCGCGGCCACCGCCCAGAACGGTCTGACCCAGAAGCAGGTCGACACCAACGTCACCGCCCTCACCGACCAGCAGACCTCGCTCACCGGCCTGATCGGCAACATTACTGACGCCGACCTCGCCCAGGCGTCCACCAATCTCGCCACCGCCCAGCAGGCGATCCAGGCCTCCGCCCAGGTCTTTCAGACGTTGAAGAGCTCGTCCCTGGTCAGCCTGCTGCCTATCGCCTAGGGCGCTCGTCCGCCGCCGGGCTCGCAAAAGCCGGGGCGGGGCCCTAGATTGTTCGGCCTGGAACTGGAAAGCCTTCCCATGCCGCTCGACATCGCCGAACCCGACGCCGTGGAGGCGGCCGCCCGCGCGGTCGGCCTGCCCGTCGGCGCGCGGGTGGTGGCGGCCATGTCCGGCGGGGTGGATTCCACGGTCACCGCCGCCCTCCTGAAGCGGGCTGGCTACGACGTGGTCGGGGTCACCCTGCAGCTCTATGATCACGGGGCGGCGATCCAGAAGAAGGGCGCCTGCTGCGCCGGCCAGGNNCGGCCAGGACATCCACGACGCGCGCACCGCCGCCGAGGCCATCGGCATCCCCCACTATGTGCTCGACTACGAGAGCCGCTTTCGCCAGTCGGTGATCGAGGAGTTCGCCGACGCCTATCTGCGCGGCGAAACCCCGATCCCCTGCGTGCGCTGCAATCAGACGGTCAAGTTCCACGACCTCTTGGAGACCGCCCGCGACCTCGGCGCCGAGGCCCTGGCGACGGGCCACTATGTCCGCCGCGCGCTGGTGGGCGAGCGGCCCACCCTGCACCGGGCCGTCGATCCGGCCCGGGACCAGTCCTACTTTCTCTTCGCCACCACGCCGGAGCAGCTGGCCTATCTGCGCTTTCCCCTGGGCGGTCTGGAAAAGCCGGTGGTGCGGCGGGTGGCGAGCGAGCTTGGCCTGAAGGTCGCCGACAAGCCCGACAGCCAGGACATCTGCTTCGTGCCGGAAGGCCGCTACACCACGGTGATCGACCGCCTGCGGCCGCAGGGCGCCCTGCCCGGGGACATCGTCCATGTGGACGGCCGGGTGCTCGGCCGGCACGAGGGGATCACCCGCTACACCGTCGGCCAGCGGCGCGGGCTCAATATCGCCGTGGGCGATCCGCTGTTTGTGGTGCGGCTGAATGCGGACGCGCGGCAGGTGATCGTCGGCCCGCGCGAGGCCCTGATGACCCGCGCCCTGACCCTGAAGGAAACCAACTGGCTGGGTGACCAGCCGACCATCGCGGCGGCGGCCGCTGCGGGGCAGCCGGTGCTTGCCCGCGTGCGCTCGACCCGTGAGCCCGTCGCCGGGCGGCTGACCATGGTGGACGGCGTCCCCGCGGTGGCGTTCGACGGCGTGGAGGAGGGCGTTGCGCCTGGCCAGGCCTGCGTTTTCTACGACCCATCGGAACCCTCGCGGGTCCTCGGCGGGGGTTTCATCGTCGCGACGGTGGCGGCGAGCTAGCAGCCTGTCGGAGTTGATCC
>PLSW01000250.1:0-1603 GCA_003165275.1 Caulobacteraceae bacterium
ACAACCTCATCCCCAGCCTGACGGCACGAGAGAATGTGGGATTGATCACCGAGATCGCACGCGACCCAATGCCGGCGGAGGAAGCGCTGGAGATGGTAAACCTGGGCGGGCGGCTGGACCATTTCCCGGCGCAACTATCCGGCGGCGAACAGCAGCGCGTGGCCATTGCGCGGGCCATCGCCAAGCGCCCCGAAGTGTTGCTGTGCGACGAGCCGACCGGCGCGCTGGACGTGCGGACGGGCATCGTCGTGCTGGAGGCCATTCAGCGCGCGAACCGCGAGCTGGGCACGCTGACGGTCATCATCACCCACAACGCCATTATGGCCGACATGGCCGACCGAGTCATTCACCTGTCTGATGGCCACGTGCACCACCTGCGGGTCAACGAGCATCCCGTGCCAGCTAGCTCACTGAACTGGTAATGATCAGCCACCTCGACCGCAAGCTGTGGCGCGATTTGCGCCGCATGAAAGGCCAGGCCCNNTTCCCTCGAATCCACCCGCCGCGAATACTACGAGGCCAACCGCTTTGCCGAGGTGTTCGCAATGATGAAGCGCGCGCCAAACTCCCTCGCCGCCCGCATCCAGGAAATCCCTGGCGTGGGCACCGTCCAACCCGGCATCTCGGTGCAGGTGACCATTGACCTCCCCGAGTTGGACGAACCGGCAAGCGGCATGGTCCGCTCGATGCCGGACTATAGCCCGCCCGAGCTCAACCGCCTGTTCCTGCGCCGGGGCCGCTGGCTGACCCCGGGCGGCCACGGCGAAGTCCTCGCAGGCGAGGCCTTCGCCAACGCCAACAATCTGCAGCCCGGCGACGCCATCGCCATGCTGCTGCACGGCCGCCGCCAAACCTTCCGCATCGCCGGCATCGTCCTCTCCCCTGAATTCATCTTCGAATCCCGCCCCGGCGCCGCGCTGCCCGATGCCCGCACCTACGGCACTTTCTGGATGCCCTACCGCGAGCTGTCCACGGCCTTCCAGCTCTACGGCGCCTTCAACTACCTCTCGCTCACGCTCGAACCCGGCGCCTCCGAGCGGACCGTCATCGTCGAGCTGGACCGCCTGCTGCTGCCCTACGGCGGGCGGGGTGCCTTTGGGCGCGCCGATCACCCCTCGCATATCCGTGTCTCGGACGAGATCCGCGTGCAGAGGATGATGTCCATGGGCTTCCCTGTCGTCTTCCTCAGTGTGGCGGCGTTCATGATCAACGCCGTGCTGTCGCGCCTGCTGAACCTGCAGCGCGAGCAAATCGCCATCCTGAAGGCCTTTGGCTTCACCAACTGGCAGATCGCGGTCCACTATCTCAAGTTTGCCTTCGTCATTGTCGCCGTCGGCACCACCTTGGGCGGCTGCGGCGGCATACTGCTGGGTCATCGGCTGGTGCTTCTGTATCACAAATTCTTCCGGTTCCCCGACTTGGCCTTCCACGCCGACCGCACCGCCTTTCCCTTGGCGCTGCTGCTGTGTTCCACCGCGGCGGTGGTTGGCGTATTCGGCGCGGTGCGGCGAGCCGCGCGAATTCCGCCGGCCGAGGCCATGCGCCCCGAGCCCCCGGCCAATTATCGGCCCTCCTTCGTCGAGCGCACCGGCATCGCCCATCT
>PLSW01000250.1:1631-2676 GCA_003165275.1 Caulobacteraceae bacterium
GTGGCCCAGGTGCTGGAGACCCAATGGGATAGCATCCAGCGTTCGGACCTCAGCATCGGCCTCGCCGAACCCAACGACACCCGGGTCCGCCACCTCCTCCGCCACTTGCCCGGCGTGATCACCATTGAGCCCGCCCGCGGCGTCGCCGCCCGCGTCGGCTTCGGCCATCAGCGCCGCCAATTGGGCATTCAGGGCATCCCGGCCGACGGCCTCCACAATCGCGTGATCGACGACGACAACCACCTGATCCCGCTCCGGCCCGACACTATCGTTGTCTCCTTCAAGCTGGCCGAACTCCTGGCCGCCAAGGTCGGCGACGATTTGCGCGTCGAAATACTCGAGGGCAAGCGCCCGACCCGCAACGTCCGCCTCGTCGGCCTGGCCGGCGACTTTACCGGCATGAGCGCCTACATGGACCTCCCCTCGCTCAACCGCCTCATGGGAGAGGGGGACATTATCAGCAGCGCCAACTTCCGCGTGGATGGCGCCCACCGCGCCGAGTTCCTGCGCGCGCTCAAGGGCATTCCCAGCGTCGCCTGGGTCGCCATCAAGGAATCNNGTCTTCGCCATCGTGGTCGCCTTCGGGGTGGTGTATAACAATGCCCGCATCTCCCTGGCCGAGCGCGCGCGCGAGCTGGCGACGCTGCGGGTCATCGGGTTCTCCCGGCGCGAGGTCGGCGCCGTCCTGGTGACGGAACTGGTCGTCCTCGCCCTTATTGCCGTGCCGCTGGGCCTGCTCCTGGGAACAGGATTCGCGACGGTCATTGTGCAGGCCGTCAACACCGAGACGATTCGCTTGCCGCTCGTGCTCACCGCCAGCAACTACGCCTTTGCCGTATTGGTGGTGGCCATCGCCTCGACCCTCTCCGCCCTGTTAGTCCTGCGAATGCTGAACCACCTCGACCTGGTCAGTGCTCTGAAGGCCCCGGAATGAAGATGCCGCTCGCTTTTGCATGTCCAAACCACGCTGCCTCTGTCTATAATGCCTCGCTCAGATGAACGCAACATCGCAACGAGCCACCAACCGCCACACTCGCCGTTGGCT
>PLSW01000146.1 GCA_003165275.1 Caulobacteraceae bacterium
ACTAGCTATGGTGCTTCCGCCTTCACCGTCCGTGTTCCCCCGCCCCCGGGACAAGCCCGGGGGTGACGGGATCAATTCCGCCAATCCAGCCAACCTATCTGGGTTGGTCTAGAACGCGCCATGGTCCCCTCCCCCCGCCCCATCCTGCACCTGATCTGCGGCAAGATCGCCGCCGGCAAGTCGACCCTGGCGCAACAGCTGGCGGCCGCGCCGGCGACCCTGCTCATCAGTGAGGACCACTGGGCTTCCCACCTGTTCAGGGACGAGCTCAAGACCCTGGACGACTACCGGATCTATTCGGCGCGGCTGCGCGCGGCCATGGGCCCGCATGTGATCGCCCTGCTGAAGGCCGGGCTTTCGGTGGTGCTCGATTTCCCGGCCAACACCGTGGAAAGCCGCCTCTGGATGCGGGCGATCGCTGACGAGGCGGGCTGCGCGGGCGTCCTGCACGTGCTCGATCCGCCGGATGCGGTCTGCCTGGCGCGGCTTCGGGCGCGCAACGCCGGCGGCGAGCACCCCTTCCAGACCAGCGACGCGGACTTCGCCCTGTTCAGCCGCTATTTCGTGCGGCCGACGGCGGACGAAGGCTTTCAGATCGTCGTGCACGACTAGCCGCGCTTCCCGCCAAGCGGAACAAAACAGCCTTCGCGGAATTCCCCAACCGCGCGGATCGAACCCGACCCCGCAGGCCGGCGCGAATGTCGCGCCGCAAGGACATCCAATGAAAACCTTCCTTATCGCGGCGGCGGCCTTGTCGCTGATCGCGCCGTCCATCGCGTCCGCGCAGGGCCACGACCAAGGCCAGGGTCACCCCGGCTGGGGCCAGGAGTATGGCGCCGGCGGCCACCAGTTCCGCAACGGCGAACATATGGGCTACAACGACTGGAGCGGCGCGCAGCCGGTGGATTACCGCCAGCATCACCTTCGCCGCCCGCCGCACGGCTACGAATGGCGCGAGTCCAACGGCCAGTACATCCTGGCCGCCGTCGCCACCGGCGCGATCATTTCCGCGATCGTGAACAGCGGTCGCTAGACCGGCCGATTGAGATGAAAACGCCGCCGACCCCAGGGTCGGCGGCGTCATTCTGTGGCCAGGCGGCCGGCGGCTATTTCGCGCCGGCCTTCTTGGCGAAGTTCCAGGCCATCTCGCCCAGCAGCGGCACCCGGTCGGCCATGGCGGCGGCCTGGGGGCTGTTGGCGGTGCCGTCGCGGACCCGGCCGACGATGCCTTGCAGGATGCCGGCCAGCCGGAAGCCGTTGTAGGCGAAGTACCAGTTCAGGTCCGGCAGGGCGTCACGCCCGGTGAGGCGGCAGTATTCGGCGACGTATTCGTCGAGGGTGGGGATTCCGTGGGCCTTCAGGTCCGGGATGGTCGAGACCGTGCCGTTGACCCAGTTCATCAGCAGATAGGTGAAGTCCGCCAGGGGGTTGCCCAGGGTGGACAGTTCCCAGTCCAGCACCGCGATCACCCGCGGTTCGGTGGCGTGAAGCACCATGTTGTCCAGTCGATAATCGCCGTGAACGATTGAGGTCAGGTCGTCCGCCGGCAGGGTCTGCGGCAGCCAGTCCATCAGCTTGTCGATGGTCTCGATCTTGTCGGTCTCGGAGGCCCGGTACTGCTTGCTCCAGCGGTCGACCTGGCGGCCGAAATAGTTGCCGGGGCGCCCGAAGTCCGCCAGGCCGATGGCGGCGTAGTCGGTGTTGTGCAGGTCGGCCAGGGTTTTCAGCTTGGCCATGAAGATGGCGTGGCGCTCGGCGGGCTCATAGCCGGGCAGGCTCTGGTCCCAGAGGATGCGGCCCTCGACCATGTCCATGACATAGAACCAGGTGCCGATGACCGCGTCGTCGGTGCACAGGCCGTAGCTGCGCGCCACCGGAAAGCCGGTGGGATAGAGGGCGGTGATCACCTTGTATTCCCGGTCCACCGCGTGGGCCGATGGCAACAGCTTGCCGGGGGGCTTGCGCCGCATGACGTACGTCTTGGTCGGGGTGACCAGCTGATAGGTGGGGTTGGACTGGCCGCCCTTGAACTGGCGCACTTCCAGCGGGCCTTCGAAGCCTTCGACATTGGCCTGCATCCAGCCCAGCAGCCGCTGCTCGTCGAACCTGTGGCTTTCGGCGACCGCCTTGGTGCCGGTGTTGAGCTGCTCGCGCTGCTGCTCGGCGGTGTCCGGTTCGGCCATGGGCGCATCCTCGTACGATCGTTTGAAACCACTGTAGCGAGCGCGTGCGGGCGTGCAAAGCGCGGTGGAGTGATATCCCTCCTGGTAATGTCGCTCCCTCTCTCACCGTCACCGCCGGCCTTGTCCCCTTACGCGCTAACTTGGAACGCGTGGAGTTTTGACTGAGCCTCGCCTTTGCTCGTCATCCCGGCCGAAGCGCCCTTGCGCGGAGAGCCGGGACCCAGTCGGCTCGCAAAATCGGTCGGCGCGGTCCTGGGTCCCGGCTCTCCGCTTCGCTCCGGCCGGGATGACGACGGTGGAGCGGCGGGTGTGACGGGACAATGGGATGAAGGGACTAAAGGTAGGAACGTAAGAAACTCCGACCTTCCCCTACCGCCCCAACGCCCGCCAGCCGATGTCCGTCCGGTGGAACCCCTCCGGCCAGTCGATGGCGGCGATGGCGGCGTAGGCCCGCGCCCGGGCCTCGGCGAAGTCCCGGCCGCGGGCGCAGACGTTGAGCACCCGGCCGCCGGCGGCCAACAAGGCCCCGTCCACCCCGCGCTTGGTTCCGGCGTGAAACACCACCACGCCCTCGCCGAACTCGGCCTCGGCGCCCTTGATCACCGTCCCGGTCTTCGGCGCGGCCGGATAGCCGTCGGCGGCCAGCACCACGCAGATCGCCGCCTCGTCGCGCCAAACCGGTTGCGCCATCGCGGCCAATCCGCCTGTCGCCACGGCCATCAGATAGGGAACCAGATCGCTCTCCAGCCGCAGCATCAGCACCTGGCATTCGGGGTCGCCGAAGCGGGCGTTGAACTCCACCAGGCTCGGATCGTCATGGTCGATCATCATCTCGGTGAACAGGACGCCGCGGTAGGGCGCGCCCTCGGCCGCGATGGCCGCCATGGCCGGCTCGATCAGCCGCGTGCGCGCATTCTCAACCGCGGCGGGGGTCAGCACCGGCGCGGGGGCGTAGACGCCCATGCCGCCGGTGTTCGGGCCCTGGTCGCCGTCGAAGGCGCGCTTGTGGTCCTGGCCGCCCCCGAACAGCATCACCGTCTCACCGTCGCAAAGGGCGAACTGGGAGGCGATTTCGCCGGTAAGAAATTCCTCGATGACGACCCGGGCCCCTGCGGCTCCAAAAGCGCCGCCCAGCATGTCGTCGATGGCGGCTTCGGCGGCGTCCCGGCTCTCGGCGATCACCACGCCCTTGCCCGCCGCCAGGCCGTCGGCCTTGATCACATAGGGCGGCTGGAACCGGTCGAGGAAGGCCTTGGCCGGGGTGGCCGCCTCGAACACCCCGTAGCCGGCGGTGGGCAGGTGATGGCGGTCGCAGAAGGCCTTGGTGAAGGCCTTGGACGACTCCAGTCGCCCCGCCGCGGCGGTGGGGCCGAAACAGGGGATGGCCGCCTCGGCCAGGGCGTCGGCGAGGCCGGCCTCCACGGCGGTCTCGGGCCCGATCACCACCAGGTCGGCGGCGATCTCGCGGGCCAGGGCGACGAGGCCGGCGACATCGGTCGCGGCGACGGGGCGAACCTCGCCGAGGACGGCCATGCCGGGGTTGCCGGGGGCGCAGACCAGGCGCGTCAACAGCGGAGACTGGGCGATCTTCCAGGCCAGGGCGTGTTCCCGGCCGCCGGATCCGACGAGGAGAATGTTCATCGCCCGCCTTTGGCGCGGGCGGGGTTGGGGGTCAAGCACGGAACACCTCTCCCGAAGGGAGAGGGAGGGGCCCGCGCGAAGCGTGGGAGGGTGAGGGATTACGGTGTTTCAGGATCGTTCGGATAGACCGTACGCCCTCATCCTCCCACGCCAAGGGGCGTGGGCCCCTCCTTCTCCCCATGGGAGAAGGGAAGATTAGCGAACGACGACCTACTGCACAGACTCACCCCCAGCCTCTATGGTCGCCGGCGTGACCTTCGCCGACACCCCCACCGCCCCCGACGGCCCTCCCGAAGGCCCCCCCGCCGGCAACGCCGCGCCCTATTCGGTCTCGGAGCTGGCCAATGCGCTGAAGCGCACCATCGAGAGCGCCTACGGCTTCGTGCGCCTCCGGGGAGAGCTCTCCAAGGTCACCCGCCACGCCTCGGGCCACTGCTACCTGACCATCAAGGACGACCGGGCGGCCATCGACGGGGTGGTGTGGAAGGGACAGGTGCGCGGCCTCGCCTGCCAGCCGGAACAGGGGATGGAGGTGATCGTCACCGGACGCATCACCACCTACCCGGCCTCCTCCAAGTACCAGATCGTCATCGAGACCATGGAGCCGGCCGGGGTCGGCGCCCTGCTGGCCCAGCTCGAACGGCTGAAGGCGAAACTCGCCGCCGAGGGCCTGTTCGAGGCCGCGCGCAAGCGCCGCCTGCCCGCCACCCCGGCGGTGATCGGGGTGATCACCAGCCCCACCGGGGCGGTGATCCGCGACATCCTGCACCGGATCCGCGACCGCTGGCCCTGCCGGGTCATCGTCTGGCCGGTGGTGGTGCAGGGGGACGCCGCCGCCGCCCAGATCTGCGCCGCCATCGCCGGCTTCAACGCCCTCTCGCCGGACGGCCCCCTGCCCCGGCCCGAGGTGCTGATCATCGCCCGCGGCGGCGGGTCGGTGGAGGATCTGTGGGCCTTCAACGACGAGACCCTGGCCCGGACGGCCGCGGCCAGCGCCATCCCGCTGATCTCCGCGGTGGGCCACGAGACCGACACCACATTGATCGACTTCGTCTCCGACCGCCGGGCCCCCACCCCCACCGCCGCCGCCGAGATGGCGACCCCGGTGCTGGCGGAGTTGAAGGCCATCGTCGCCGACCGCCAGGCGCGGCTGATCCGGGCCGTGGCGCGGCTGGCGGAGGATCGCGGCGCCCGGCTGACGGCGGCCTCCCGGGGCCTGCCCCGCCCCGCCGACATCCTGGCCCTGGCCAGCCAGCGGTTCGACCTCGCCGCTGGCCGGCTGAGCGCGGCCCTGCAGAAGAACGCCGCCGCCCACGAGCGCGACCTGATCCGCGTCGCCGGGCGCTTTTCACCGGGCCTGCTGGACCGCCCGCGCCGGATCAAGGCCGAGCGGGTCAGCGACCTTTGGCGGCGCCTGCCGCCGGCGATGGAGCGACGCCTCGGCCGCGCCGCCGACGTCCTGACCAACCTCGACAAGCTGCGGCAGTCGTTCAACCCGGACGGCCCGCTGAAACGCGGCTTCGCCCGGGTGCACCACGCGGACGGCCACCTCGCCCGCGCCGCCGGCGACCTGAAGCCCGGCGAGGCGGTGCGGCTGGTGTTCCAGGACGGCGAACGGGGCGCGGTGGTGGCGGGCGGCGCGGGGGCCGCCCCGGCGGCCCGGCCCGCGCGGAAGAGCGGCGGCGGCGTGGATCAGAGCGACCTTTTCGGCGAAGGGTAAGCCGGCCCGACAACAAAGGAGGCCTTCTCCCCTCGCGGGAGA
>PLSW01000076.1 GCA_003165275.1 Caulobacteraceae bacterium
CCAGATGATCCTGCGGCAGCCAGTCCGAAACCGAAGGCGGCAGCAGATAGGCCGTGTCCCGGTCAGCGTCGACAAAGCGAGCCATCAGCAGGCGATCCCGTTGAAACCAACAGAATCATCGCATCAACTCTCGCCGTCGGAAAGTCCGACAGGCTGCTAGCTCGCGCGCCGCGGATTGAGCCAGCCGCCGACGCTCGCCAGGGATAGGCCGCGGGCCACGCTGTAGAGCGACGGGATCAAGCTCAGGATTGACACCGCGGTCACCGCTAGCGGAGCGGCATACAGGCTGTAGGTCGCCAGCACGCGCCACGATGGCTCGGCAGACACGCGGATCAGCCTGTGGCGGGGCGGGACCTTTCTGCTGCTGCAGCAGAATCTGCACCTGATGCACCACCTCTGGCCCAGCGTGCCGTTCTACAACCATGCCCGCCTGTTCCGCTCACTTAGAGCGGTTCTGGTGGCGGAGGGGTCGCGCATCGAAGGCCCGCTTATGGCGCCGGCGCCCGCCCTTCGCCTCCGTCACTGAAACCGCACCCCAATCCCCCCAAGCGGCCCGTAGTCGGCGTGGAAGACGTCGCCCGGTCTCGCGAACACGGGCCGGGTGAAGGAGCCGCAAAGCAGGATCTGGCCCGGCTCGAGGCTGATATCGTAGGGCGCCAGCTTGTTGGCGAGCCAGGCGACGCCGGTGGCGGGGTGGTTCAGCACGCCAGCGGCGAGGCCGGTCTCCTCGATGACGCCGTTGCGAAGGAGGAGGCAGCCGACCCAGCGCAGATCGACGGCGTCCGCAAAAGCGCGGCCGCATCATCGCCGCGGCCCGGGCCTTGTTCACCCACAAGGGGTTCGAGGCCACGACCTCGCAGGAGATCGCCGACGCCGCCGGCGTCGCCGGCGGCACGATCTTCACCTACGCCCGGACCAAGGAAGACCTGCTGATCCTGGTGTTCCACGACGAGATGCTGGAGGTCGTGGGGGCAGCCTATGAGGCCGCGCGGCGATCCGCCGGCCTCCTCGACCAGACGGTCGCCTTCTTCGAGACCATGGTCGCCTATCACGAGCGGGACCTGCCCCTGGCCCACGCCCTGATGCGGCAGCTGGGATACGTCGGCGGCGCCGACCAGCGCGCCCTGGTCTCGGAACTGATGACGAAGCTGCTTGGCCAGATGGCGCAGCTTGTCGAGGCCGCCAAGACCGCCGGCGAAGTCGGGGCCGCGAGTCCCCTGCTGCCCTCCGCCCGCGCCCTGTTCGCCATCTACTACTTCCACCTGGGCGGTCTGCTCAGCGGCTACCTCGACCGGGCGCAGTTCGACCGCGCCCTGCGATGCGACCTCGGACTGCTGCTGCGCGGACTGGGCTGATCACCCACCGCGGGCGGCCCGCCCGAACCACCCCCAACCCTTCCAAGGCGGCCCAGCGTCGCCGGGAGAGCCCCCATGCCTGCACGAACAGGACGGCAGTTCCTTGATGGCCTGAAAACGCCCCGCGACATCTATGTGGGGACCGAGAAGGTGACCGATGTCGCCGCCCATCCCGCGTTCAAGGGCGCGGCCGAGGAACTGGCCGCGGTCTTCGACCTGCAACACGCCAAGGCCGAGCTTTGCCTTGTGCCGGACCCCGAGACCGGGGAGCCGATCAACGCCAGCCACATGATCCCCCGGTCCCGGGAGGACCTGTTCAAGCGCCACGCGGCGCTGGAGGTCTGCGCCGAACACAGCGTCGGGCTGATGGGCCGCACGCCGGACTATATGAATGTCACCTTCGCCGGCTTCGCGGCCCGGCCGGACGAGTGGTCCCTGGAAGGCAACGAACGCGGCGCCCAGAACCTTGTGGCCTTTCAGAAAGAGATGCGCCGCGAGGACCTGTCGCTCACCCACACCATCATCCACCCGACGGTGGACAAGGCCCTCGGCGATGTGCCCAAGCCCGGCAACGACGTCGCCCTGCACAAGGTGGGCGAGACCGAGCACGGGATCATCGTGCGCGGCTCGCGCATCCTCGCCACCCTCTCGCCCTTCGCGGACGAGATGGCGGTCTATCCGTCCTATCCCCTGCCCGAAGGCTCAGACGCCTACGCCCTGGCCTTCAGCATTCCCATGACGACGCCGGGGATGAAGATCCTCTGCCGCGACAGCTTCCGCTCCTGAGCGATCGATGTTTGACGGATAGGAGCGGTCCTTCCGAAACACATAGATGCGCTCGGCGTCGCCGGCGCCTTGAATGAGAAACCCGCGCTGGTAGAGGCGCGGAATTTCGTGCTGAACTTTGCCGGCCATCGGTCAGGGTGCTTTATGGTGTGCCGGGCGGGTTACGCGGAGGCGTCGCCCCTAATGCTCTGCGCGTGAAGATGGATGCCAGATTGTTTTTGCAGCTCACCGAGCACGCTAAACAGGTTGCGCGCGTTGGGATTGCCCGTGCGGCTGAACATACGCATCAGGCTCTTGGAAGGTGTTCCGGTGACGACCGCGAGTTCATCAAAGCCGATGGTGGCGTTGATGTAGTCTCGTAGCACGGCTTTGCCCGTGTCCACGTCGCCAGCCAGGAACGCATCGACACCTTCGGCGAGCAGCGCCTCGCGAAAGGCTGCATCGCGTTGGACGCGCGCTTGAACCGTATCCTTGAATGAACGTGTCAGAGCCATCTCAGTCCTTTCCTTTCTTGCGATCCTTGTAGTCCTGCCAGCGAACTTGAGCGTCTTCGATATCGCGCTGTTGCCGCTTCTTCGTGCCTCCGGCGAGAAGGATCACGATCGTCTCGCCGTCCTTGCCGAAATAAACCCGGTAGCCGGGCCCAAAATCGATCTTGTATTCGAGGACGCCCGAGCCGACGCCTTTGACGTTCGAAAGGTTGCCCTGGCCGATCCGTATCAGGGCGATCGTCACCTTTGCGGCGGCCTGCGGGTCGAGATCGTCGAACCAGGCGCCGAACGGGCTATCGCCTTTTTGGCGTCAGGTACTCCAGAACGTCCATGTCTGTTGGTACCATAAATGTTACCAATTAGCAAGCCTGATGATGGCTGCTGTTTCTAGAGAGAATTACGGTGACAGCTTATCAATTGCACATAACTGACTGGTGCGGGCGGCCGGAATCGAACCGGCACGGGGTTACCCCCAACGGATTTTCGTACCCGCTACGGCTTTCGCCGCCACCCAAGGTCAGGGTGTTTGGGGTCTGGACTATCCCTTCGCCTTAGCCGCTAGGCCGTAGGCGCTGCCCGTCTAGTCTCTACACCTTCCCCTTGGCGCGTTCGCGCCCCGGGGCTTGGCTCGGGATCGCCATCTGACAGGGTTCCCCGAATTTGAGCAGTTCTGCATCGCGGGTTTCCCCGCGAGCACTCAATCGTTCAAGTCCGTTGCGTCTACCAATTCCGCCACGCCCGCACGGCGCGGGTGTGGTCATAGCGCGCCTTGGCCGGACTTTTAAGTCCGTTGCGTCTACCAATTCCGCCACGTCCGCACGCTGCCTCCAGGCCTAGGGCGTGTCGGGGCGGGCGTCGATGGGGTCAGGGGCGGCGGGGCGGGGTCTTCAGGGCCTCGTAGCGGGCGTGGATGACGTCGCGGGGGGCTTCAAGGCCGACCTCGGCCATGCGCCTGTCCCAGACATTGGAGAGGTCGCGGATGGTGGCCGTGGCCCAGTTGGGCGGCAGGGTGGTCGACCAGGTGACCAGGGACTTGGCGTTGAACACCAGCAGGAACAGGGCGGCGGTGAGGATGGCGCGGCTGGTCCAGCGCAGGGCGCGGCCGGCGACGATGTCGTCGGCGGCGGCGTCGTCCACGATGGCGTCATAGCCGATGGTCGTCCGGGCGGTGTCGACCAGGGCGGCGAAGGCGTCGGGGGGCGCCTCCGGATCGATGACCGGGGTGATGGGCGATTCGGTCTCGGGATCCGGGTGTTCGAAGCTCATGGCGCGTCCCCTCCCCTAGAACTGATAGTAGATGAAGGCGGCCACGCCCGCCGGGCGGATGGCCTCGATGATCAGCATGACCGCGCCCACGCCGAGGCCCAGGGCCGGCGCGGGAAGATAGCGCAGGCCGGCGGCCATCCGTTCCAGGATCCGCGGCGGCAGGACGTGCAGGGCCAGCCCCAGGGCGATCATCCCGGCCAGGAACGGCGTCAGCTGGGTGGTCGGCCCGAAGCGGGTCAGCCCGTGCAGATAGTCGAGGGCCGAGGCGAAGCTGTCGGAGCGGAAGAGGATCCACGACAGGCAGACCACGTGGAAGGTGATGAGCAGGCCGACGATCTTCGGCCAGGCCGGCCAGTGGGCGGGCTTGAGCTCGCCCCAGACCCGCTCGACGCACAAAACCAGGCCGTGCAGCGCCCCCCAGGCGACGAAGGTCCAGGCGGCGCCGTGCCACAGCCCCCCCAGCACCATGGTCAGCATCAGCGACAGGCAGGTGCGCGCCAGGCCGTGGCGGCTACCGCCGAGGGGGATGTAGAGGTAGTCGCGCAGCCAGGTCGACAGGCTGATGTGCCAGCGCCGCCAGAAGTCCTGCAGCGACGTCGACCGATAGGGCTGGTCGAAGTTGCGCGGGAAGCGGTAGCCCAGCAGCGCCGCCAGCCCGATGGCCATGTCGCTATAGGCGGAGAAGTCGCAGTAGATCTGCACCGCATAGCCGTAGGCGCCGGCCAGCAGGTCGCCGGCGGAATAGCGGGTGGGGTCGAAGAACACCGGATCCACCAGGCCCGCCGCCAGCTCCGAGGCGATCACGGTCTTCTTGAACAGGCCCCAGACGATCAGCAGGATCCCCTCGGTGGCCATGCGCCGGGTCAGCCGCGGGGTCTGGTTGAACTGGGGCAGCAGGTCGCTGGCCCGCACGATCGGCCCCGCCACCAGGTGCGGGAAGAAGGACATCAGCAGCATGACGTCCAGCAGCGACCGCGCCGGCGGGACCTTTCCCCGGTGCACGTCGATCAGGTAGCTCATGGCCTGGAAGGTGAAGAAGCTGACGCCCACCGGCAGGATCACCTGCATCAGCGGCAGGTCCCGCTCCCAGTGGATCAGCCGCAGGATCTCCCCCAGCTGGTCGATGAAGAAGCCGTAGTATTTGAAGAAGCCCAGCACGGTCAGGTTCAGGGCCACCCCGATACCGACCACGACGGCGCTGATGCGCTTGGTGTCGGCCCTGCTGATCAGTTCCGCCAGGGCCCAGTTGACCGTGGCGCTGACCATCAACAGGCCGACGAACCGCCAGTCCCACCAGCCGTAGAAGACCCAGCTGGCGAAGACCAGGAACACCTTGCGGCGGCCGTTCTCCCGCTCGAGGCTCCAGGCCACGGCGAAGACGATCAGGAAGAAGATCGCGAAGATCATCGTCGGGAAGAGCACGGGTCAGCGTCCTCCCTTTGCGGCGCTGGCCGCTTTTGCGGCGGACGCTTGCGCCGCGGCGGCGGCGAGGTCGGCGTAGAGCAGGGCGGCGACGGCGTCGCCGCCCTCGGAGGTGAAGTGGACGTGGTCGCCGCGCATGGCCGGCGGATCGAGCAGTCGCCAGGCGTGGGCGCTGCAGTCACCCCCCATCCGCGCGCTCCAGTCCCAGAAGCCCGCGCCGGACGCGGCGGCGGCCCGGCGCTCGGCCTCGCGCACGGGGGCGAGGTTCGGCGGGGCGTACCAACGGGCCAGGGCCGGGTCGCGGCGGGCGACGCGCTCGGCGTAGTCGGCGCGTTCGACCTCGGTGAGCGGCGCGCAGGCAAAGCCCTTGTTGCGCACCCCGTCCTCGGGAATGTCCGGGCGGATGGTCTCCCCGTCCGGCGGGCCCACCACCAGGATCGCCGCCCCTGGCGCCAGGCGCCTCAGCCGCGCGATCTGGACGCCGACCAGGGTCTGGTAGGCGGCGGGGTCGAGCCCCGCGCTGAAGCCCTCGTTGTCGCCGAAGGCCAGGACGATCAGGTCGGGGGCGTAGGCGGCCAGCTCGGCCCTCAACACCCCGTCATCCCGGGCGGCGAAGTCGCCCAGCTGGCTGCCGCTGACCCCCAGGTTGGAGAGGATGATCCCGGGCCGCTGGCGATCCGTGGCCACCGAATAGAGGGTCACCGGCCCGCCGGTCGCGGTGATCTTCAGGCTGGCCGCCGGCGCCGGCAGATCCAGGGTGCGGCAGGCGGGGCCCGGGGCGCCCGCGGACAGGTCGAGCCGGGTGGCGACGCCGCCGGCCTCCACCACCGCGCTCCCCGCCCCCGGCTGGCCCAGGGCGCAGACCGTGGCGTGGTCGAACGCAGCCTCCGGGTCGGCGGCGACGGTCATGGAGGCGCCGGCGCCCTGCGAGGTCATCCGCCAGCCCGAGAGGCCGAAGGCGCCGCCCGAGGCGTGGGTGGGAAAGCCGCCGGGACCCGGCCGGGCGCTGGCGGCGACGAAGATCCCCTCCAGCCGCCAGTCCCCGGCGGTGGTCACATCCACCTGGTGCGGCGCATAGCCGGGGTAGGGCTTGCCGGCGGGCAGCACGCCGCGCCCGGCGGCGCCGTAGCGGGCCTGCAGCCGCGCGCGCAGGCCGCCGGTGATCACGTCCCCCGCCGTGTGGCTGTCGCCGATCTGCAGGATGCGCACCGGACCGGCTCGGCGGCCGGCGGCCAGGTCGCCGAGGGCGGCGAAGAAGGGCGCCAACGCCTCCGCGCCGGCGATGGGCTGGGCGGGCTGCGCACTGGCGATCGAGGGGGCCGCGGGCGGCGCCGCGCCGGCGAGCAGCACCGCGGCGACGGAGGCGCTCCACCGCGTCGCGGCGGCCATGCT
>PLSW01000358.1 GCA_003165275.1 Caulobacteraceae bacterium
CAGCTATATTCCGGCCAGTGGGTGCACACTACATCTTGTGGGTGTCTGCGGTAACCGGATAGGCACGGAAGGAAGAACGCCCGTGAAAATGTTCTTGGCCAGCGTTGTGGTTGGCGTGGGACTGTTGCTGTCCGGCTGCGTGGATGTATTCGACTCCCAGGCTGTCAATAGATATGCGGCGAATGACGCCAAATGCAAAGCTGGCGGTGTCGAGGCGGGGTCAACAGCCTACAATCGGTGCATGCAAGAGATCGAAAAACATCGTCATTGGCGACATGTCTGGTTCTAGATGGCGAGCAGCATTGATCCGATGTGTTGAACACGCGGATCGGCGCCGGAAGCACTTTCGATTTCAATCGCGCACGGCAAGATCAACCAACCGAAGCGACCCAAAACCTGGGTTACGCGCTTACGACGTCGTGCTCACCGTCCACGTCGCGCTCTCGATGTGCGCATCCTTCTCCAGGAGGGCGATGATGTGGTCGAGGTCTTCGGCCTTGGCGGTGGTGGGGACCAGGAGGGCGGCGAGTTCGACCACCTCCTCGCTCTCCGACAGGACCTCGATGTCGCGCACCGGGTAGTTGTGGCTCTCCAGGGCCGCGTAGAGAGAATCCCGCGTCTCGGAGACGTCGGCGGGGGCGCAGAGGACGTGAACCCGGTAGGAGGCCTCGGTCTCGTCGGGATTGATCGGGCGGCGGTTCACGTAGTTGACCAGGGGCCGCAGCAGGGTGTTGCCGCCGAGGACGAAGGCCGCGACCATGGCGGACTCGATCAAGAGGCCCGCGCCGGCGAAGGCGCCGACGGCGGCGGAGCTCCAGAGGGTGGCGGCGGTGTTGAGGCCGCGGACCTCCGCGCCCTCCTTCATGATCACCCCGGCGCCCAGGAAGCCGATGCCGGAGACGATGTAGGCCACCACCCGCACCTCGCCCTCCGAGCCCCAGAGGCGGATGCCCAGGTGGGCGAAGGCCGCGGCGCCGACGGTGACCAGCACCATGGTGCGCAGCCCGGCGTTTCGCTGGCGGATCTGCCGCTCCAGCCCGATCATGCAGCCGAGAACGAAGGCCGTGCCCAGGCAGACCAGGGTGGTCAGCAGGGCGCTGGGATCGGCGTCGGGAAGGTCGAGCTTGATGCCGTTCATCGCGCCCGCCCTAAAGCATCGCTGAACCGAGTTTGACCCTCCAATTTCTCCGTCACCCCCGGGCTTGTCCCGGGGGCTAGGGAACACGAACGGAACGGGGCAGGCTGCGGCGCAACGACTTCACCGCCGGTGTTCCCTCGCCCCCGGGACAAGCCCGGGGGTGACGGAAAGGGGGTGAGCACGACCTGCGGCAAACCCGTCCGGCCTTCCACTAGTGGATCATCCCCCGCGCGGCGGCGACCAGCAGCACGACGCCCAGCACGCTGCGGTAGATGACGAACGGCCAGGCGGAAAAGCGCTCGAGGATCCGCATCAGGCCCCAGATCGCCACGAAGGCGGAAATCGAGGAGACCACCAGGCCCACGGCCAGCACCGACCAGGCGTGGCCGCCCATGTGCGCGCCGCGCAGCACCCAAAGCTCCTGCGCCCCCGCCAGGGCGATGGCGGGAAGGCCGAGCAGGAAGGAAAAGCGCGCCGCCTCCCCGCGCTCGAACCCGAGGCCCAGGGCGGCCGTCAGGGTCGAGCCGGAGCGGGAGACGCCGGGGATCAGGGCGCCGACCTGCGCCAGCCCCACGAGCACGGCGTCGAGCCAGGTCACCTGCACGACGGTGCGCTTGTGGCGGGCGAAGATCTCCGCCAGGGCCAGCAGCACCGCCATCACCACGCAGGCCCAGCCGATCGCCGGCAGGGTGCGCAGGGGCGAGTTGCAGCCGTTGAGGATCGGCTTCAGCAGCAGGCCGCCGATGATGATCGGCAAGGTGGCGACGATGATCCAGAAGGCCAGCCGCAGGTGGCGATCGGCGAAGTCGCCCTTCGCGGCCGCCTGGATCGATCCGAAGGTAAGCTCGCGCACGTCCTTCCAGAAATAGCTGATCACGGCGACCAGGGCCGCCATCTGCATCGCCGCCGAGAAGGCCGCGCCGGGGTCGGGCCAGCCCAGGACCGCCGGCACGATACGCATGTGGGCGGTGGATGAGATCGGCAGCAGTTCGGTGATGCCCTGCACCACCCCGAGAATGGCGACCTGGGCGTAGTTGAGCGCGGCGAATCCCGTGTCGACGCCTTGGGCGCAACTATCGGCCATGGAGAAATCCTGAGTTTGATCGGGTTTGGAGGAAGGCCGAAACGGCAAGCGGAAGCTAGCCGCCCCCGCCGCGCGGCGCCAGGGGCTGGACCGGGTTCGCCGCACGAAACCTGGGCTTTGACGCCGCCCGGGCGCCGTGAGACGCTCGGCGCTCAGCCTCCATGGATTCCCTCATGAACCGCGTCGCCGGCCTCGACCTTTTGCGCGCCGTCGCGATCCTGTGGATCATGCTCTACCATGCCGCCGTGCTGGACCTGATCGGCGGGGACAACCCCGTCGTCAGCTACGGCTGGATGGGGGTGGACCTGTTCTTCGCCCTCAGCGGTTACCTGATCGGCGGCCAGCTGCTCGCGCCCTACGCCCGGGGGGAAGCCGGCCGGCCGCGGCTGTTCTATCTGCGGCGCGCCTTTCGCATCCTGCCGGCCTATCTGGTCGTGATCGCACTCTACTTCCTGTGGCCGGCGTTCAGCGAGCGGCCGGGCCTGCAGCCCCTCTGGCAGTTCCTGACCTTCACCTGGAACCTCCTCGTCGACTTCAACGCCAACAAGGCTTTCTCCCACGTCTGGTCGCTTTGCGTGGAGGAGCATTTCTACCTCGTCGCGCCGTTCCTGGTGGCGGGGCTGATGCGCTGGCCGGCGGCGTGGAAGGCCATGGCGGTGTGCGGGGCGATCCTGGTCGGCGGCATGGCCCTGCGCGGCTACATCTGGACCCACGACCTGGAGCCGTTGAAGCATCAGCCGGGGGGCGACTTTTCCATCGGCTTCATGGAGCGGATCTACTATCCGACCTGGACGCGGCTGGACGGCCTCCTGGCGGGCTTCACCCTGGCCCTGGTCAAGACCTTCCGCCCGGGCGCGTGGGCGGCGGTGACCCGGCGCGCCAACCTGGTCGCCGCGGCGGGCGTCGCCGGCTTCGGCGTTTCCGTCTGGCTGTTCCAGGACCAGCACGCGCTGATCCCCAGCATCATCGGCTATCCGATCCTGGCGTCCAGCATGGCCTGTTTGGTGGCTTCGGCGGCGAGCCCGCACAGCCTGCTGGGCCGCCTTCGCATCCCCGGCGCGCCGGCCGTGGCGGCCATCGCCTACAGCCTCTATCTGGTCCACAAGCCAGTGATGCACCTGACCCGCCTCTACCTGGGCGGGGGCCTCACCGGCCATCCGCTGGTGGCCGCGGTCGCCTACCCGGGCTTGGCGATCGCGGCGGGGAGCCTGCTCTATCTGGGCGTGGAGCGACCCTTCCTGTGGCTGCGCGACCGGTTGCTGGCGCCCCGCCCCGCCCTCACCGCCCCGGCTCAGGCCTTGGGATAGAGCACCATCTGGGTGCAGCGGAACAGGGCGATGGTCTTGCCGGTCTCGGCGTGAACGGCCTCGGCGTCCCAGACCTGGGTGGTGCGGCCGCCGTGGATCAGCCGGGCCTCGCAGGTCACCGTCCCGTCCCGGGCGGTGCCCAGGTGGTTGGACTTCAGCTCGACGGTGGTGAAGCCGTTAGCGCCCTCGGGCAAGGAGGTGGCGCAGCCGTAGCCGCAGGCGCTGTCGACCAGGGCGATGACGCTCGCCGCGTGCAGGAAGCCGTTCGGCGCCATGTGCCGTTCGTCTACCGTGAACCGGCCCCGTACAAGACCTTTGCGGACTTCGCTCCATTGCAGGCCGAGGAAGTCCGGCAGCTTGCCCTTCTGCCGCTCGGTGAAACGATCGGCGTGGTTGGCGGGGTCGGCGGTCTCGGTCATTGGAAGGTCCCGTGGCGGCCCTGGCCGGAGGCGAAACGGGCGGCGCCCGCGGCGGTCTCGCCCGAGGCCAGGGTCTCCAGGCCGAGCTGCGCCTCATTGGTGATGGCCGCGTCCCAGTCCAGGGACCACTGGTCGAGGACCGAGCGGCGGTCGTTGCGCATGCAGGCCTGCGGAAAGGCGGCGATCTGTTCGGCGAGGTCAATGGCCACCGCCAGGACCTCGCCCGGCGGCGCGACGCGATTGGCCAGGCCCATGGCCAGGGCCTCCTGCGCCCCCACCGGTCGGCCCGTCAGGATCAGGTCCATGGCCCGCGACTGGCCGATCAGCCGCGGCAGGCGCACGGTGCCCAGGTCGATCAGCGGCACCCCGAACCGGCGGCAGAAGATGCCGAAGGTCGCGTCCTCGGCGAAGACCCGCAGGTCAGCCCAGAGGGCGAGCTCGGCGCCGCCGGCCACGGCGTACCCCTCGATGGCCGCGATCACCGGCTTGCTCAGCCGAAGCCGCGTCGGCCCCATCGGCCCATAGTCGCCGGTCCTGGCGACGCGGTTGGCGCGGCCGCCGGCCGCCATCGCTTTCAGGTCCGCACCGCCGCAGAAGTGGTCGCCGCGACCCTGCAGGATGGCGACCGAGGCGGTCGCGTCGGCGTCGAAGGCGGTGAAGGCCGCGTAGAGCTGGTCGGCGGTGGCGGCGTCCACCGCATTGCGCCGCTCCGGTCGCTCGATCGTCACCACGGTGACCGCCCCCCGATGCTCCACCGAAATCGTCTGGTCCATGGCTGTTCTCCCGGCTGTTGGACAGCGTCGTCCGGCGACGCGGGGGAAGACAAGCGCAATCTTCCCCGATCCGAAACGCACCCTGGCGCGCATCCGAAAAGCGTTCCCGATCGACGGGCGCAATCCAAGGACCGCCGCCCATGAGCCTCCTCGCCTCCACCATCGGCCTGGCCGAAGGCGCGCCCCTCCCCGACGCCGCCCTGAAGATGGGGGTCAACGCCCTGGTCGGCGGCGCGCGTTCGGCCATGCGCGCGCCGAGGAATGGGCGGTGAGCCATTATCGGCTGAGGCCGGCGCAGTAGATCCATTCGCGGAGTGCGTGCGCCCACAGTCCGTGCGTCGGGCCGCTGCACTCGCTAGGTCGAAGAGAACAACCCAAACCCCGGCGGCGCAATTCCTGACTGAACCGCGATTAGGTGATTGCCCTCGGCGGACGGGCGGTCATATTGCGGGCCGAACGGCCGCCCGCGACGGCCGCCCCGTCCCTGGAGGAAGTCCCCGATGAAAGCCGCCGTTCTCCGCCAAGTCAAAACGCCCCTGCTGATCGAGGACGTGCAGATTTCCAAGCCGGGCCCGCACGAGGTGCTGATCCGCACGGCGGCGGCCGGGCTCTGCCACTCGGACCTGCACTTCATCGAAGGCACCTACCCCTTCCCCCTCCCCGCCGTGCTCGGCCATGAGAGCGCCGGCGTCGTCGAGCAGATCGGCTCGGAAGTGCGTACGGTGAAGGTGGGCGACCACGTGATCACCTGCCTGTCGGCCTTCTGCGGCCACTGCGAATTCTGCCTCACCGGCCACATGTCGCTCTGCGTCAGCCCCGAGACCAAGCGGGCCAAGGGCGCCGAGCCGCGCATCTGCGAGCCGGCGGACATGAACCAGTTCCTGAACCTGTCGTCCTTCGCCGAGCAGATGCTGATCCACGAGCACGCNNTCGGTGACCACCGGCGTCGGCGCGGTGATCCAGACCTCCAACGTGCGCGCGGGCGAGACGGTGGCGGTGATCGGTTGCGGCGGCGTGGGCCTGGCGGCGATCAACGGCGCGGCCATCGCGGGGACGGGGCGGATCATCGCCATCGACATGGTCGGCTCCAAGCTGAACCTGGCCAAGCATTTCGGCGCCACCGACGTGATCAACGCCAGCGACGGCGACCCGGTGAAGCAGGTCATGGACCTGACCTCCGGCGGGGTGCACCACAGCTTCGAGGCCATCGGCCTGAAGTCCACCACCGAGCAGGCCTTCCGCATGCTGCGCCGGGGCGGCACCGCCAACGTCATCGGCATGATCCCGGTCGGCACCATGATCGAGCTACACGGCCCGGACTTCCTGGCCGAAAAGCGCATCCAGGGCTCGCTGATGGGCTCCAACCGCTTCCCGGTGGACATGCCCCGGCTGGTGGACTTCTACATGACCGGCAAGCTGAAGCTGGATGAGCTGATCTCCCGCCGGATCAAGCTGGAGCAGGTCAACGAGGGCTTCGCCGAGATGAAGACCGGCGAACTGGCCCGCTCGGTGATCGTGTTCGACAGCTAACCCGGATTTGTCCGCCGCCTGGAGCATCCGGGCGGCGGACGGGGCGGCCTCCTGTGCGCCGCATCCCGGCCTTGGCGGCGAGCGGCGCGGACGCAGGCTCTTGTCCAGTTCCCGCTCGTGGTCAAAATCCGACGATTGAGCCCGCAGGGAATTAGTGGACCGCCAGGCCCACGCGGGCGGAAGGTCTGATTGCCGACCACGGTTGAATGACCGGGTCTGACCCTTGGCGGACCTGGCGAAGGGGATACCTCCATCAAAGCCTGCCCGCACATGTGACTAGGCTTACTCAAGCTGGTGGAGTGGCATGTGGGCCCATAGCCCAGCAGGGTTGCCGACACGGTGGCGCTCAATATGGCGCGGGTCGTCAGTGCTCAGCGACCAATCGTGAAGGCGTTCACCTATCGCATGATCGCAATGTGCATGGACTTCGCGGCGATTTATCCCTTCACGGGCACGGTCCGCGACGCAATCGGCTTCATGATCGCGAACAACCTCTATACGACCGTGGCTTATGTGATCCATGAGAGGATCTGGGCACGGGTGACCTGGGGCGCCGTGGCCACATAGACGACAGAACGCAGGGACACGAGGAAATGGTGACAGGTGTTCCTGTCCCGCTATTCGTTTCGCTATTCGTTTTATTCGTTTGTCTGATGGGGCCGGGCAATTGGACTAGGATTACCAGCATGACGCCGAATTTTCTTCCAAGCAACTTGCGTGAAAACCCCTTTAAGGGGGAACTGACCGACGAACAGTTTCAATTGATTTTCGCGCAAAATATTTGCTATGGCGTGCTCGACGAAAATTCAATCATCGCCATAACCGATGTGAAGGGAACCATAAAATATGCGAATGACACATTTCTCAAATTGTCAAAATATTCGTTTGGCGAAATAGTTGGTGAAAATCATCGAATACTAAATTCCGGATTCCATCCCCATTCGTTCTTCAAGGATATGTTTCGCGATATCGCCAACAAAAAGAAGTGGCGTGGCGAAATTCGAAACCGCGCGAAAGATGGCTCATTCTATTGGGTCGACACCACGATCGTACCGATCCTCGGCGAACGCGACAAACTCCTCGGTTACGCCGCGGTCCGGACCGACATCACCGACCGCAAGCAACTGGAATTTCGCCTCGCGGAGCAGGCGCAGGATCTCCGGCGCTCCAATGAGGAACTGGAGCAGTTCGCCTATG
>PLSW01000140.1 GCA_003165275.1 Caulobacteraceae bacterium
GCTCCAAGGGACTGACTATTGCGGTCCAACTCAGCCGTTGCGAAGGTAAAGGTTCCCCCTGCGGCCCACGGTCACCCTGACCTTCGACTGCATTAGTCCTCAATACAAACACCATGGGCTCAGAAGCCACGAAGCTTACGCCTCAGATACCAAAGAAAGGCCCGGACGCCCAACCGGTGGGCGCCGCGGATCGGCGCCGGCGCTTCGATCTTGACCCGTCCCCGCGCCCATGGTGTACCTCCGCGACCCTCGGCGCGCCCGCGGGCGCGCCTGCGCGCCGCCCCTGCCCCGCCCGGCGATCACACAATCGACTGACCATCCCCACGCCGAGACCTGTCGAAGGGCGCGCGGGATCCTCCGGGCAGTCGAAGAGGCGTATCCATGGCCAATGTCACCGTAGTCGGCGCCCAGTGGGGCGACGAAGGCAAGGGCAAGCTGGTCGACTGGCTGTCCAACCGCGCCGATGTGGTGGTGCGCTTCCAGGGCGGCCACAACGCCGGCCATACCCTGGTGGTGGGCGATCAGGTCTACAAGCTGTCGCTGCTGCCGTCCGGCGTGGTGCAGGGCAAGCTTTCGGTGATCGGCAACGGCGTGGTGGTCGATCCCTGGGCCCTGCTGGCCGAGATCGCCAAGGTCGAGGCCCAGGGGGTGAAGATCACCCCCGATCTCCTGGTCCTGGCCGACAACGCCTGCCTGATCCTGCCCATCCACTCCGACCTCGACATCGCCCGGGAGGCGAAGTCCACCCAGAAGATCGGCACCACCGGTCGCGGCATCGGGCCCGCCTATGAGGACAAGGTCGGCCGCCGGGCGATCCGGGTGGCGGACCTCGCCGACCCTTCGACCCTGCGCGCCAAGATCGACCGGATGCTGACCCATCACGACGCCTTGCGCGTCGGCCTCGGCCTCGCCCCGGCGGACGGCGACGCCTTGCTTCAAAAGCTGCTTGAGGTGGCGCCCAAGGTGCTGGTCTACGCCCAGCCGGCCTGGCGGGTGCTGGACGCCAAGGTGCGCCAAGGGCGCCGGGTGCTGTTCGAGGGCGCCCAGGGCGCCCTGCTGGACGTCGACCACGGCACCTATCCGTTCGTCACCTCTTCAAACACCATGGCTGGCCAGGCGGCGGCGGGCTCGGGCCTCGGACCGCGGTCGGTGGGCTATGTGCTGGGGATCGTGAAGGCCTACACCACTCGGGTCGGCGAGGGTCCCTTCCCCACCGAGCTCGACGATAAGGTCGGCCGCCACCTCGCCACCGTCGGCCGCGAGGTGGGGGTCAACACCGGCCGGCCGCGCCGGTGCGGCTGGTTCGACGCGGTGCTTGTGCGCCAGTCGGTGGCGATCAACGGCATCCATGGCATCGCCCTGACCAAGCTCGACATCCTCGACGGGCTTAAGACGCTGAAGGTCTGCGTCGGCTACCAGATCGGCGACCAGGTGCTCGACTACCTGCCCGCCGGCCTGAAGGACCAGACGGCGGCCCAGCCGATCTATGAGGAGCTGGAGGGCTGGAGCGAGACCACCCACGGCGCCCGCTCGTGGAAGGACCTGCCGGGGGCGGCGGTGAAATATGTGCGCCGGATCGAAGAGCTCATTGGCGCCCCGGTGGCCCTGCTCTCCACCAGCCCCGACCGGGACGACACCATATTGATGCGCGATCCGTTCGAGGACTGATTCCTAATAGGACCGGGCCCGCCGTCAAGCTGGCGTTTACGCTGGCGTGCTAGGACGACATCCCACCCCGGGAACGCCGAGCCGTCCATGACCAACGCCGCGAATCTTCTCACCAGCGAGGTGGCGCAGCACGTGCGCCGCGCGTTGGTGGTCGATTCCAATCCGGCCAGCGCCCGGCTGGTGGCGGAGCTGCTGAAGACCCTTGGCGTGGGCTCGATCAGCCTGGAGACCAGCGGCAGCGGCGCCCTTGGCGTCTGTGAACGCCTTGAGCCGCAGGTGATCTTCACCGAACTCGCCGGACCCAAGCTCAACGGCCTGGATATGGTGCGCAAGCTGCGCCGCAGCGACCTGCCCTGCCGCACCGCCCCGGTGGTGATGATCACCGCCGAGGCTAGGGCCGCCGCCATCATCGCCGCCCGCGATTCCGGGGTGCACGAATTCCTGCGTCGCCCCTTCACCCTCGGCCAGCTGACCAAGCGGCTGGAGGCGGTGATGCTGCATCCGCGCGAGTGGATCGAGGCGATCAGCTACGTCGGCCCCGATCGCCGCCGGTTCAATTCCGGCGACTACAAGGGCCCGCGCAAGCGCCTGGCCGACCACGCCCAGCCGGCCGACGCCGAACGCATCCGCCAGGCCCTGCAGATCCTGAGAGCCGCCATCGCCGCCATCGAGACCCAGCCCGCCCAGGCCCTGCGCTCGATGCAGGCCCAGGCCGCGGCGTTGAAGAGCTGCGCGGTGTCCGGGTCGAACATGCGGATGACCATGGCCGTCTCCGCCTTCCAGCGCAGCCTGCAGGCGGCGGTGGACACCGGACGGCTCGTGCGCCCCAGCATCGAGGCGGGGGCCGCCGGGCTGTGGGCCTTCGAGACCGGGGAATTCGTCCAGGACGACGCCAACCTGCTGGAGCTCTAACGGCCTCAGGCCATGTCGGCCGGGCGATCGACGTCGAACAACACCCCGTCGTCCGGCGCGT
This sequence comes from Caulobacteraceae bacterium, assembly GCA_003165275.1. Taxonomy (GTDB): domain Bacteria; phylum Pseudomonadota; class Alphaproteobacteria; order Caulobacterales; family Caulobacteraceae; genus Poindextera. Next base: position 2,642 of record PLSW01000140.1, read on the forward strand.
CGACCAGAGTCAGGCGATCGCCCAGACCCGCGACCACCGACGCCGCCCCCCGTTCGCCGCTCAGCCGCAGCAGATCGGGAAACAGGCTCGCGCTGAAGAGGACCGGGTGGCCGCGGCGGCCGCCGAAGGTCGGGGCGGCGGCGAGGGCGCCCTGGTCCAGGGCCTCGGCGAGGCGCGGCAGGACCGCCATCGGGATCCTCGGCATATCGCCCAGGAAGACGAAGGCGCCGGAACAGTCCGGCGCCAGGGCCGCGATACCGGCGGCCAGGGAGGCGGAGAGGCCCTCGGCATGTCTTTCAGCCTGCGTCAGCACGAGGCGGTCGCCGGCGTCCGCCGACGCCGCATAGGCCCGGACCGCCGTCGCGACCTTTGGATCGGCGCCCCAGACCACCGTCACCTTTCGCACCGGCGCGGCGAGGGCGGCGGCGAGGGCCGCGTCCAGCAGAACACCCCCGCGCCAGGACGCCGTGAGCTTTCCGCCGCCGAACCGCGACCCGGCGCCGGCCGCCAGGACCACCGCCTCGAGCCGCCCGCCAGATCGTTGGCCAGAACGTTGGCCAGAACGTTGGTTGGTTGCGCCCCCTGTCACTGCCCGCCGTTCCCGCCTATCTTGCCTGGACGATGACGCCCTACGACGCTCCAGCCCCGCGGTCCACCGCCGCCTTCGGCCGCGCCGCCGCGCCGGCGCCCCTGGTCGACGGCTTCGGCCGGGCGGTGACCTATCTGCGCGTCTCGGTCACCGACCGATGCGACCTGCGCTGCGTCTACTGCATGGCCGAGCACATGGTCTTCCTGCCCAAGGCGGAGGTCCTGACCCTCGAGGAGCTGGACACCCTGGCGTCGGCCTTCGTCGGGCTGGGCGTGCGCAAACTGCGCCTGACCGGCGGCGAGCCCCTGGTGCGCAAGGGGATCATGACCCTGGTCGAGCGCCTGTCACGGCACCATCAGACGGGCGCTCTGGACGAGCTGACCCTGACCACCAACGCCTCGCAGCTGGCGCCGGTGGCGGGCGAGTTGGCGCGGCTGGGGGTGCGGCGGATCAACGTCTCCCTGGACACCCTCAAGCCGGACCTCTTCCGCGCCCTGACCCGGGGCGGGGACCTCGCCAAGGTGCTGGAGGGGATCGACGCGGCCCAGGCGGCAGGACTGGCGGTGAAGATCAACGCCGTGGCCCTGAAGGGCGACAACGCCGCCGAGATTCCCGAGCTGGTCCGCTGGGCCCACGGCCGCGGCGCGGACCTGACCCTGATCGAGACCATGCCCCTGGGAGAAACCGGGGTCGACCGGGTGGACCAGTTCCTGTCGCTGGAGACCGTGCGCCAGGAGCTGTCCAGCTACTGGACCCTCACCGACCTGCCGCTGCAGACCGGCGGTCCGGCCCGCTATGTGCGGGTGGAGGAGACCGGCGGACGGCTGGGCTTCATCACCCCGATGACCCACAACTTCTGCGAAAACTGCAACCGGGTGCGGCTGACCTGCACCGGGGTGTTGCACACCTGCCTCGGCCGCGAGGACGAGCGGGACCTGCGGGCGGTGATCCGCGGCGGCGCCGACCCCGAGGCGCTGGAGGTCGCCATCCGCCTGGCCATTTCCGGCAAGCCCAAGGGCCATGACTTCCATATCGAACGCGGCGCGGCGCCGGCGCTGACGCGGCACATGTCCCGCACGGGGGGCTAGGCGGTGGTGCGACTCCTGCTGTTCGGCCGCCTCGCCGACGTGGCTGGCTGGCGCGAGCGGACCCTTGAGCCGGCGCCGGCGAGCCTTTCGGCCCTGCGCGCCCGCATCACGGCGGACTTCCCGGATCTGGCCGAGGCTCTGGACGCCAAGGGGGTGCAGGCCGCCGTCGACAAGGTGGTGGTGCGCGGCGACGTCGCCCTGGCGGCCGGGGCGGAGGTCGCCTTCCTGCCGCCGATGAGCGGGGGCTAAGCCGATGACGGTGCGCCTGCAGGCCGAGCCCTTCGAGCCGGGGGCGTTGCTCACCGGCTTCTGCGAGGGCCGCGCCGAGACCGGCGCCGTGGTCAGTTTCACCGGCCTCGCCCGGGCCTCGGCCGGGGCGGTGACCACCCTGGAGCTAGAGGCCTACCCCGGCTTCACCGACACGGCGATCGAACGCATCGCCGAGGCGGCGCGGGAGCGGTTCAGCCTGCAGGACCTGCTGGTGGTCCACCGGATCGGCCAGATCGCTCCAGGGGAGGCGATCGTCTTCGTGGCCACGGCCGCCCGCCATCGCCGGGAGGCCTTTGAGGCGGCCGACCATCTGATGGACTATCTGAAGAGCCGCGCGCCGTTCTGGAAGCGCGAGCATGGCCCGGACGGCGCCCGCTGGATCGAGCCCAACGACCGCGACATCGCCGACGCCGCCCGCTGGGACTGAAACCGGCGCTGAGCGGCCCGATACGCCACGCAAATGCGCATTCAGCCCGGAACGGCTCGCCCGGCGGGAGAGTCGTCATCAAAGGATCGACCTTCCCGGTGCACACGCTTTGGGCCGAGCCTGATCGCGGTCATGGATGGGCGAGGCGGCTATGGGGGCTGTTGTCGGGGGTTGAGGCTTGCAGACGGTGACCGAAGCGCGCGCCGCCTCGCCGTTCGCCTACGGCCTTTCGGCCTATGAGCGCGGCGACTACGCCCTGGCCCTCAGGTTCTGGCATCCCCTGGCGGGGGCCGGCGACGCCCACGCCCAGTTCAACCTCGGCCTGCTCTACGACCGCGGCGAGGGCGTCGCCCGGGACGCGGCCACCGCCGCCCGCTGGTACCGCAAGGCCGCAGATCAGAACGACGCCGACGCCCTGCACAACCTCTCCGTCCTGCTCGCCGAAGGGGACGGGGCGCCGGCCGATCCCGCCGCCGCCCTGGTGCTGCGCCGGCGGGCCGCCGTTCAGGGGCACACGGGCGCCCAGCACAACCTCGCCCTCGCCTATGACCAGGGCGCCGGCGTGGCGCGGGATCCGGCCGAGGCGCTGGTCTGGTTTCGCAAAGCGGCGGAGGCCGGCCTCGCCGAGGCCCAGCACAACCTCGCCCTGATGTACGAGACCGGCGAGGGCGCGGCGGCGAATCCGGCCGAGGGGCGTCGCTGGTGGCGGCGCCTGGCCGAGCGGGGCGACGTGGAGGCCCAGTTCAACCTCGCCCTGCGATGCGCCAAGGGCCAGGGCGGACCCCGGGACGACACCGAAGCCCTGACCTGGTACAGCCGCGCCGCCGATCGCGGGCACGCCCTGGCCCGCTATAACCTCGGGGTGATGTTCCACCAGGGCCAGGGCGTGCCCGCCGACCCGGCCAGCGCCGCCGCCTGCTGGCGGGCCGCGGCCGCGGGGGGCCTGGCCGTCGCCCAGTTCAGCCTGGGCGCCCTCTATGCGACAGGTCAGGGGGTGGCGCGGGACCCGGTGCAGGCCTGCGTGCTCTTCACCCTCGCCGCGGCGCGGTCGGGACCGGGCCAGATGGAGCTGCGCCAGATGGCCTTGCGCAACCGGTCGACGGTGGGGCGGCGGCTCTCGCCGGGGGAGATCGCCGATGTCGAGGCGCGGGCGCGGGCGTGGCTGGCTAGGGCCTAGCCGCGCGGCCCCCGAGCCGCCGCGCCAGCCGTCCCGGCACGGTGGCCAGTTCCGCGGCCATCAGGCCCCAGAGGTCGTCGTACTCCCGCGTGCCCGCCATGATGTCGAGGTAGCCGCGCCGCAGGGCGCCGGCGCGCCGGAAGGCGCGGGCGAAGAGGGGCTTCATCCGGGCCGGGAAGATCAGCAGCCGCCAGCCGCGGGCCTGGCCGATGGCGCGGAAGATCGGCGTCGCGGCCCGGCGGTAACGGGCGAAAGCGGTGTCCGGGGCGCCGGCCGTGATCGCCTCGGCCACCGCGCGGGCCGCCGCCGCCCCGCTTTCGATGGCGTAGCCGATGCCTTCCCCGGTGATCGGGTCGACGAAGCCGGCCGCGTCCCCCGCCAGCAGCACCCGCCCCCGCCCGGGCGCCGGGCGCGGGTCTCCGAAGGGCAGGAACTGGCCCTTCACCTGGTAGCACGCCGGATCCAGGCCCTTCTGCGCCAGATAGGCGCCGAGGCGTTCGCGCATGTCCGGATTGAGGCTGTGCACCCCGCCGACGCCGATGGTCAGGCTGGCGGCCTTGGGAAACACCCAGCCGTAGCCCCAGATCGCGGCGCCGAAGTCGATCTCGATGGCCTCGTCCCAGACCGGCAGGTCGCCCTTTGGCACCTCCACCTCCAGGCCGAAGCCGATCCGGGCCGGATCGAAGGCGCGGCCGAAGAGGGTGCGGGCGACGACGCTGTTGACCCCGTCGGCGCCGATCAGGTGGCCGTAGCCGAGGCGGCGGCCTGATTTCAGGGTGACCAGCCGGTCGGAGAAGTCGATGGCGGCGGCGGCGTCGCTCAAGACCGGCGTCGCGCCGGCGGCGACCGCCAGGTCGACCATATGGGCGTCGAAGGCTCGGCGCATGGTCATGCCCAGGCGCGAATAGCCCTCCATCCGCGACAGGGGCGCGCCGGCCATGGCGAAGGTGAAGGTCGCCGAGGCGCCGACGATGTCCGCCGGCCAGGGCTCGCCGTAGACCGCCTCAAACAGGCCGCGGCAGCGGTCGGTGAGGCCGCCGCCGCAGAGTTTTTCCCGAGGGAAGGCGGCCTTGTCGACCAGGGCGACCCTCAGGCCCGCCCGGGCGGCGGTGAAGGCCGCCGACGCCCCCGCAGGGCCGCCGCCCACCACGATCACGTCGAAGGGTTCGATTGCGGATCGGTCGGTGTCTCGCCGCACGACGGCGACCCCTTCGGTCTCAGACGCCAAGCCCGGCCTCCGTTTGCGGCGATGGCGCGTCATAGACGGCTTTGGCCGGGCCGTCGCCGGGGATGCGGCGACGCGGCGAAAACCGCCCCGCGATCCCTACAATTTGCATTCAATTAGCAATTTTAGATTGAGATAGAGGGATTGGTCGCGTTGTTGACCGGAGTGGCCGATGTCAGCCTCCGCCTGCCTTCGCATCACGCTGGCGTTCAGCGATGATAGACTCGCCAGACTGGAGGGCCTGGGGCCGCTTGTCTCCAAGCTCGCCGACGCCTTCCTGGAGACCCGCTGGGCCTGGCCGAAGCGGCATGTGGCCATCAATCCGTTCAGCTTCATGCTCACCGATCCCAAGGCGTCCGACCTCGACGTCGCCCTGCTGGACCGCCTGGCCGAGGAGTTGAAGCTCAAGCTGTTCGGCACCAGTGAATCCGGCGACGTGACCCTGCTGCTGTTCGAGGGCGACGAGGCCGACACCGCCCACTTCGTACGGATGGACCACGCCGAACTGACCGAGGCCGTGCGCGAGCCGATCGGCACCACCCCCTTCGGCGGCCGGCTGATGAAGATCGGCACCGCCCCGGACCTAGCCCCAGGCCCCCTTCGTTGGCGTACCCTTGAGCGCGACGCCGACACGGCGCGGCCGAGGCCCGACGTGGCCCCTGTCGGTCGCGGCCAGGTCATGGGCCTGGGGGAGGCGCCTGGCGTCGCCCTCACCTTCCGGGGGGTCTATTTCGCCCCCGCCCAGGCCTTCGTGGGCAGCAGCCTCAGCGCCGATCCGGCCACCGAGCCCGGGCGCCACAGCCTGTTCGACAGCACGGGCCGCCTGCCGCACGGGCATGAGGAGGCCTATGATCTGGCCTGCCTAGCCGAGGCGCATCGGTATCGGCTGAGCCATGCGAGCGCCGGGCCGATCTATCTGCCGGTGTGCTTTTCCTCGCTGATGCGCCGCTCCACCCGGGAGATCTACGCCAAGGAACTGCAGGCCCTGGCCGGCGCCGAACCCCGGCTCTGGGCCGCCGTCGTCTATGACACCCCCCGCGCCCCGCCGTTCAACGCCCTGGGCGAGATCTGCGCCCTGCTGCACCGGTATTTCGCCACCATCGACCTGCAGGTGGACGACGCCGGCTTCGAGATCGACAGCGTGCCGCCAGGCGCCGTCAACGCCATCACCCTGCGCCTGCCCGACGGGACGGCGGCCATGCGCCTGGCCGCCATGCGCCGGTTCACCGAACGCCGGGACGCCTTTCGCCGTCGCAAGATCTGGCCGTCGCTGACCAATCTGCGCACCCCCGCCGAGCTTGAGGCGGGCCTGCGCGAGCGCACACCGTTTCTCACCGGCCCGGCGGTCTGCGGCCCGATGACCGAGGCCCTCGACCGCATCGCCTGGGACACCGCCCGCCTGCCCCTGCAACGCGCGGCCTGAACCGGCGAGGCCCGCGCGAGAGGTGGGTGCGGTCGCCGATCTGTGCTTGTCTGACGCAAACGCGAACAGGAGCACCCCATGCGGACCGGACCCCTCGGACCCCTCGACGGCATCAGCCGGCTGACCCTGGGCGGGGGCGGGCTGGGGGCGATCTGGGGCGACACAAGCCAAGCGGAGGCCGTGGCGACGGTGCACGAGGCCGTGGAGGCCGGGATCACCCTGATCGACACCGCGCCGCTCTACCGCGACTGCGAAGCGGTGATCGCCGCCGCCTTTGACGGCGCGCCGCCAGCGCATCTGCGGTTCACCACCAAATGCTACCTCGGCGGACCGGACCCGGCGACGGCGCCGGGCCGGATCCGCGAGTCGCTGGACGCCAGCCTCGCGGCCATGCGGCTGCAGCGGGCGGACATCTATTTCCTGCACAGCAACATCTGCGCCGACGACTACGTCTACGCCCGCGGCCAGGACCGCCGGAGCCAGTTCGCGACCCCATGGTCGACCTATATCGGACAGGTGATCCCGACCATGCTGGCGCTGAAGGCCGAGGGCCGGATCGGCGCCTGGGGGATCACCGGCATCGGCGTGCCGGCGGCTATCCACGACTCCATCGCCCACGACCCCAGGCCGGATGTCATCCAGGCGATCACCAATCTGCTGGACAGCGCCGGCGGCATCCGCAGCTTCGCCGAGCCGGCCGCGCCCCGCCCGATCATCGCCGCCGCCAAGGCCGCCGGCTGCGGGGTGATGGGCATCCGGGCGGTGCAGGCCGGGGCCCTGACCTCGGCCATCGACCGGGACGTGAAGGCCAGCCATCCGGAGGCCGCCGACTATGCGCGCGCGGCGCCGTTCCGCGACCTCTGCCGCGAGATCGGCGCGGATCCGGCGATCATCGCCCACCGGTACGCCCTGAGCCTGCCCGGGGTCGACACGGTGGTGCTGGGGGTGAAGAACCGGGCGGAACTTCGGGGGTGTCTGGCGGCGGAGGCGGCGGGGCCGCTGGAGGCGCAACTGATGCGGCGGATCGATGGGTTGGGGTTGCGGGGATAGTTAGGGGACCTTTGGACACACAGCGCCATCGATCGCTTGGCGGAGCATGATTCCGATTTCCGTGCTTGCTCAAGGACGCGGCCCTTCGGGCCGTCCTTGACCAAGCACGGAAATCGGAAAAACTGCCCCCATGCGTTCGACGGCGAACTCCGATCGTCGGTTGGAGGCCAAGGGTGGCCAGTCCATTCGACCATGGCGTTGAGGCGTCACGGAGCCGCCGGCGCGACCCCTCATCCNNTCCCGCAAGGGGAGAAGGCCTAATGTGCGCGAATTGGGCAATGAGGGCGCCGGAGCGCGGAACTATAGAAGCCTCCCCTCTCGCCAAACCCGCCCACCCCACCCAAATGAACACCAACGCGCCGGACCCACCGGCCGCCCCCTTCGCAAGGATCCCCAGGATGACTGACGCCGCCGACTACGTCCCACCCAAGGTCTGGACCTGGAACAAGGAGAACGGCGGCCGCTTCGCCAGCATCAACCGGCCCATCGCCGGGCCGACCTCGGAGAAGGACCTGCCCGTCGGCAAGCACCCCCTGCAGCTCTATTCCCTGGCCACCCCCAACGGGGTGAAGGTGACCACCATGTTGGAGGAACTGCTGGAGGCCGGCCACACGGGCGCCGAGTACGACGCGTGGATGATCCAGATCAGCAACGGCGACCAGTTCACCAGCGGCTTCGTCGACATCAATCCCAACTCCAAGATCCCTGCCCTCTGCGACCGTTCCGGCCCCGAGCCGATCCGGGTGTTCGAATCCG
>PLSW01000295.1 GCA_003165275.1 Caulobacteraceae bacterium
CTAGGACCGCACCTTCACGAAACTCCCAGGCGCGTCCTCGATAGGCTTCAGCGGACCCGTCGCCGGATCGCGGGCGGGGACCATCTTGCCGGACTTGTCGGCCAGCCAGGCGTCCCAGTTTTCCCACCACGATCCCGGATGCTCCACCGCCCCGGCGATCCATTCGTCGACGGTGTCCGGCAGCTTGGGGTTGGTCCAGTGCTGGTATTTCTTGGCCACCGGGGCGTTGATCACCCCGGCGATGTGGCCCGAGCCGCTCATCATGAAGGTGGCCGGGCCGCCGAACAGTTTCGCGCCCTTATAGACCGAGCGGAACGGGGCGATGTGGTCCTCGCGGCTGGACTGGACGTAGACCGGGATCTTCACGTCGGCGAGATCCAGTCTCTGGCCGCCCAGGACCAACTCGCCCTTGGCCAGTTTGTTGTCCTTGTAGAATTCCCGCAGGTAGAAGAGGTGCAGGGTCTTGGGCATCCGGGTCTGGTCGGCGTTCCAGAACAACAGGTCGAAGGGCTTCGGCTCCTTGCCCAACAAATAGTTGTTCACGAAGAACGACCAGATCAGGTCGTTGGCGCGCAGGGCGTTGAAGGTGTCGGCCATGGCCTTGCCGGAAAGCACGCCGCCGCCCGCGTCCATCTGCTTTTCGACGTCGCTGATCCAGTTCTCGTCGGTGAACAGCAGCAGGTCGCCGGCCTCGGAGAAGTCCTGCTGGGCGGCGAAGAAGGTGGCGGAATTAATTCGCTTGTCGCCCTTGGCGGCCATGAAGGCCAGGGCGCAGGAGAGCAGGGTCCCGCCGATGCAGTAGCCGACGGTGTTCACCTTATCGACGCCGCACTGGGTCATCACCGCCTGGCTGCCGGCGTAGATGCCGTCGATCATGTAGTCTTCGAAGGTGCGGGTCGCGAGGGCGGCGTCCGGGTTGACCCATGAGGTGACAAACACGCTGAACCCCTGGCCGGTCAGCCAGCGGATCATCGAGTTCTCCTCGCGCAGATCGAGGATGTAGTATTTGTTGATCCAGGGCGGGAAGATCAGCAGCGGAATCTCGTGGACCTTTTCGGTCGTCGGGGCGAACTGCAGGACCTGGATCAACTCGTTCTGGAAGATCACCTTGCCCGGGGCGGTGGCGATGTTTTCGCCGACCTTGAAGGGGGTGAAGTCGGTCTGGCTGATCGACAGCTGACCGCCGCCGCGGGTCAGGTCGCCGGCGAAGTTCTCCATCCCCCGCACCAGACTCTCGCCCTGGGTGGTGGCCATTTCGCGCAACGCGGCGGGGTTCGACATCAGGAAATTTGAAGGCGAGAAGGCGTCGGTGAGCATCTTCATGAAGAACTCGACCCGGCGCTTTGACAGGGGATCGACGCCCTCGACCTCGGTGACCAGATCGTTGAGCCAGTTGGAGGTGAGCAGGTAGGACTGCTTCATCACATCAAAGACCGGATTGGCGCTCCAGTCGGCGTCGTTGAAGCGCTTGTCGCCCTTGGACGGGGAAACCACCGGCTCGGTCTCCTCGCCGGCCATGCGGCGGGTGGCGGTGCGCCAGAGGTCGAGGTAGCGGCTGAAGAGGTCGGCCTGGGCCCGCATCATCCGGTCGGGCTGGGCGGCGAGGCGGCCGATGACCTCGTTGAGGGCGGGCGCGACGTGGAAGGGGTCCGGGCTGAGGGCCGCGGGCCGGTCAGCCTGGCGCAGGGCGGCGTCGGCGATGGCGCCCTGCGCGGTGAGGGCTGCGCGGGCGAGATTGGCCGACAGGGTCTCCATCGCCTCGCGCTGGGCTGCGCTCAATTCGCGCAGCTCCGCGGCGCCGGCGAAGGCGGTTGCCGACCCGCCCGCGGCGGTCTGGGTTTGAGCGGCCTGGGCCGCTTCAACCTGGGGCGTGGCAGGCTTGGCCGGTGCGGGCTTTGCGGCTCTCGGGGCTTTGGGCGGCGGCGCGGCGGCCTTTGCGGGACCGGAGCTCGCGGGCTTTGCAGACGCTGGCTTTACGGCGGACTTGCCCGCGGATTTGGTGGCGGCCTTGGGGGGCGGCGGGGCCGCCTCGGCGGCGGCCGGTTTGGCGGGTTTCGCCCGCGCCTTGGTCGCATCCTTGGCCATCGCTTCGTCCCTTTCGCCGCCGGCGCCATCTTCTAGCGCGCTTCGCGCCCTTTTGTTCAGCCCGATCATGGCATAAGACCGATCCCGAAATGAATGGCGAGCTTCGACTTTCTATGGCGGCGACGCGCACCAACGGTCTGATCTTCGGGGCGCGGCTGATCGCGTGCGCGGGGCTGTGCGGGCTGCTCGGCGCGTGCGTGACCATGCCCTCGGTCAGCGCCCTGACGCCGGGCGGTGTCGACCCCAATTCCTCGGTGGCCGCCGAGGTGGCCGCGGCCATCCAGGCGCCGGGCCCCTATCCGCGCTTTTCGCAGATTCCGTCCATGCCCAAGGACGTCCGCGCGGACACCGAATGGCGCAAGGACGTGGTCAGCGTCTGGTCGGCCAAGCGCCAGCTGGACGCTGAGGCCAAGGCGCTGAAGTTCACCCTGACCAATTCCGAAGGCTGGGCCGTGGCCGAGCGCGCCAAGATCAATCCCGCCGACGCCACCCCGCCGCCGCTGGACGCGACCCTCGACGCCGAGACCTTCGCCGCGGCCGAACGCGCGCGAGCTACGCCGCCCCCGCCGCCGAAATAGGGCGCAGGGGGCGAAAATAGAGCTCGCCATGGCTGGAACGGGGCCCGCACGCGGTCTATCCAGCCCTCGTTCACCGACTCCACGGCCCCGCGGGAGGGGCCAAGATCATGACCCACGATTTCCACCGCATCCGGCGCCTGCCGCCCTACGTTTTTGAAGAGGTCAACCGGATCAAGGCGGCCCTGCGGGCCCAGGGCGTCGATATCATCGACTTCGGCATGGGCAATCCGGACATGCCCACCCCCCAGCACATCGTCGATAAGCTCATCGAGACCGTCCAGAAGCCCAAGGCCCATGGCTATTCGGCCTCCAAGGGCGTCATCGGCCTTCGCCGCGCCATGGCCGGCTATTACGAGCGCCGCTTCGGCGTGAAGCTGAACCCGGAGACCGAGGTGGTCGCCACCCTGGGGTCCAAGGAGGGCTTCGCCAACCTCGCCCAGGCCCTTACCGCGCCGGGGGACGTGATCATCTGCCCGAACCCGGCCTATCCGATCCACGCCTACGGCTTCATCATGGCCGGCGGGGTGATCCGCCACGTCCCGGCCCTGTCGCCGGAGGCCTATCTGTCGGGGATCAGCCGCGCCGTGAAGCACTCGGTGCCGCCGCCCAGCGTGCTGATCGTCAGCTATCCGTCCAATCCCACCGCCCAGTGGGTGGACCTAGATTTCTACAAGGACGTGATCGCCCTGGCGAAGAAGCACGACATGCTGGTGCTGTCGGACATCGCCTATTCCGAAATCTATTTCGACGACAATCCACCCCCCTCGATCCTGCAGGTGGAGGGGGCGATGGACATCGCCGTCGAGGTCAACTCCCTGTCCAAGACCTACGCCATGGCCGGCTGGCGGGTCGGCATGGTGGTGGGCAACGCCCGCATCTGCGCCGCCCTGGCCCGGGTGAAGTCCTACCTCGACTACGGCGCCTTCACCCCGATCCAGGTGGCCGCCGCGGCGGCGCTTAACGGTCCGCAGGACTGCGTCGACGAGATCCGCGCCACCTACAAGAGTCGCCGGGACGTGCTGGTGAAGTCGATGAAGCAGGCCGGTTGGGACATTCCCTCGCCGCCGGCCTCCATGTTCGCCTGGGCCCCGATCCCCGAACAGTTCCGCGAGGCCGGCTCGATGCTGTTCGCCAAGCTGCTGATCGAGGAGGCCGGCGTCGCCGTCGCCCCTGGTCTGGGTTTTGGCGAATACGGCGAGGGCTATGTGCGTATCGGCTTGGTGGAGAACGAACACCGCATCCGCCAGGCGGCCCGCAATGTGAAGAAGTTCCTCGCACAATCCGGCCAACTCCTGAGCCGCGAACGCGACAACCTGCCGATCGCGGCGCAGTAGGTGGCTGATGGCTAAATCGCACTGGCGGATCGGCGTCGCAGGCCTGGGGACGGTCGGCGGCGGCCTGGTGAAATTTCTGGCCGAGCGGCCGGATTTCGCCCCGGCCGGCGCGCGCGCCGAGATTGTCGGGGTCAGCGCGCGGTCGAAGGATCGCCTGCGCGACTTTGACATCGGCGGCTATCGCTGGTTCGAGGACCCGGTCGCCCTGGCGGCCGATCCGGACGTGGACGTCTTCGTCGAACTGATCGGCGGGGCGGAGGGGCCGGCCAAGGCCGCGGTGGAGACGGCGCTCAAGCTCGGCAAGCCGGTGATAACCGCCAACAAGGCCCTGATCGCCACCCACGGCGCGGCCCTGGCGGTGCTGGCCGAAGCCCACGACGTCCCGCTACTGTTTGAGGCCGCCGTCATGGGCGGCACGCCTGCAGTGAAGATGCTACGCGAGGCCATGGTCGGCGACGAGGTCGACACCGTCGCCGGCATCCTCAACGGCACCTGCAACTACATCCTGACCGAGATGGAGGCGCGTTCGCGCACCTTCGCCGACGTCCTCGCCGAGGCCCAGCGGCTGGGCTACGCCGAGGCGGACCCCACCACCGACATCGGCGGCTTCGACGCGGCCCACAAGATTACCATACTGGCGGCCTTGGCCTTCGGCTGCGCCCCGAACTTCGCCGCCGCCGAGATCGAGGGGGTCGACCAGATCGAACTCCTCGACATCAAGCTCGCCCACGACCTGGGCTACCGCATCCGGCTGGTCGCTTCGGCGGTGCGGGCGGACGGCGGGGTTTCGGTGCGGGTTCATCCGGCCCTGGCCCCCCTCGGCCATCCCCTGGCCGAGACCCGCGGCGCCCTCAACGCGCTCTTCATCGAAGGCCGCCGCATCGGCCGCATCTTCATCCAGGGCCCCGGCGCGGGCGCCGGCCCGACCGCCGCCGCGGTAGCGGCCGACATCGCCGACGTCATGACCCTGGCGCGCCGGCCGGTGTTCCAGGCGGCGGCGACGACCCTGGCGCCCTTCACCGGCGTTGATGCGGCCCACCGGCTCGGCAAGGCCTACATCCGGCTGCTGGTGAAAGATCAGCCAGGGGTGATCGCCGCGGTGTCCGAGACCTTGGCAGAGGCGGGAGTTTCCATCGATAGCTTCCTGCAGAAGTCGGTGGAGGATGCGGGGGGCGTGCCAATCGTGCTAACCACCCACGCAAGCCCGGAGTCGGTCATTCTGGAGGCGGTCGAGCGGATAGCCGCCCTGCCGGCGGTTCTGGAGCGGCCGAGGATGCTGCGCATCGCGCGCGTCTGAACACGCTTCGGATTTTGGATCAACAAGGGCGGGAGACCCATTGATGAGCTCGAACGATCTGGACCGCAATCTGGTGCTCGACGCCGTGCGTGTGACCGAGGCGGCGGCCCTGGCGGCCTTCACTCTCGTGGGTCGCGGCGATGAAAAGGCGGCGGACCAGGCGGCTGTGGACGCCATGCGCACCGCCCTGAACACCCTGGCCATCGACGGGGAGATCGTCATCGGCGAAGGTGAGCGGGACGAGGCGCCGATGCTCTACATCGGCGAGAAGGTCGGCACCGGCAAAGGCCCGGCCATCGACATCGCCCTCGATCCACTGGAAGGCACCACCCTGACCGCCAAGGCCATGGCCAACGCCCTGGCGGTGATGGCCTGGGCGCCCAAGGGCACCCTGCTCAACGCCCCCGACACCTATATGGACAAGATCGCCTGCGGGCCGGGCTACGCCGACGGGGTCATCGACCTGGACCTGAGCCCTTCGGCCAATGTCGAGGCCCTGGCCAAGGCCAAGGGCGTCAAGCCAAGTGACATCACCGTCTGCGTCCTAGACCGGCCGCGGCACGCCGACATCATCGCCAGCCTGCGCAGCGTCGGCGCGCGCATCTATCTGATCACCGACGGCGACGTGGCCGGGGTGATGAACACCGCCGAGCCCAGCACCGGCGTCGATCTCTACATCGGCCAGGGCGGGGCGCCGGAAGGCGTTCTGGCCTGCGCCGCGCTCAAGTGCGTCGGCGGCCAGTTCCAGGGGCGGCTGGTGTTCCGCAACGCCGACGAGAAGAGCCGGGCCGAGCGCCTGGGCGTCACCGACTTCGACAAGAAATACTCCCTGCACGAGATCGTCCGCGCCGACGCCATCTTCGCCGCCACCGGGGTGACCAACGGCGCCCTGCTCGACGGGGTGCGCATTGAGGGCGGCTTCGCCCACACCCACACCCTGGTGATGAACTCCTCCAGCCGCACGGTGCGCGAAGTGCGGATGAAGCGGGCGCTGTAGGGGGGCTTCTCCGCGCGGGGTCGCACAATCGCGACCCCGTCCGTCGCCAATAGTGCGATCATGGCGGATGGATTTCGTCGAATCGGACCTTAACGTGAACGACACCCCGGCCGGCTATCTCGGCGTTTCCCGCTCGATCACCGGGCGGGCGTGGCGCCAGCGCGCCGCCGACGCCGCGGTTGTGCGCGCCCACGGCCAGCGGCACGGCCTCAGCGAGCCCCTGGCCCGCGCCCTGGCCTCCCGCGGCGTGACCGTCGAGGGGGCGGACGATTTTCTGTCCCCCACACTCAAGGCCCTCTTTCCCGATCCCTCCAGCTTCATGGACATGGACCGGGCCGCCTCGATCATCGTCGACGCCCTGGGCGCCGACCGGCCCATGGTGGTCTTCGCCGACTATGACGTGGACGGCGCCACCAGCGCGGCCCTGCTGGTCCGCTGGTTCCGCGCCATGGGCAAGGATCTGCCAATCTATGTCCCCGACCGGGTGACCGAGGGCTACGGCCCCAGCCCGGCGGCCTTCCGCCGGTTGCACGCCGAGGGCGCTTCCCTGGTGATCACCGTCGACTGCGGCGCGGCCGCCTATGACGCCGTGGCCGCCGCCGGGGAGATCGGCCTCGACGTGGTGGTCATCGACCACCACCTGATGCGCGAGGAGCCGCCGGCCGCCGCCGCCGTGGTCAATCCCAACCGCCCGGGCTGCGGGTCGGGGCAGGGGGTGCTGGCCGCCGCCGGGGTGACCCTGGTGCTGCTGGCCGCCCTGAACCGCGAGGCGCGCCGGCGGGGGCTGTTCGAGACCCGCGACCAGCCCGACATTCGCCAATGGCTGGATCTGGCCGCCCTCGGCGCGATCTGCGACGTGACCCAGCTGGTCGGCTTCAACCGCGCCCTCACCGCCCAGGGGCTGAAGGTGATGTCCGGCTGGGGCAACCCGGGGCTGAAGGCGCTGCTGGAGGTCGCCAAGAGCCAGGGGCCGGCGACCACCTTCCACGCCGGCTTCATTCTCGGCCCCAGGATCAACGCTGGCGGCCGCATCGGTCGCTCGGACCTGGGCGCGCGACTGCTGTCCACCGACGATCCGGAGGAAGCCGCCGCCCTGGCCGAGGAGCTGGACGCCCTCAACGCGGCCCGCAAGGACGTCGAGCGGCAGGTGACCGAGGAGGCGATCGCGATCATCGAATCGGGCAGCAACCTTGATCCGGACGATCCGGTGCTGCTGGTCGCCGCCGACCATTGGCATCCGGGGGTGATCGGCATCGTCGCCGGCCGCCTGCGCGAGCGCTACCGCAAGCCGGTGATCGTGGTCGGCCTCGACCCGGCGACGGGGATCGGCAAGGGATCGGGCCGCTCGCAGCCGGGGGTCAATCTCGGGCGAGCGGTGCAGGCGGCCTTCGAGGCCGGCCTGCTGATGAGCGGCGGCGGCCACGCCGTGGCGGCGGGACTGACCGTGCGGCGCGACACCGTGCCGGAGTTGCGCGACTTCCTGTGTCGCCGCCTCGCGGCGGAAACCGCCGAGGCCAGCCTCGCCGACGCCATCGACATTGACGTGCTGATCTCGCCGGCGGCGGCGACGCGGGGGCTGTTCGAGGAGTTCCAGCGCCTGCAGCCCTTCGGCCCCGGCAACCCTGAACCTGTGTTCGCCGTCGCCGGCGCGCGCGTAGAGCGGCCGATGTTGTTGCGTGGGGGACACATACGCTGCCAACTTGCGGATGCGGACGGCGGTCGGTTGAAGGCCGTGGCGTGGCGCGCCGGCGACACTGACCTCGGCAAACGCCTGCTTGAAGGGGGTGGAGGCCTGCATCTGGTGGGGCGGCTGAAGGCCGACGACTGGAACGGCCGCGCTGGAGTCGAGTTCGAGATCGACGATCTGGCGGACCCCCGCATGAGCATGAACGCCTTATAGCATTGGCGACTTGCACGGGACGGTGAAGGCGGATATATCGCCCTTCCTCTTGGTCGTGGTCCCTTCGTCTATCGGTTAGGACACCAGATTTTCATTCTGGGAAGAGCGGTTCGATTCCGCTAGGGACTGCCAACCGGTGCGGCATATTACCGCACCCCATGTCGCCTAACAGGCGAATCGGGGATTGACGCTCCCTCTCCGCAAGAACAGAGTTATTAGCAGGCGTTCGTCCACTGATGACTTAGGGCGGGCCAGAGGGGCGCCATGTCTAGTTACGGTTTCGAGGAAGCCGATCCCCATGAGGAATCGGTTCGTATTAATGGGCGCGTGAAGTGGTTCGACGCGGGTAAGGGCTACGGTTTTATCGTGCCGGACGACCCTTCCTTGACGGGCATGAAGGACGTTTTGCTTCACGTCACCAGCCTGAGACAGGCTGGGCGCGAAGGCGCGCTTGAGGGTGCGGTGATCATCTGCGACGTCATCAAGCGGCCGAAGGGCTGGCAGGTGGCGGACGTGGTCGATCTCGACGAGTCCTCGGCCCCGCCGCCATCGGAGCGACCCCACCGCCCGTTCGAGCGGGACGGCGGCGGATTCCGTCGGGATCGCGAGAGCCATGACTTCCGGCGCTCTGACGGCGAATCCGGACCGCGGGCGCCGCGCCGTCCACCGGCCCCATCGGGGCCGATGGAGCGGGCCAAGGTCAAGTGGTTCAACCGCACCAAGGGCTATGGCTTCGTCGTGCGCGAGGGCGAGCCGGGGGACATCTTCGTCCACATCGAGACCCTGCGCCGCAGCGGCCTGGAAGACCTGCAGCCCGGCGAGGACGTCATGGTCCGCTTCGCTGAGGGGCCCAAGGGGCTGGTGGTGGCGGAGCTGCTGCTCGACGCGGACTAAGGGCTCACCGATAAATTAATGCAT
>PLSW01000331.1 GCA_003165275.1 Caulobacteraceae bacterium
TCAGTCTTTAGATGGGTTGGTATAATATGTTTCAATCTATGTCGACGGCCGGCGCTATACGATCTGGGTCCCGGCATTCGCCGGGAAGAGCGGGTGGGGATGGGCCGGCGCGGCCCCTCATCCTCCCACGAGGGGAGAAGGGTTTTAGGCCGCGGCGAAGTTCGCAATATCGCTCGCCGTATCCCGGCTGATGTCCGGCACGCACAGGGCGAACATGTCGCCGGCGTGGACGGTGCCCATCACCTGGCGGCAGCGGGCGGTGACGCCGGCCTTCATCAGTAGGCGGTAGAAGTTGATCCCCTCGTCGCGCAGGGGATCGCACTCGTTGACGTTGATCACCGTGGGCGGGAAGCCCTTCACGTCGTCGACGGTGGCGAAACTGGGCCAGGCGAGGGGGTTGCGGGCCTCGAAGGCCTCGATGCCGTAGGCCATGGCGCCGCGGTTGTTGTGCAGATCGAGGAAGATGCCGTTGTTCTCGGTGGAGGAGGGGCTTTCCGGGGTTGGCCACTGGCCGGCGATGTAGGGGCAGAGGGCGTAGAGGCCCTTGATCAGGCGCAGGTCGCCGTCTTGCTTCAGCTTCAGGCCGGTGGCCAAGGTCAGGTTGCCGCCGCCGCTCTCGCCGGTGACGATCACCCGCTTGGGATCGATGTTCAGTTTCGCCGCGTTGGCGATCACCCATTTGAGGCCGGAGACGCAGTCGTTCAGGCCGGCGGGAAAGGGGGCGATCTCCGGCGCGGAGGAGGCGCGCAGGGCGTTGCGGAAATCCACCATGGCCACGGCGACGCCCCGGGCGGCGATCAGCTTGCCCCAGGCCCGGTAGGTCCCTTCGAAGCAGGAGTTGGTGACCATGCCGCCGCCGTGGATGTAGTAGACGCAAGGCAGGGTCTCGTCCGTATCCGGACGGATGTAGCGGATCTTGACCGTGTTGCCGTCGGGGGCGGAGACGAATTCCTCGATCCGCGTGGTCAGGCCGGCGGAGGGGGCGACGAGCTCGGAATCCATCAAGTCGGTGAAGACGGCGAAGGCGGCGAAGCGGGCGTTGGACTCGTCGCTGTTGTACTCGGCCACGAGTTCCTCGCGGGAGGCGGCGTCGTCGGTGGGCGGCATGTCCGGCATCGCGCCGAAGATCGCCTTCAGGCGCGGGTCGATGCGGGGATCGTCGTTGATTTTCGAGGCCATGGGGTAGGTCCGGTGTGGGGTAGGGAAACAACCGGGGCAGACTATGGCGGTGTCGGGCGTGAGGCCAGGGGGCGTTACGGCATCGTGCGTGGTTTGAGACGCGCGCGAAGGGCGCGCTCCTCACCAGGGCTGGGAATTATTGCAGCCCACGATCCAAGCCATGGCGGGGGCGACCGCAGGGTGCGTCTCGAACCATGCATCCTCGTTGTGCAAGGGTTCGCCGAGGCGAACCCGCCCTACGGCCGCGGCGGCTGAGCGGTTTCGTCGTCGTGGCGCAGGGTGCAGTGGTCGTCGGGGCCGCGCAACTGGGCGGCCCAGAGGGGTTCGACATAGCGGCCGCCCACCTGCAGGCAGCCGTCTGGCGGGCTGGCCGCGTGGGGGTCGCCCGCCGCCAGGGACAGGCCCAGGGTCTGGCGATTGCCGCCGCGGACCCAGCCTCTGTTGTTGGCGCCGTACTGGGTGTCGGAGGCGGCGACCCCCAGGGTGGCGTTGTCGCCCAGGGGCATGATCGCCGTGGCGTAGACGCTGCGGTAGCCGCCGCTGCCGATGGTGACCCCGGCCTCGCCATGAATCTGCGGCGGCAGGGGCTTGTCGAGGGTCACCCCGTCATGGGGGTCGGCGACGGTGGGCGCCGGCGCGTCGTTGATCCAGGCGCGGATCTGGGCGTCAGTCACCGACTTGTCGGCGGTGGACACCGGCGCGGAGGGATCGGCGGCGGGGCCGGCCGCGGTCTGGGCCAGGGCCGGGCCGACGAGGAGGGCGCAGGCCAGGGCTGAGGTCAGGGCGGCGAAGGCGGCGCGGCGAAACATCATGGCGAACAGGCTTTCCGGAACTGGCGGCACGCTGATGGCTTCATGCGCCTGAATTGAGGCTGGAATATTTCAGGCGTGTCGAGGCGGCCTGCGCAGCCATACCTCGCAGCCCCGCCCAGCCCCGCCCCGTCACTCCACCCCGAAGAAGGCGTAGGCCTCGGCGATGTGGGGTTGGAGGGCCTTGGCGGCGGCGATGTCGCGTTCCGAGCCGGCGGCGTCGCCGTTGCGGCGCTTGACCAGGCCGCGGATGTAGAGGGACTCCGCCTGCTTAGGGGCGACCTTCAAGGCCGCGTTGAGGTCGGCGAGGGCCATGTCGAGGCGGCCCTTGCGGAAGTAGACCAGGGCGCGGCTGTCCAGGGCCGAGGCGCTGTGCGGCTCGATGTCCAGGGAGGCGTCGCAGTCGGCCATGGCCAACTCCAGCTCCTTGCCCTGGCGGGCCCGGGCGAAGCATCGGCGATCGAGCAGGGACGCATCCTCCGGTTTGAGCCTGACCGCGGCGTCGAAGTCCTCGACGGCCTTGGGATCGCGAACCACCAGGCGCGCTTCGCCCCGGTCGAGATATTGCAGGATGGTGGTGGGCGTGCGGGTCAGGCGGACGTTGAACTCCGCGTCGCTGAGGTGATAGCTGGCCGGCGCGCGCAGCATGGCCACCATGTCGGCCAGTTCGCGCAGGGCGATCTTGGCCGCCGCCGCCTCGGCGAAGGGGAACTCCGGCGCGATGGAGCGGGTGGAGGTCTGCAGGGAGAAGATCGAGCCCTGCAGGGCGGCGCTGCGCTTGAACTCCTCGGCGGCGACGGTCTTGTCCACCGGATCGCCGATGACGGTGAAGCCGACCCCGCCCTGGGGCAGCAGGATGGTCTCGCTAGCCTGTACATAGGCCGGGTAATCGACCGCGTAGGGCGCATCCTGGTGGGGGCCGGGGTCGCGCTTGAAGTCGGCCTTGTAGCCCAGCCGGCCGCCGTCGGTCTCATACTCCCGGGCGCCGACGTCTTCGTTGTAGCCCCAGGACATGGCCGCGGCGCCGTCCATGGTCAGGCGCTCAACGCCTTCGGCCTCGTCGTAGACCGCGGCGGCGTGGCTGATCTCGATCCAGCCGTACTGCTGGCCCCAGAAAGTGCGCCACAGCTTGTCTCGGTCGGCGGCGGAGAGGCTGGCCAAACCCAGGCGCATCACCGTCGCATGCTCGCCGCGCAGCACCATCTCGATGTGGGCTGGGGCGGGGGCGTCCAGGCCCCCGGTGGCGTCCAGGCGGATGGTCAGGGTTTCCGGGATCACCGCCGGGGGCGGGGCGAGCTTTTCCAGGCTCGCGCCCCGCGCCTGCACCGGCAGGGCCCAGTGGAAGGGGGGGATCTCCAGCTCGTCCAGGCTGCGGTCGCCCAGGCGGGTGCCGTCCATCCAGTAGGTCTTGCCGCCGATATGGGCGCGGATCATCACATGGTCGAAGAAGCCCACCGCGGGCAGCCATTCGTCCAGGCCATCGCCGCCGGTGGTGCTGACCAGGGCCGGCTCGGCCTCAATGCCAAGCTGGTTCAAGAGCGCCAGCAGGGCGACGGTCTTGCCCTTGCAGTCGCCGAAGCGGCGGGCCCAGGTCTCGTCGGCGGGGGCGGGGACATAGCCGCCCTCGTCCATGCCCAGGAACAGGTAGCGGATGCGGTCCTGCACCAGGTGCAGGGCCATGGCCGCGCGCACCTTGGGGTCGCTGGAGGCGGCGGCGATCTTGGCGGCCTCGGCGCGGATGGGGGAGTCCGCCGGCAGGGTGGCGGCCTTCTGGTAGAGGGGCGCCATCAGCGCCGAGACGTCGGCCCAGCTGGCGAATTCGCTGGTCTGGATCTGCGCCAGGTTGGCGAACCGCTTGGGCGCGCCCTTGGGCGGGTTCGGCCGCTGGGCGTTGGCCATGTCGATGGTGAGTTCGGTCTGGCCGCTCTCACGATTGACGACCGGGGTCGCCAGGCCGTCGGTGACCCGCCAGCGCATGGTCTTGGCGGACGGCCAGGTCTCGCGCAGCACCAGCCGGTCCACCGGCGGCCCGGGCAGTTCGGTGAGGAACTCCTCGGAATGGCCCAGCATCACCGGGTCGTGGTGCTTGACGGTGATGGCGACGTCGAGGATGTCGCCCACCTGCAGCCCCTCCGGCTGCAGGGTGGCGGTCAGCTTGCCGTCCAGCATGGCCATTTCGAGGTTGGTCTCGCGGCGCAGGATGGCGAAGGTCTGGCCCTTGGCCAGCAGGTCGATGACCTGGTCGCCGCGGATGATATGCACCTTGTGGACGGTCAGCACGTCGCTGTCGGGGCGCCAGCTGATGGCGATGTTGCCGATGGCCAGGCCTTGCGGACTTTGGATGCGGGTGGCGGTCTCGCTGTAGGTCTCGTCGCCGTCCGGGCCGAAGTGGGCCTGGGCGACCAGCAGCAGCCGGCGGATGGGCATGGAGTCGTCGGAGCCGGCGGCGGGGGCTGGGATGGCCACCGGCTTGACCCACGCCTCGGGGGGACCGAATTCGGGCTTGTCCGCGGCGAGCGCCTGGCCGGCCCAGAGCGCCACCCCAAGCGCCACGACCGGGCCGCACGCCAACTTGTACATCACGCAATCCCCCACAGGCGCTTCAGGATGCACGGCGACGGTGGGTTTGCAACGGGGGCGGTGGAAGTTCTAGCGTCGCGCGAGCGAGTAAAGCCGGCGCTCAGGGACGCGCGATGGTCATCATATAGTTGATGTCTACCGCGTCGGAGCGGGACCAGACGCCGGTGAGCGGATTGAACGCCAGGCCGAACGGCCCGTCGACAGCGACGGCCTCGCCGGCGAGGAAGCCGCGGATTTCCTCGGGGCGCAGGAACTTGCGCCAATCATGGGCGCCCATGGGCAGCCATCTGAGCACGTATTCGGCGCCGACCTTGGCCAGGGCCAGGGATTTCAGGGTGCGGTTCAGGGTGGCCACGATCATCAGCCCGCCGGGGGCCAAAAGGGCCAGACACGAGCGAAGATAGGCCGCCGGATCGGCCACATGCTCGATGACCTCCATGTTGAGGATCAGGTCGAAGGCGGCGCGCTCGGTTTCGAGCAGCCCCTCGGCCGTGCCGCAGCGATAGTCGATGGCAAGCCCGCCGCCGGATGCGTGCAGCCCGGCGACGGCGATGTTGCGGGCCGAGGCGTCGACGCCGGTGACGCTGAACCCCAGGCGCGTCATCGGCTCGCTCAGCAGGCCGCCGCCGCAGCCGATGTCCAGCAGGCGCAGGCCCTCGAAGGGCGCCCGCGCGGCGGGATCGCGGCCGAACCGGGCCAGGGCCTGTTCGCGGATGAAGCCGAGGCGGATGGGATTGAACCTGTGCAGGGGCGCGAACTTGCCGTTCGGGTCCCACCACTGCTCGGCGATCCGCGAGAAGCGGGCCACGTCCTCGGGATTGACGCTGGAGCCGGCGGCGTGGTCGGCGGCGGCGGGCAGGGTGTCGGCGGGGTGCGCAGCGGTCATGGCGGGTCGGTATTCCGCCCGCGGGTTCGCCGCGTCAACGGATAAGCGAGACGCGGGCGCGGTCTTTCAGGGAAAGACCAAC
Organism: Caulobacteraceae bacterium; assembly: GCA_003165275.1. Classification (GTDB taxonomy): domain Bacteria; phylum Pseudomonadota; class Alphaproteobacteria; order Caulobacterales; family Caulobacteraceae; genus Poindextera. Next base: position 5,537 of record PLSW01000331.1, read on the forward strand.
GTCATATTCTTCCCCGCGTGCGGGGAGGACTAGATGGTCACCGCGAGCACCGCCGCCTTGTCCCGGCGCGGTCGCATCGCTAGAAGGGCGCCTCGCGCGAAACGGAAGGGTGTTGGGGCGTGTCTCGGTTGGTGATGAAGTTCGGCGGCACTTCGGTGGCCGACCTGGAGCGCATCCGCCGCGTCGCCCGGCTGGTGGCGTCCGAAGTCGCGGCCGGCCACAGGGTCGCCGTGGTGGTCTCGGCCATGGCCGGGCGCACCAATGAGCTGGTGGCCTGGACCGACGGCTCCGGCGCGGCGGCGCAGGGCCTGCCCATGAGCGACGACGAATACGACACGGTGGTGGCCTCCGGCGAGCAGGTCACCGCGGGCCTGCTGGCCATGACCCTGCGCAACATGGGCCACAACGCCCGCTCCTGGCTGGGCTGGCAGGTGCCGATCATCACCGACGAGGCCCACGGCCGCGCCCGCATCGACGAGATCCCGCCGGAAAAGCTGATCGCGGCCATGGATTCCGGCGAGATCGCCGTCATCGCCGGCTTTCAGGGGGTCACCCGCGAGGGCCGCATCGCCACCCTGGGCCGGGGCGGATCGGACACCAGCGCCGTGGCCATCGCCGCGGCGGTGGGGGCCTCCTGCTGCGACATCTACACCGATGTGGACGGGGTCTACACCACCGACCCGCGGATCGAGTCCAAGGCTCGGCGCCTGGCGAAGATATCCTACGAAGAAATGCTGGAGATGGCCTCCCTGGGGGCCAAGGTGCTGCAGACCCGCTCGGTGGAGCTGGCCATGGCCCAGCGGGTGCCGGTGCGGGTGCTGTCCAGTTTCGTCGAACCCGGGGAGACGGACGGGCGCGGCACCATCGTCTGCGACGAGGAGGAGATCATGGAAAAGCGTATCGTCAGCGGCGTGGCCTACAGCCGCGACGAGGCCAAGATCACCCTGTTCGGCCTGCCCGACCATCCGGGGGTCTCCTCGCAGATCTTCAGCCGCCTGGCCGACGCCAACGTCAACGTCGACATGATCGTCCAGTCCCGCGCCCGCACCACCGATGCGGCCAACATGGAGTTCACCGTCGGCAAGCGCGACGCCGGCCGGGCCATGGACATCATGCGCGCCTCGCAGGCCGAGATCGGCTTCGAGGCGGTGACGGTGAACGAGGACGTGGCCAAGGTCTCGGTGATCGGGGTGGGCATGCGCAGCCATACAGGCGTCGCCAAGACCATGTTCGGCGCCCTGGCCGAAAAGGGCGTCAACATCCAGGTGATCTCGACGTCGGAGATCAAGATCAGCGTGCTGATCGATGCGGCGTACACGGAGTTGGCCGTGCGGGCGCTGCATGCGGCGTACGGGCTGGATCAGCTTTAGGGTGCCGGGCTGCCGGATTGGGCGGGGGGAGCCCGGCTGGTCCGGAGTTCCTGAACCCGCACCGCGGTCACCCTCGTATCGCGGGTTGCAGCTTGCGCGTCTTCGCGGATGTGGCAACTTCGCGTTTCGACCGAGGCTGTGTGAAAACCCCGCTCCTCCCACGTAGAGTAGCCCACAGGATCGAGGCGGTCAGCCCCCCGTCCATTGATTTCATAGGGATATCGGCTGCGGATTCCGACGCTACCGGCCACCATTTCCGATCAATCACCGGCCACGTGGACCGATAATTATCCGGCCGCCTTCTCCGATCATTGATCGGCCATGTCGCAGGCGCCCGAGTGGGTCTGTTTTTACCGTGTTTGGGTTTGATGTTGTGGTCAAGCGTCGAGGGCTGGCGCGGGCCTCTTTCGAAGGCTCTCGCCGGAGAGTTCGAGGCGGTAGGCGTTGTGAAGAACGCGGTCGAGGATCGCGTCCGCCAGAGTGGGGTTGCCGATCAGCTCGTACCAGCGATCCACGGGAAGTTGGCTGGTGATGATGATGGAGCCGGCGTCGTAGCGGTCCTCGACGATCTCGAGCAGATCGCGGCGTTGATCGGCGCTCAGGGGTTCAGGTCCCCAGTCGTCGAGGATCAGCAGATTGGTGCGGGCGAGTGTGCGAATGACCCTTGGGAAGCGGCCGTCGCCGCGGGCGAGCGCCAGGCCGGCGAACAGCCGCGGCATGCGATGTAGAGGACGGAGAAGTCGTCCCGACAGGCCTTCTGGCCCAGGGCGCAGGCAAGCCAGCTCTTGCCGACGCCACAGGGCCCGGTGATGAGGAGATTACGTTTCGAGCGGATCCAGTCGCTGGAGCCGAGCTTCAGGAACAGGGCGCGGTCGAGACCGCGGGGCGCCTGATAGTCCACGTCTTCAATGCAGGCGTCGTGTCGCAGTCGGGCGCCCTTGGCTCGGACTTCGAAGCGCTTCTGCCGTCGCAGCGTCAGCTCCTGATCAAGCAGGAGCCCAAGCCATTCGGCATGGTCGAGGGCCCGAGCTTGGGGCTGGGCGTCCAAGTGCTGGAAGCCCCGCGCCATGCCCGTCAGGCCCAACTCGTTGAGAAGATTGAGTGTTGGATGGTTCAGCATTGGCGGTTTCCTGTTCAGTGGAAGGATTTTGGGCCGCGGACGTTGGCGTGATGCACCACGCTGGCGTCCTCCGGATCGCGACGGTCGAGATTGTGGGCGATGATCGAGGCGACGCTTTTGTAGTTGAGCGCGCCGATCGCCAGCGCCCGAGCCGACACCGCCTCGACCCGCGACTTGTCGATTTCGCGATAGAGCCGCAGCAAGCCGAGACAGCTGCGGAACGCCTGCTCGGGTTGGCGGCGGGTCGCCAAGATCGCGATCATCAGGCCTTCGGTGTCGGGGCCGAAGTCTGCCCCCCACCGACGGAAGCGCTCCGGCGACCACTCGGCAATAAACCTGTGGTGGCTGGGCATGTGCTCAACGGCAGTCCCATGGCGGCCGCCGCCGTAGCGGCGGGCGTGGGCGGCGACCCGCTTGCCCTTATGGAAGATTTCGATGACACGCTGGGTGATCCGCAGCTCCACCTCCTCGCGGATCAACGGGTGGGGCACGGAGTAGAAGAAGGTGTCGGCCTCGACGTGGTAGTCGATATTGACCCGGGCCTTACGCCACTCGGCGTACTCATATTCGCTCGCCGGAAGCGACCGTAACGCGGCACGCTCCACACTTTCGAACAGCTCTTGACGGCTGACGCCGAGCCGCCGCATCGGCCGGGTGTTCATCAGGACCATGACTTCGGCGATGGCGGCGTTGGCTTCTTCCAGCGAGAAGAAGGTTCGGTTGCGTAGACGTCCCAGAATGTAGGTCTGCGCGAAGCGCACCCCTGCTTCTACTTTCGCTTT
>PLSW01000011.1 GCA_003165275.1 Caulobacteraceae bacterium
GAGGCGGAGTTGAACGCCGCCCTCGACACACTCCGCGCCAGGACATTGCGGCGTCTGGACGAGGCCATCGCCATCTATCAGCGGGCGGCGCAGATCACGCCGAACAGCGCGGCGGCGCAGCATAATCTCGTCGGCGAGTCTTGCGACGTTGGCCGGTTCGCCGAGGCGGAAACCGCCGCTCGCGTCGCATTTTCGCGAGGCCTGGACGCGCCGCAGACCTGGTTGATGTTCGAACAGGATCACGAACTCGACCAGGTCGCGGGCGAAGCTGCGCGCGCCCCGGGCCCAGAAGGCCATGCAGGCGAAGCCGAAGCCAGCGGCGACATAGATGCAGTGGCCCGTCGCAAGACCGCCCAGCAACATCGGAATCTGCCGCCAGCCGATGTCGGCGAAGCCGGTCAGGACGATCAGGTCGGTGATCAGATCGCCGAAGGCGCTGGGGATGGCCTCTCGCGAGAGCAGCCTGGCCAGCACCGAACGGGGCTGGGTGAGCAGGGCGTCGACCTCGCCGCGCAGGATGGCGGCGGCCATGTCGCGATAGCCGCCGGCCAGGCCCACGATGACCATCATCATGCCGATCAGCAGCGCCACGTCCGGACGCCGCCAGCCGCCGACGCAGCGAAAGCCGGCGCAGGATGGCGAAGGAGTCCCGGGCCGGCAGTTCGGCCCACAGCTGCGAGCGCTGGCCGAACGCCACTCCGATCCGATAGGCCAGGGCCCGCCGCTCCCGCCAGGGCGTCAGCCCCAGAACGTCCACCTGGCCCGCGCTGGGCTCAAGGACCCCCGACAGGATCTTCATCGTGGTCGACTTGCCCGCCCCGTTTGGGCCGATGATCGCCACGCGCTCGCCGGCGGCGACGGTGAAGTTGATGCCGCCAAGGGCTTGAATCGTGTCCGCCCGCGAGGATCGGGCGCCGAGGACACTCGTTCGCCGCCTAGCGACGCGGTAGCGCTTGCGAAGATCCTTGTCGGTGATGACGGTGGGCATGGCGGCCGATAGCGATCTGCGGCGGATGGATGACGTTGAATTCGGAGCCGCAAGGAAGCAGCGGCGGATTGATGCGGTGCAGCATCGCATTCATCTCGGCCATGACTCCCTTGCCTGCCATCCTCGATCCCAATTCTTCCGACCGCCAGAGCGCCAGCCTAGTCGTCGATTACTGATCGCGATGCACTCGGATACCCGACTGCCCATCGACGTTCATCATAAAACTTCCGAGGGACGCTCGGCGGATATGAACCTTGGAACCGGGGCGCGGATCCATGCCCAGACTATCGCTGTCGATCTGACGCCAGACGGAGCCATCGTCGAGAGTGATGACCCACTTGCCGTCCGACGTCTGGGATGCGGCCGTCGCTGTCGCAGTGATCGACTCGTCGCCAGTGTCCTTGTCCTTGCGCGCGCCGGGGTCAAAGATCGCCAGACTCGGCATGGTGAAGCCGAAGGCTTGGCGCTTGATCTGCTTGACCTGTTTGCGATCGACCACGATCACATCACCGCTGGCCTGGGCCTGGTCCAGGGAGGCCGCCGTCTTGTCGAAACAGGCCAACCGTTCGGAGGAATCAGCAATGGCGCGGCATGCAGATAGCGCCTTCAGGACGTCTGCGCGGCCAACAGCGGGCGCCGGCGGGGCGGCTTGCGCTACGGTGGGCGACAGGGCCAGCAACCACAGGGCGCCAATAAGCTGGCTCTTGCTCGAATATCGCGTCATAGGCCCCTCCAATTCGCAATGCGGCGGAAACCGCGCAGGCGCTGCATGGTAACGTGCTAGCTGGCGCAACTGAAGTCGGCAGCGACCCTGGTGGCGGCGGCGTCGAGCTCAGTCCGCGTCGTACCCCATGCGCTCGATCCAGGGCTGAAGGATGGGCATCACAGGCTCCAAATGGCGCGCGTACCGGCGCCATTGACCCGCTCCGGTAGTGTAGAGGCCGGATCGCACCTGTGGTGCGCTGGGCGTGCGAATCTGCCGCTCGCGGGCGCGCTGGGCGAAGCCGCGCATCGATTCGCTCCAATCAACGCCCAGAAACGCGCACATCGCCGACGTCTCTTGCTCAAAGTTCTGCACAAGCGTCTCATAGCGAATGAGGTGGACGTCCAGAGGCAGCTTGCGTCGATAAACGTCGAACAGGCTCATTACGGCGTCGTAGTAGCGGGCGGCGCCGTCGAGGGTGACGAACTGGTACATGCCGGCGTTCATCTGGAACGGCCGTCGGAAACAGCTCAGGACGACATCCCGCGGATCGCGTTCGGCGAACAGAATCTTTACGCCTGGGAACAGCTTGGCGATGATGGGAAGCTTGACCGTATAGAGCGGCATCTTATCGATGACGATATTGCCTTCAGGGGCAATGCCGAACCGGCGGACGCGTTTCCAGTATTTTTCCCGTTGGATCGCCGCTTCCTCCGAGGATAGGGCGGACAATCGGTCCAGGGACGCCGCGTTCGGGAGATATTCGCCTTCGAAATCGTGCAAAGTCGCCCGTTCGTCAACGTTGACCATGTCGGGATGGCTGGCCAATACATGTTCAAGCAGCGTCGTGCCGGAGCGAGGGAATCCGACCAGGAACGCCTGGCCAGTGGCGGGCCAGGGTTCATTGGGGGCGAGCGGAGCCGCGGTCGACCAGGGCTCAGCCGGGGCCTTCTCGAAATAATCGGCCAGACGCACGGCGAGTTCCAGTTGCGATTCAACACCCGGCTTTTCATACGTCTGCGCGTGAGCGGCGCGAAACAGGGCCTTGCCGGTCTGGTATTCGGCGAACGCTTCGTCGATTCGTCCGAGGCCGTCGAGGGCGTCGCCCAGCAGGCAGTGGACCGTGGGCCGGTTGGTCTTGTTCCAGCCTGGGTTGTGGACCAACTCCTGCAACCGTGTCGCGGCCTGCTGGAAGTTCTTTTCCTGTATTTCGAGGGTGGCCAAGGATGCCAGGGCGGTGGGCTGCAACGGCGCGATCGCCAGGGCCTGGGCCGCATGCGCCCGAGCGACATTGGGCTCACCCGACCTAACCGCAAGTGAGGCCAGGCCCGCAATGGCGTCCGCATAGTCTGGCGCGACCCTGACGGCATGCTCGTAGTGCCGTTTGGCGCTTTCGATGTCAGCCATGCTTTCGAGCGCATTGGCCAAGTTGTAGTGGGCCTGCGGAAAATCCGGGTCGATGCTCAAGGCATGGTCGAATGCGTTAGCGGCTTCGCGTCTCTTGTCCTGCGCGACGAGGCAAAGGCCGACAGCGTTCCAGGTGAAGACATCCAGGGGGTCAATCGCGGCGGCGCGGTCGAGCAAGCCCAGGGCGTCGGCGAAGCGGCCTTCTTCCTCAAGCTGGGCGGCCACCAAGTTCAGCAGCAACGGGTCTTCCAGACCACTCAGCAGAGCCTGCCGGGCCATCTCGATCGCCAGGGGTACGTCCGTCGCGGCGACGGCGCGAACCGCCTCGACCCTGCGCCGATCTTCATCCGGGCTACGGTGAGTGGCGATGGAAACTGTCGTCATTACCCGGCCTTCCGACCACCAGTTGAGGCGGTCCAACAAAAAATGGGGCGGCGGATTTTAAGGCCCGCCGCCCCAATCTCTTAGCTGATTTTCGGCGAAAGCCGAAGACCTAGAACTTAGCGCTCAGACCGACGAACATCGTCCGGCCAAGGGCGTCATACACACCGGGGAAGGTGTTGCCGTTGAGCGGTCCGGTCGGGCCGGCTCCGCCGGAGATGATCGGCGGATCCTTGTCAAAGATGTTGTTGATGCCGCCGCGGATGGTGAAGCCGTCCCTGACGCGCCAGTTACCGGTCAGGTCGAAGTAGTTGTAGGCCGGAATGTGAGCATCGACGTTGTCGTAAGCCGGGGAGTTGGTCAGCAGCGGGTTGGACGTGTTGGTGTCCAGAGCCGTACCGCCGATATAACGCCATTGGCCGGAAATATCGAAGCTCCAAGGCGTGGACCAGGTCACGCGCAGCTTGCTGCGCCAGTGCGGATCGGGGTTGCCGCAGGTCACGCCGAACAGGCCGGCGCAATCATAGGTGCCCCCGCCGGTGACCGGCTGGGAGATCGCGTTCTGGGCCAAGCTGCCGATGTAGTTGAACGACAGCGAGCCCAGGTGGTCCAGGCCCATATCGGACAGCGAGAAGCGATAGTTCAGTTCGAAGTCGACACCCTTCACCAGGCTGTAGCCCGTATTCTGAAGGGTTCCGAGCACATACCCGGTCGGGCTGTCGATCGAGCCGTTGGCGTCGCGGACGATCAGGTTGCAGAACTGCCCGTTAGTGGAGCAATCGTTCAAGGCCAGGGCGGACGGAATGGAGTTGACGTCGTTCAGCACCTTGATGTCGTAGTAGTCGATGGTGATCGACAGGTTACGCACGAAGCTCGGCGTAAGCACAACACCATAGCTGACGGTGTTGGACGTTTCCGGCTTCAGGGCCGCGTTGCCGCCGCCGAGGGTGCTGCACTGGCTGGCCGGGCAGGGGTTGATCAGGCCGAACTGACCGACAGTGACGCCCATCAGCTGGCATTGCGCCAGGGTGTCGCCAACACCCACGCCGAGGACGGGGGCCTTGCCCTCGTTCGCGTGGCCACCGTTGATGCCGCCGGAGCAGGGGTCCTGACCGGTGAACAGGCCGACCGTCGACGGGGTATAGAGCTCGTCGATGTTCGGCGCGCGGACGGCGTGGTTGAAGCTCGCGCGGAACTTGATGTCCGAGGTAAGCGCCCAATCGCCGGCGAACTTGTAGGTGTCGGTGTGGCCAACGGAGCTGTACTGCGACGAACGGTAGCCGGCGTCGAAGTTCAGGGCCTTTACAAGCGGTTGATCGGTGACCAGCGGCGCGTGGGTTTCGAGATAGGCTTCACGCACCGTGAACGAGCCGGCCGCGGGCGGCGTGGCGCCGCCGGAGCCGGACAGGTCGCCCGACAGGTCTTCCTCGTCGACCTGCTCCGCCAGTTGTTCGCGGCGGTAGTCGACGCCGAAGCTGACCTTCACACCATCGCTCGCGAAGGGGGACTTGACCCCGTAGCGGCCGAGGTCGCCAACGACATCGGCTTCCACGATCTGCTCGGAAGTCGAGCCTTCCTTGAAGCCCGGGGTCAGCACGTAGTTGATCGCGGCTTGGCTCGGGCCGGCGGCGCTGAAGATGTTCAACGGCACGCAGGAGCCGCCGGACACGCAGTGGGTGGTCGAGGTGGTGTAGAGGGCGTTCTGCAGCTTGGTGATCGAGGCGTCGTTCAGATATTCCTCGGCGTACACCGTCTCGCCGTACTGGGCGTAGGCGTCATACGTCCAGCCATCGACGATATCGCCCTTGGTGCCGACCACGATACGATAGTCATCGTGGCGGATGTCGTCCTGACGCGGAGCGTTGGCGGCCGCGAACCGGTAGCCGATGGTGGTCGCGATCGTGCCGACGGGGGTGCCCGCGGGCGCTGACGCGCCGCCGCCTTCAAAAGCGGTGCCGCAGCCGAGCTGGCTGGCCTGGCCGACGCTCAGGAAGGCGTTGTTGCAGGGAATGTAGTAGGTGGCGCCCTGGAAGTAGCCGCTGGGCGCGATCTGCGCGTAGGTATGGTCGTCCATCATCATGGCGTCCGCGTAGACGTCAAAATGTTTGTTGATCTCGTAGTGGGCGAAACTGCCCAGGTCGTACCGCTGATCTTCCCGCTGGAAGTAGTTGTAGGGGCCGTAGTTGAACCGCGCACCGTTGGAGAAGTTCGCGAAGTTGCCGGGTGCGGCGCCGTAGTTGGTCAGCGACTTGCCTTGACCGATCAGGTTGAAGCGGCCGTAGGCGCTGTTGCTCGAACCGGCGCAGACGTGAGCGGTGTTCTGGTGGCCGGCGACGAGGTTCGAGTCCGTCACCGTACAAGCCGAATAGTCATACTTGTCCTGGGTGATCGGCAGGAGGTGCGAGTACTGGAGATAGGCGGTGACATTGCCCTGCTTGTCCGGCGAATTCACGCCCAGGATCAGGCTGGTCAGGTCATTGCTCCCTTGCTCGAGATTGCCGGGTTTGGAGAGCGGACCGGAGATGTTGCCGGCAAGGAACTGATTGGCGTCGCTGCTGTGCTGGCCGTGCTGATCAAAGCCGTGCTGGTAGTCGACCTCCACGCCTTCGAAATTGCGCTTCATGACGAAGTTCACCACGCCGGCGACGGCGTCGGCGCCGTACGTCGAGGAGGCGCCGCCGGTCAGCACGTCGACGCGATCGATGAGGGCGCTCGGGATGAAGTTCAGGTCGGCCACGGGCAGGGCCGGATCGCCGGCCTGCATACGGCGGCCGTCGATCAGCACCAGGGTGCGGGACGGGCCAAGGCCGCGAAGGTCGACCGTCGCGGTGCCGGTCGAGCCGTTGGACACGGTCGAGTTCTGCCCGGCGAACACGGACGGCAGATTGTTGAGAAGGGTTTCGACGTTGACCGTGCCTTCGGCCTTAATTTCGCCGGCGCCGACGATGGTCATGCCGCTGACGCTGTTCAGGCTCTGACGCGGAATGCGCGAACCGGTGACGACCACCTCGGGGGCCGCGGCTGCCGGCGTGGAGCCAGTGCTCTGAGCCGAGGCCTGCGTGGCGCCGAATAATGAGACGCCGCACAAGATGGTGGTAGCGAGCAGCGCCTGGCGCTGACTGAGCTTCTTCATAGTTTGGTTTTCCCCTTTGTGGCCCAAGCCGGCACAGGCCGCAGACCAACCCCAAATGATACGAGCTATAGTCACAGCTCATGTTGGCAGGGGATGACGCCATGCCTCCTAGGTCAAGGGAGGGCTATGCGACGGCGGTCGATAGGTATCGAACTGTCACTTTGCAGACACAGTCGCGACACAAGGACCATTCGTTCCCGTCGCGGTCCGCGGCGATTCGCCACGGTCGATGGTCCGCGGCGCGCCGCGCCGCCGCGGAATGAAAAAATGCACAAAAACAAGATGGTATTGAGGTGTTGATCGCGCTCCGGCCCGTTCTGAGGCCCCCTCGTGCGGCCATGAAAGCGGCCCGGGGGTGCGTAGTTTTGGCAAATTGGCGATCGCTCGATTTCCGAGCGAGCCGCGGGATGAGGCGTAAAGCCAATCTTGAGCAGACCGTTATGTAGATTACGGTTGCCGGATGCCGCCAATAAAGCTTGGTGGCGGCCGTTAATACTCCAGAGGTGGAAGATGCCATGCGTTATATTGAGGCCGCGTCTGCAGCAAACACCGCGTATTTCCCGCAGCGACAACTTTCTGTCTCAATTCCGGCGCCGTCTGCATCGGAAGAAGGCGCTCGTGACTGGTTCCGGGGTTATATGATCCGGTGCATGGTCTTATGAAGGTTGAATGTAGTTTCAGCGCGCAGCTTGGCGCGGCGGCGTCGGCCCGCGCTTGGTGAGACGGGCCCGGCCTTCAGTCCGGGACGATGTCCGCGGCGATGGTCAGGCGGTGCTGATCGCCGGTGAAGGGCACCGTCCCGTGCCACATATAGGACGGAAACATCACCAGAGTTCCCAGCGCAGGCTTGACGAACCTCTCGGGGGCCAGAGCCGGCCATGTGGGAACGCCCGGCTGGCCGAACTTGATCCAGCCCTCGTTTCCGTGCTCGATGGCGTCGGGCAAGGCGATGTAGCAGGCGGAAGACAGCCATCCCTCCTGGTGGATGTGATCGGTATGGAATCCGTTCGGCCTCAGCCTCGCCGACCAAACCCCCTGGATGCGATAGTCGCCGGTATTGCGCGCCCTCAGCGGGTCGGCGCCGTCGCCGATAAACCTCATATGTTGGCGGATGGGGTCGTCGATGGCGCGGAAGAAGGCGGCGATCACCGGATCGTCGGACCGATCAAGACGTTGCTGAGTCTGGGTTCCATGGCGAAGCGACTGGCCGATGGGATGAGTCCGCAGCGGATGGCGGTGTTCCAGGCTCGTGGCGAGGTCGCCCAGGAAGCCGCTCAGGCTCGACCAGCCGCTCGGCGGCTCGATGGTGTAAGTCCTCACCACGGAGTCGTAGTCGTAGAGCTCGGCGTAGCGGGGATCGTCCAACATCCTCCAGGCGGTCGCCAGCTGGGCGATGGCGTGCTGGTCGTTGGGGGCGCGCCTGCGCATCTCACTCGCAAGGTCCGCGGCGGCGGCGGCGTCGCCGACGGCGAGGTTGGCGAGGATCATGGCGTTGAGCGACTGGGTCTGCTGGGGTGCGAGGAACCAGGCGCGCCTGGCATGCTCAAGCGCGCGCACCGGGTTCGATGGGGCGACAACGTAGGACGCCTGGACGTGCAAGTCCGGTATGGAGTCCTGCCGATCGATCGCCGCGCCGAGAAAGTCGTAGGCGGCGTTAGTGTCCCCGGCGTATTCGAGCACCCGGGCTCTGGCCGTGATCAGGCCGACGTCGTCGGGATAGCTGGCGCGGGTCTGATCGATCACCTCGCAGGCCTCGGCGACTGCCTCGCTTCGCATCCAGAGCAGTTGCGCAAGTTCGCGTTGCGCGGCGGAATCAAGCGGATTGCGTCTGATCACCTGGCGAAAGGCGTGGTCGGCCTCGTCGAAGCGGTCCTGACCCTGCAGCGCGCGGGCCAGGGTCAGCCAGGTCTGCGGAACGTCGATTCCCTTGGCGAAGGCGCGTCTGGCCCCGGCCTCCGCTTCCGCGAAACGATTGGCGTCACAGTAGATGGCCGCCAGGTTGTGCTCGGCGACCGCGCTGGCCGGCGAGGCTTTGATGGCGCGTGTATAGACGACGATCGCCTCGTTTGTGCGATTCAGAGCCTTCAACGCCAGCGCGTAGGCGCTCAGGGCATGGATGTCCGCTTGAGGGCGTCGGCCTAGGGGTTCGATGACGGCGAGCGCCTCGTCGAGGCGATTTTCGTTAAGCAAGAGCTCGGAGAGGTCGATCGAAGAGGCTAGGTTCAGTGGATCGATGGCAAGCGCCGCGCGATAGGCCGTTTCTGCCTCGGGACGGCGTCCCGCCGCCTCAAGCGTGGCGGCAAGCGCCTCGTATAGTTCAGCTCGTTCTTCGCGCGCCAAGGCCGCGAGCAACTCGCCCTCCGACCCGGCTAGGTCGCCGGTCAGCCGCAACGCCAAGCCAAGCAGCCGGCGCGCCTCGGTGAGGGCCGGCTGCTCCCGAGTCAGCGGCTGTAGGATCGCGACCGCGTTTACGGGACGCCCCTGAGAGAGATGCATGCTCGCTTGATGCAGGCGATCGATGATTCGAGCGGTTGTCGGAGAATTATTCACGCGTAGGGCCTCGATGGTTGAGGTGGCGCCGTCGCCTTCTTATGGCCAACAGCGGCATACGCGGCAATGCTCGCGGCGTCTCTAGGGGCGGCGCCGGCGATGTCGGGGTTTCGAATCGACGTCGGCGCGTTGATCAAGCTGCGCGCGATCCCTAGGGCCTGCTAACGAAAGGCATCACCCATAGCCGGATTGAAGCGACGAGTATGAAGCCAATGTAGCTCTCGGCGGTCTTGTCGTAGCGGGCGTCCAGCGCAATTCGGCGCGTCTCGACCCCGCATCGATTACACTTGGGCAACCGCAGCTGAAAAGGCGGAGACGGGATCTGGACCAAACGCAATCGGTCTCACGTTGCGGTCCTGAGAATGCGCTTACCAGCCACTTTCGGCTGTGAGCCAGCCTGGATGGCAGACCCAGTCCGGCCGAAGGTCAGCCGGCCTCTGACGCCGCCTTCAGCCAATCGACCCAGGCGTCTTCGCGGACTTTTTCCGCCGCCTTCAGGGCCGCTTCGGCCTCTCGGACCGCCGCGTCGTGCTTACGCCACTCAGCGACGCCGCCCTCCCGCGCCGCGTGGGCGGCCTCGAAGGTGGGAAAGCGGGCCAGCACCGCGCGCACGCTGTAGGTGACCGGCGGACCGACCGTCTCGCGGTCGGGATAGAAGCCGGTGACCGCGTCGGCGGTGGCGTTTTCGATCCGGAACACGTCGGCCCAGCCAGCGTGATGCCGCATCAGGGCCCAGGGCTTTTCGATCTCGTTGCTCACCACGCGGCTCCGTCGTTGCGGTCTTCAGGTCGCCTCCGCCGAAGCCGCCCCCCGCCATGGCGGGGGGCGCCTCAATGAAGGAATCGATCCAACCAGGGCCGGACCAATGCGCATGCCATAGGCCGCCGACGGTCGTCTGTCATCCCCGCCGTCGCCATCGGCAAGCCGCTTGATCAGACGTCCAGAACCCGGGCCATGGGCGCCGCCGCCTGGCCCATGTGATCGAACAGGCGGTGGACACGATATGAGCCGCCCAGCCGCGCGCCAGCCGCCGCCACGATCGCCCAGACCGCCAAGCAGAAGAGCAGCACGCTCAGGTGAATCCAATCGATATGAAGGTGCGTTCGGCCTTTCATCGCTACGCCTTTCGTCGCCCTCCCAGCCGGTTCACGATCCTGGCCGGACAAGCGGGCCATTCTGCGGCCTTGTTGCGATGTCAACGCGGGCGCGGCGCTTTGGTTTCCTGAGGCCGCTGGCCTAACGGCGGGCGTCGAGAAAGCCGCGCAACCAGTTGGCTACCCGCGCCCGGTCGTTCGGCGTCGTCAGGGAGGCGATCGCGGCGTCCGCCTGCGCATCGTCGTAGGCGAGACCGCGCCGGCTCTCATACAGGGCCTGCGCGAAGGCCGGCTCGAATTCGGGATGGCCTTGCAGGGAGATGGCCGGCTGGTCGGAATAGGCGAGACCGGCGAACGGCGTGAAGTCGCTCGCCAGGATGACCCGTGTGTTGGGCGGCGGGGCGACCACTTGGTCCTGGTGGGAGGCCGGTATCCGGACGACGTCGCCGCGGTCCATCCACGGCTCGCGCGCCACCACCGCGTAGGCGTGCAGACCCGCACACCACCCCTTGGCCGACTTCTCCACCACGCCGCCAAAGGCCTGCGCCATCAGCTGGTGGCCGAAACAGACGCCGATCAGCGGGACGCGCCCCGCGGCTGCGCGCAGGAAGGCCTCCATGGGGCCGATCCACGGCAGGTCCTCGTAAACCCCCGCGGACGAGCCGGTGATCACGAAGGCGTCGCAGGCGTCCGGCGCGGGCGGGGCGGCGCCGGCCACATCGAAGACGCTGTAGCGGCGACCCGGCCCGATCATCAGCTCCATCATCGCGGGATAGCGGCCGAAATGCGCCGCCAGATCGCCGGGCGGCGCGCCCGTCTCCAGTATTCCGATGTGCATGTCGTTTGCGCCTGAACAGGGTGTGTTGCGGCCTTAGGGCTCACCCAGAATTTAA
>PLSW01000399.1 GCA_003165275.1 Caulobacteraceae bacterium
CGCACGGGAATCTGCCCCGCTTACCCCTCACCATGACTAGGATATTGGATTGCATAGATATTAGTCATGGTGAGGAGCGCGCCCTTCGCGCGCGTCTCGAACCATGCGTGCAGTCGCAACAGCCCATGCACCCTGCCTCAACGTCCCCTTCCCATCGGACCATCCCTTTCAAAGGCCGCGCTCGTTCGGAACCCGCGCCCAGGCAAATCGTTGTCAGCCTTGTCTAATACCTGTGGGAGGCTGGCGTGGGTCGTTCAATCCTTTTGCTTCTGCTGGGCGTTCCGATCCCGGTGATCCTGTTGCTCGCCCTCGTCTGGCGTTGAACCTGAACCTGGAGAACAAGATGGCGAGCGATGTGGATGTGACGGTGGTGGGCTACGCGCTCGCCGCCGAGGCGCCGGCCGGTGGCGCGATTTCGGCGGTGTCCTGGCCGGCGATCTTCGCCGGCTCCGTGGTCGCCGCGGCGATGACCATCGTCATGCTGGCCCTGGGGTCGGGCCTCGGCCTGGCGTCGGTGTCGCCCTGGTCCCTGGGCCGGCCGGGCCCGGTGAGCTTTACGGTGATGGCGGCGATCTGGATGGTGGCGACCCAGTGGGTGGCCTCCGGCCTCGGCGGCTATTTGACCGGTCGCCTGCGCACCCGTTGGATGGGGGTGCACGCCCACGAGGTCTTCTTCCGCGACACCGCCCACGGCTTCCTGGCCTGGGCCCTGGCCAGCCTGGTGGTCGTCGCCCTGGTCAGCGGGGCGGCCACGATGGCGGTGAGCGCCGGTGTGCGCGCGGCCACTACCCCCGGTCCCACCGACGGGACCTCCCCGGCGGCAGCCCTGGCGGCCGCGCCGATCCAGGGCCTGGCCTATGACGTGGACACCCTGTTCCGGTCGGACCGGCCGGACCCGACGTCGTCGGCGAGCGACGCCCGCGCCGAGGCGGCGCGCATCCTCGCCAGCGCGGCGGTGAACGGCCAGATGCCGCCCGCCGACAGCGTCTACCTGTCCCAGCTGGTCAGCGACCACGCCTTCGTCACCCCGGCGGAGGCCCGTCGGCGGGTCGATGCGGTCGCGGCCCGGGAGCAGGACGCGGCGGGCAAGGTGCGGATGGCGGCGGACGAGGCCCGCAAGGCCGCCGCCGCCTTCGGCCTGATCGCGGCCCTGTCGATGCTGATCGGCGCCCTGATCGCCAGCGCCGCCGCCGCCCTGGGCGGGATGGAACGCGACCAGCACTTGTGATCCGATCGGCGGATTGCCGAGCCTGATCCTGGTGGCGTTCGGCGCGGCCGCCGCTAAGCTGGCGCAATGAGCCGATCTTTCCAGACCCCGGGCCGCTCGGCGGTCTATTCCACCCGGGCGATGATCGCCACCTCGCACCCGACCGCCTCCCTGGTCGGGCTGGAGACCCTGCGCCGGGGCGGCTGCTCGGTGGACGCGGCCCTGGCCGCCGTCGCCGTCCTCTGCGTCGTCGAGCCGGCGATGACCGGGATCGGCGGCGACTGTTTCGCTATTGTCGCCAGGCCGGGCGCGGCGCCCATCGCCATCAACGGCTCGGGCCGTTCCCCGGCCGGCGCGGACCTTCAAGCGGCGATCGACGGCGGCCTGCGCGCCATCGCCGACAACAGTCCCCTGGCCGTCACCATCCCCGGCGCCGTTGCCGCCTGGGTTCGCCTGCACGCGGACTACGGCCGCCTGCCCCTGAGCGAGGTCCTGGAGCCCGCCGCCGCCATCGCCGAGGCCGGCTACGCCATCGCCCCGCGGGTGGCGTGGGACTGGTCGCACAGCGTCGAGCGGCTCTCCCGCAACCCGGCGGCCAAGGCGCGCTTCCTGCGCGACGGCGCCCCCTGGCGCGAGGGCGAAACCCATCGCCAGCCGGAGCTGGCCGCGACCCTGCGCGCCATCGGCCGGCAGGGACGGGCGGGGTTCTACGAGGGCGCAGTCGCCGCCGACATGGTCCGCGCCCTGCGGGCCGAGGGCGGCGTCCACACCCTGGACGACTTCGCCGCCCAGACCGCCGACTATGTGGAGCCGATCGGCGCCCGCTTCGGCGGCCACGACATCCTGGAGCATCCGCCCAACGGCCAGGGCGCCACGGCGCTCCTGATGCTGAAAGCCATCGAGGACTGGCCCGCCTGGCGCGCCGCCGATCCGGCCGAGCGGGCCCATCTCTTCATCGGCCTGATGCGCCGCGCCTACCGCCTGCGGGATTCCGCCATCACCGACCCCGCGACCATGCGCGTGTCCCTGGAGGATTTCCTGGGCGAGCCGGCGATGGACTATGTCCGCGCTCCGGGCGCCGACGCCGGCGTGCTGCCCTGGGAGACCGACACCACCTGCCTGTCGGTGGTGGACGCGGACGGCATGGCGGTGTCGTTCATCAACTCCCTGTTCCTGCCCTTCGGCTCGACCATCCTGGCGGCGGAGTGCGGGGTGATGTTCCATTGCCGCGGGACCAGCTTCAGCCTCGATCCCCTGCATCCCAACGCCTTGGCGCCCCGCAAACGGCCCATGCACACCATCATTCCGGGCATGGTGATGAAGGCCGGCCGGCCGGTCATGCCCTTCGGGGTGATGGGCGGTGACTACCAGTCGGCGGGCCACGCGCACCTGCTGACGCGGCTGCTGCGGGAGGGCCTGGACCTGCAGGGGGCCATCGACGCGCCGCGCTTTTTCGCCACCGCGTCCAGCGTCCAGGTCGAGGAAGGCTTTGATCCGGCCGTCGCCGCGGCCCTCGTCGCCCGCGGCCACATCCTGCGCCCGCCCCCGGCGCCCCTGGGCGGCGCCCAGGCGGTGTGGATCGACCACGACCGCGGCGTCCTGATCGGCGGCTCCGACCCGCGCAAGGACGGCTGCGCGCTGGGGTATTAAGGTGAAGCTCGGCGGCCGCGGCCTAGGTCAAAAATGTGCACTGCCGCGTGCGACCGCGGTCGCCTAAGCTTCCGAAGGGTTGCAATCCACTGGGTTTTCGGGCCGCGCTGGCCTAGGTCTTGAAGTCGAAGCAAGCTGGGCTAGGACTCTGACCCTTTTATGGACTCCGAGGGACCGCGAATATCCATGTTGGACCCCGGCGCCGCGGCGTTAGCGTTTATCCTGCAGGTCCTGGGCCTGCCCGCCAACGCCGCGGAGCTTCTGCACGTCAGCGGCAAGGCGAGCCTGGACGCCGGCGACCTGCTGCGGCTGTCCCGCCGCTTTCCGGTCAAGGCGCGCCTGGTCGCCAGCACCCTGGAGCGGCTGGCCACCACGCCGCTGCCGGCCCTGGCGCAGATGCGCGACGGGGGCTGGCTGGTCGTCGGCCGCATCGGCGACGGCAAGGTGCTGGTGCAGGACCCCAACGCCGCCTCGCCGGAGGCCATGAGCGCCGAGGTGTTCGCCGACCGCTGGAGCGGCAATCTGCTGCTCATCGCCCGCCGCGCCGCGCTCAGCGATCCGAACAGCCGCTTCGGGGTCGGCTGGTTCCTCGACGCCATCAAGAAGTACCGCCAGCCGCTGACGGAGGTGCTGATCGGCTCCTTCTTCGTCCAGCTGTTCGCCCTGCTGACCCCACTGTTCTTCCAGGTCATCATCGACAAGGTGTTCGTCCACCGGGGGCTCTCCACCCTGGAGGTCCTGGCCCTCGGCTTGGCGGTGATGTCGGTGTTCGAGGTCTTGCTGGGCGGCCTGCGCACCTACGTCCTGTCGCACACCTCCAACCGCATCGACGTGGAGTTGGGCGCGCGGCTGTTTCGCCACCTCTTCGCCCTGCCCATGGCCTATTTCCAGGCCCGCAGGGTGGGGGACACCATCGCCCGGGTGCGAGAGCTGGACAACATTCGCCAGTTCCTCACCTCCTCGGCCCTGACCTTGGCCCTGGACCTCTTCTTCGCCCTGCTGTTCCTGGCGGTGCTTTTCCTCTACAGCCCGCTGCTGACCCTGATCGTCGCCGCGGCGCTGCCCTGCTACGTCATCCTCAGCCTCGGCGTCACCCCCGCGTTCCGCGCCCGGCTGAACGAGCGCTACAAGCGCGGCGCCGAGAACCAGTCCTTCCTGGTGGAGGCGGTCTCCGGCGTCGAGACGGTCAAGTCCATGGCCCTCGAGCCGGTGATGCAGCGGCGCTGGGAGGAGCAGCTGGCTGGCTACGTCACCGCCTCCTTCCGGGTGATCACCCTCTCCACCGTCGCCAGCCAGACCGCGGCCCTGATCAACAAGGCCACCGTCGTGCTGGTGCTGTTTTTCGGCGCGGGCCTGGTCATCGCCAACAAGATGACCGTGGGCGAGCTGGTGGCCTTCAACATGATCTCCAGCCAGCTCGCCGCCCCCGTGCTGCGCATCGCCCAGCTGTGGCAGGACTTCCAGCAGGTGCGGCTGTCGGTGGACCGGGTGGGGGACATCCTCAACACCACCCCCGAGCCCGGCCAGGCCGGCCAGGCCAGCCTGCCCGCCATCCGCGGCGACATCCGCCTCGACCACGTCAACTTCCGTTACCGCATCGACGGCCAGCCAGTGCTGACCGACGTCTGTCTCGACATCCCCGCCGGCCAGGTTATCGGCGTCGTCGGCCCCTCCGGCTCGGGCAA
>PLSW01000006.1 GCA_003165275.1 Caulobacteraceae bacterium
GCGGTGACGGTGGACGCGGCCAGCGGCAAGACCATCACCGGCCTGACCGACGGCATCGTCGCCGAGACCACCAACGCCAACGCGGTCACCGTCTCGACCGTGACCGATGCGGTCGTCGCCACCGGCTCCGGCGCCATCGGCGTCCTGGCCACCTCCGGCAGCGGCCCGATCACCATCAACACCGCCAACGTCTCGGCCACCAACGCCGGCGGCGGTACGGCGATCGGCGCCCTCAGCACCTCGGGCGCGGTTAGCATCACCACCGGCGGCGGAACCTTCGGCAGCACCATCACGGGCCAGACCAACGGCATCCTGGTCTCCACCGGCGGCTCCGCGGTCGTGACCACCAACAACCCCTCGGGCGGCGGCACGGCCACCGTGACCGGCGGGACCAACACCGGCATCCGCGCCGACGCGGGCGCCGGGGTCTCGACGGTGGTGGCCAACACCAACGTGGTCGGCGGCCTGACCGGTATCGAGGCTTCGGCCACCGGCGCGGCCCTGGTCAGCGTGACCAACAACGGCACGGTGATCGGCGACGGGGCGGTGGGCATCTCGGCGAGCAACACCGGGACCGGCGGCGTGCTGGTGACGGTGAACAACACCGTCAACGACGCCTCCAGCCTCGGCAAGGGCATCGTCACCAACAGCGCCTCCGGCGGCGCGATCAACATCGACGCCACCGTCGCCTCGCCGAACACCACGGTCACCGGCCTTGGCAATGCCAGCCACGCGATCGTCGACGTGACCTCGGGCGCGGCGGCGACGACCACCATCCACATCAGCGCGGGGACCAAGGTCACCTCGGTGAATGCGGGCACGGCGGCCTACGGTGACTTCGCCATCAAGGGGACCGGCGGCAGCGTTGTGGTCAACAACGACGGGCGGCTGAACGGGCGGGTCGACTTCTCCGGCCTCTCCGGCGCCGCCCATGCGACGATCAACAACACCTCCAGCCAGTCGTGGCACACGACCGGGGCCTCGGTGTTCAGCGCCGGCAACGACGTGGTCAACAACACCGGCCTGATCGCCACCAACGCCAACGGCGCGGCGACCAGCTGGGACTTCGGCGCGGGGACCGACACCCTCACCAACGCCTCGGGCGCCACCATCGTGGTGGGCGAGGTCCAGCCCGCGGCGACGGTCTCGACCCTGACGATCACCAACCTGGAGAACTTCAACAACGCCGGGCTGATCGTCTTCGGCAGCAACGACAACATCAACAGCGACCACCAGACCAACGACCACCTGCTGGCCCCCGGCGCGGCCTTCACCGGCTCGGGCAATAGCCTGCTGTCGATGGACGCCTATCTGATGGGGACCAGCCAGACGAGCTGCACCAACGCCAGCTCGGTGGCCGACTGTATGGCCGTGGCCACCACCGCCGGCGCCTCGAAGATCAAGATCTTCGACACCACCGGCGTCTACTGGGGCGCCAACAACCCGACCGGCATCCTGCTGGTCGCCGCGACGGGGGCGAACAACGCCAACTTCACCCTCGACCCGTCGTCCAGCTACTACACCCTGCACAGCGGCGTCGGCGTCCTCGCCAAGGGCCTGTTCTTCTACGCCCTGGAAAAGACCGCCAACGGCACGGCGCTGGTCGGCCTGCCCGACAAGCCCGCCTACCAGTTCACCGCCCTGGCCACGGGCGGCCAGAACCTCTGGTACGCCATGACCCCGTGGCAGGATCGCCAGGCCGACCTGCGCGACTCCAAGCTGCCGCATGCTTCCGGCGACCAGGACTTCGAGCCGGGCGTCTGGTTGAAGATGGTGGGCGACTGGTCGACCCGCACGCGTTCGGAGTCCCCGACGACGCCGTTCACCTTCGACGTGGGCTCCACGCAGAACGACTACGGCATCATCGGCGGCGTCGACGGCGCCAAGCACAGCGTCATGACCACCGGCGACGTGCTGCTGGGCGGGGCCTCGATCGGCTACGTCAACTCCACGGTCGACTACAAGAGCTCGGCGACCCGCGACAACTACTCCGGCGTCACCCTGGCCGCCTACGGCACCTACCTGCGCGACCAGTTCTACGTCGACGGCACGCTGAAGGCGGACCTGCTCAAGGTCGGCCACTCCGACCCGACGCTGTCGCCCACCGGCTACAGCCAGACCGTCAATGGCTCGACCATCGGCGGCCAGGTCGAGGCCGGCATGCGCTACGCGATGGGACCGGGCACCCTGGAGCCCCTGGGCTCCCTGGCCTACGTCTCCTCCACCGTCGGCGATTTCACGGCGCCGGGGGCGGTGATCCACTCGGGGAACAACGACAGCTTCCGTGGGAGCTTCGGCCTCCGCTACGCCGGCGTCCTGACCACCAACGACTCCTACCAGCTGAAGCTGGCCGGCGAAGCGCGGGTCTGGGACGAGTTCGCCGCCAAGAACAACACTGTCTTCCACACTGCCGGGCCGGACCTGACCCTGCGCGACAACTTCAGCGGCGCGTTCGGCGAGGTTGGTGCGAGCCTCAACCTCTACTCGAAGGACGGCCGCTCCTCGGCCTTCCTGAACACCTCGGTGAAGTTCAAGAGCGACTACACCGACGAAGGCCTGCGTATCGGCTATCGCTATCAGTGGTGACGGCGCGGCTGGCGGACGGGATCAGCCCCGACCGCCGGCCAGCCGGCGAACGACAGGGCCGCGGGGGTGATCGCCTCCGCGGCCCTTTTCGTTGCAGCCCAGGCCGAACCGGCGTCAGATCATCCGTAAGCGGTCGTTTTGCACCCTTGTTTGCGGGATTGACCGCAGTGATGTTCAGGCGTCAGCGTTGGCAGGGTGATCTGGCGGCGTCCAGTTCCACGGCATGAGTTCATCGATACGCTTTTGCGGGTGCCCGTTGACGATCCTGGTGAGGACATCGGTGAGGTAGGCCTGCGGATTTACGTCGTTGAGTTTGCACGTCTCGATGATTGAGGCGACGA
>PLSW01000218.1 GCA_003165275.1 Caulobacteraceae bacterium
ATCGACGAGATCCACCGGATGCACCGGGCGGTTGAGGAGATCCTCTATCCGGCCATGGAGGACCACGTCCTCGACCTGATCATCGGCGACGGCCCCTCCGCCCGTTCGATCCGCATCGACCTCGCCCCCTTCACCCTGGTCGCCGCCACCACCCGCGCGGGCCTTTTGGCCACGCCCCTGCGCGATCGGTTCGGCATTCCGCTGAGGCTCGAATTCTACACCCCGGCCGAGCTGCAGCAGGTGCTGACCCAGGCCGCCCGCAAGATGGGGGCAGACCTGACCCCCGAGGGCGCCGCCGAGATCGCCGCCCGGGCCCGGGGCACGCCGCGGGTGGCCGGACGGCTGCTGCGCCGGGTGCGCGACTTCGCCGGCGCGGAGAACGCCGCCAGCATCGACCGTCCCGTCGCCGCCCGGGCCCTGGCGCGGCTGGAGGTGGACGCCGCCGGCCTCGACAGCCTGGATCGCCGCTATCTTCGCGTGCTGATTGAGAACTATGGCGGCGGCCCGGCCGGGGTGGAGACCCTGGCCTACGCCATCGCCGAGGCCCGCGACGCCGTGGAGGACGTCATCGAACCCTTCCTGATGCAGCAGGGCTTCATCCAGCGCACCCCGCGCGGCCGCCTCGCCTGCGCCAAGGCCTACCTGCACATCGGCCTGACCCCGCCGCCCGCGCCGCCGGGCCCTGCCGCCGCGCAGCCGGGGCTGTTCGAGGACGAGGGGTGAGCCCGGATTCGCCGTCTTCCGGCCGCTTCGAAGGCCGCGAGCATATCCTGCCTGTACGCGTCTACTACGAGGACACCGACTTCACCGGCCTCGTCTACCACGCCAACTATGTCCGCTATTTCGAGCGGGGCCGGTCGGACTTCCTGCGGCTGGCGGGGGTCAGCCACACCGACCTGCTGGAACGCGACGATCCCGCCGCCTTCGTGATCACCCGCATGGAGATCGATTTCCGCAGCGCCGCCCGCATCGACGACGCCCTGGAGGTCCGCACCACCTACGACGCCGTCAAGGGGCCGCGGCTGCTGATCACCCAGCGCGTGCTTCGCGGCGAGACGCTTATTGCACAGGCGTCAGTTGAAGCGGCTTGCATCAGCCTGGACGGTCGGGCCAGACGGCCGCCAAAGGGGCTGGTCGAAGTCCTCGCGCCGTGGTTTTCCAAGAGCGCGCCTTAGTTTCACCATCGACCCGCGACAGGACCCCCTCGATCCCGCGCGGAAACGGAGCCCGATACGCATGGATGCCGCCACGAGCGCGATCAGTCCGGACAATTTTTCCATCCTGGCCGTGTTCCTGCGCGCCGACTGGGTGGTCAAGGCGGTGATGGTGGGGCTGGCCCTGGCCTCCCTGTGGTCGTGGACGGTGATCATCGACAAGGCCTTCCGGTTCGCCGCCCTCAACCGCCACGCCAACAACTTCGAGGAGCAGGTCTCCTCGGGCCGGTCGCTGGAGGACGTGGCTAAGGAGGCGGGCGAGCGGCCCACCCACGCCCTGCCGCGCATGCTGCAGGCCGCCTTGCGCGACTGGCGCGACGCCCGGGCCAAGGGCGTCCTGGAGGACACTCAAGTGGGCCTGCTGGTCCAGCGCATCGACCGCGCCCTCGACAGCATCGTCGCGCGGGAGAGTGCGCGGGTGGAGGAGGGGCTGGGATCCCTGGCCATCGTCGCCACGTCGTCGCCCTTCATTGGCCTGTTCGGCACGGTCTGGGGCATNNCTGTTCGCCACCGCCATCGGCCTGGCGGCGGCCATCCCCGCCTATATCGCCTACAACAAGTTTTCCACCGACGCCGGCAAGTTCGCCGGGCGGCTGGAGAACTTCGCCGACGACCTCTCCGCCGCCATCACCCGGCGGCTGGTGGACCGGGCCTAGGCCGATGGCGCTTTCCCTCGATTCCTCCAATTCGCGCCGGGGCCGTGGCCGGCGGGGTCGCCGGGGCCGCCGGGCCCNNGTGATGCTGGTGCTGCTGATCATCTTCATGATCTCCGCGCCCCTGCTCACCTCCTCGGTGCCCCTGGAGCTGCCCAAGACCGAGGCCGGGGCCACCAACAGCCAGTCCCAGCCGATCACCGTCTCCATCAAGGCCGACGGGACCCTCTACATCCAGGACGCCGAGACCCCCTTCGCCGCCTTCGCCCCGCGGATGAAGGCCCTCGCCGGCGACCAAGAACAAAAGCCGATCTACGTCCGCGCCGACGGCCGCGCCCCCTACGCCATCGTGGCCCAGGTGATGGCGTCGCTCTCCTCCGCCGGCTTCTCGTCCATCGGCCTGCTCACCGACACCGGTGGGCCCTCCTCGGGCCTCGACAAGACCGCCCCGCCCGCGACCGCCGCGCCCCCCGCCATGGCGGGGCCGCCGATCCAGTGACCCGGTAATGGCCCGCGGAAGATCAGAGCCCTATCCCGCCCTCGCCGCGTCGGTTCTCCTGCACCTGGCGGTGCTGGCGGCTGCGCTGATCGCCGCCCGCTACATGGCCAAGCCGATCACCATGGGCGACGTGACCACCGTGACCCTGGTCACCTCCGCCGACGTCGCCAACCTGCGCCGGGCCGAACAATCGCCCACCAAGACCGACGCGGCCACGCCGACCCCCGTCCCCGACGCCCAGGTCCAGGCCGCCATGCCCGCGCCCCAGCCGGCGCCGCCCCCCGCCCCCGCGCCCCCGGCCACAGCGAGACCCGCGCCGATGCCAGTTCCGCAGAAGACGCCGGCCAAGCCGGCGCCCAGCGCCGCGCCCGATCCGTTTCTCAGCAATCTCCAGAGGACCCTCGGCGGCGGCGGCGGCCGCCCCTTGCCTGGGCCCAAGGGCTCAAGCCAACCGACCGCGCGGCCGACCCCAGGCTCTGGCGCGGGCGATGGCCAGGCCGTGTCGCCCGCGGACGTGGCCGGCCTTACTACCGCCTTGGAAAAAGCGTGGATCCTCAGCTGCGACGACCTGGGAGGCGCCAACATCAATGTCGATGTGAGCTTCAGCGTCGGAGCGACCGGCTATATCCAAGGCAAGCCAGTGGCCACGCCTCCCAACACCCTGGCGGCCCGCCGCGCCATAGACGCGGTTTACAAGCTCGAGCCGTTCAAGGACTTTCGCGGTCTGTACGGCCACACGGTGCCCAAGGTTCATTTCAACGCCAAAGAGGCGTGCGCAAAGCGGTGAAAACCTCCATGTTCCAACGCCTGCTCAAGCTGGTCCCGGTTGTTATCGCGTCCGCGACCCTGTCGATGGGTGTGACCCTCCCCGCCCGGGCCGACCCGCCGATCGAGGTCAACAAGGGTGTCGAGCAGGCGCTGCCGATCGCCATCCCAGCCTTCACCGGCGCGGCGCCGTACGGCGCGGAAATCGCCAAGGTGATCTCGGCCAATCTTGAAAGATCGGGCTTGTTCACCCCGATCGACCCGGCGGCCTTCCCGGAAAAGGACATCGAGATAGGCCTGCTGCCGACCTTTCCGGCGTGGAAGCAGATCGGCGCCCATGCCCTGGTCGTCGGCAACGTGACCGTCGACGCAGACGGCCGCCTGAGGGTGGCGCTGCACCTCTATGACGTGCCCGCCAGCCAGTCCCTGGTTGATCTGCAGTTCACCGCCACGCCCGACAACTGGCGCCGCGTCGCCCACAAGATCTCCGATCAGGTCTATGAAAAGCTCACCGGCCAGGGCGGCTATTTCGACACCCGGGTGGTCTTCGTCGCCGAGAGCGGGCCCAAGACCCATCGCCTGCGCCGCTTGGAGATCATGGACCAGGACGGCGCCAACCCCAGCTTCCTGACCGAGGGCCCCGACCAGGCCTTCACCCCGCGCTTCAGCGTCAACAGCCAGGAGATCACCTACATGGCGCTGCGGGATTCTGGCGCCTCGATCTACCTGTTCAACATCGAGACCGGCCGCCGCGAGACCCTGGGCCAGTTCCAGGGGATGGTCTTCGCCCCGCGTTTCTCGCCGGACGGCGACAAGGTCGCCTTCTCCGTCGACAAGGGCGGCAACAGCGACATCTATGTGATGGACCTGCGCAACCGCTCCACCCGGCGGCTGACGACGGATCCCTCCATCGACACCTCCCCGGCCTTTTCACCGGACGGGAGCCAGATCGTGTTCAACTCCGACCGCGGCGGCAGCCCGCAGATCTATGTGATGAACGCCGACGGCTCCAACCAGCACCGCATCTCCTTCGGCGACGGCCGCTACACCACCCCGGTCTGGTCCCCCAAGGGCGACTTGATCGCCTTCACCAAGCAGACGGGGTCGACCTTCCACATCGGGGTGATGCGCGCCGATGGCTCGGGGGAGAAGATCCTGACCACCAGCTACCTGGACGAGGGGCCGACGTGGGCGCCGAACGGCCGCGTGCTGATGTTTTCCCGGGAAACCCCCGGCTCCGGGGCGCATTTATGGACAGTTGATGTCACCGGACGCATCGAACGGCCCGAACCTTACCCAGGATCGGCCTCCGACCCCGCCTGGTCGCCCCTGCTGAATTGAGTTTCACGGGGAGTTGAACTAAATTAACGGCGATCCTTGAGGTGGAGGCCGCAAGGGGCGCCAGTAAAGCGGAGCGGTCGGCGCTCCAGACAAAGAGGATGTGTATATGCTCATCACCATTCAACGGGCGGCGCGCCTTGCGCTCATCGCCGGCGTCACCCTTTCGATCGCCGCCTGCGCCTCGCATCCCAAACCGACCCCCGCGCCGGCGCCGCAGCCAGAGCCCCCCGCGGCCCAGCCCTACACCCCGCCGCCCGCGCCCCAGCCCACCGGCCCGGTTCCGGGTTCGGTGCAGGACTTCGTGGTCAGCGCTGGCGACCGGGTGTTCTTCGATTTCGACGCCTACGGCATCCGTCCCGACGCCGCCCAGTCCCTGGCCCAGCAGGCCGAATGGCTGAAGCGCTATCCGGGGGTGCGGGTCCGCGTCGAAGGCAATTGCGACGAGCGCGGCACGGTGGAGTACAACTTCGCCCTCGGCGCGCGCCGGGCCAATTCGGTGAAGGAATTCCTGGTGGCGCACGGGGTTTCCGCCGCCCGCATCGAAACCGTCTCCTACGGCAAGGCGCGTCCCATCGACGGCGGCGAGGGCGAGGACGCCTGGGCCCACAACCGCAACGGCCACACCACCCTGACCGACGGCGCTAAATAGCCGCCAGTGCATCCCTCCCCCGTCTCGGGGGAGGGATCCGCGGGCTGCGCCCGCCGTAATTTCGACGCCGCCAGGAACGAAGAACGCGCCATGAAGACGCAACGACGGCTTTTTCCCGTGTTCGCCGCCGCGGCCCTGCTGCTGGCGGGCGCCGCCGCGCGCGCCCAGGACGCTTCGCCCACCGACATGCCCGCCGGCGATCGCGGAGCGGCTGCGGAGCGCGCGGTCGATGAGCCGCCGAAGGCCCGCCTCGACCGTTTCGAGCGGCAGCTGCGCGAAGTGCGTGAGATCGTCCTGCAGGCCCGCGCCACCGGAAAGCCAGTGGAGGTGCGGGAGGCGGGCCCCGACCCCGACGTCGCCGCCCTGCAGGCCAAGTTCGACGACCTGGACCAGACCCTGCGCACCCTGACCGGTCAGATCGAGACCCAGTCCCATGACGTCGACCTCTTGAAGAAGGACGACGCCGCCGCCCACGCCGAGGCCGCCGCCCTCGCCGACCGGGTCGACAAGCTGGAAAAACTGGTCACCAACATCACCGCGCCGCCGCCGCCCCCGCCCGGACCGTCCGCCGAGGCCGCGCCGTCGGTGGGCGCCCCCGCCGGGGCCGCCCCCGATCCTGGCGGAGCCAAGGCCGCCTACGCCAAGGCCCACCAGCTGATGCTCGACGGCGACTACGACGCCGCCGCCGCCGCCTTCCAGGCCTTCCTCGACCAGTACGGCGACAGCCCCTCCGCCCCCATCGCCCGCTATTGGCTGGGCCAGGTGAAGGCGACGCAGAAGGACTACGCCGGCGCCGCCACGGCCTTCATCGGGGCCATCCGCGGCTGGCCGCAGACCAGCTGGGCGCCGGATGCGGTGGTCAGGCTGTCCCTGGCCCTGATCGAACTCGACAAGTCGAAGGACGCCTGCGGCGCCCTGGCCGAGCTCGACCGTCACTATCCCAAGGCCAGCGCCACCACCAAGGCCCATGCCGCCGCCGCCCGCGCCAAGGCGTCCTGCGCGGCGCGATGAGCCGCCCGGCGGCCGGGGGCGATCCCACGTGGCCCCTGGACGCCTTCGACCGCCGGCTTGATCCCGGGTCCAGGGCGCCCCTGGCGGTGGCCTTTTCCGGCGGCGGCGACTCCCTGGCCGCCCTGCTGGCGACCAAGGCCTGGGCCGACCGGGCGGGACGGCGGGTCATCGTCTTCACCGTCGATCACCGACTGCAGCCGCAGGGGCGAGCGTGGGTGGGCGTCGCGCAAGGCGTCGCCCGCCGCATCGGCGCGGCCTTCGAGGCCCTCGCGTGGGACGGTGACAAACCGACGACGGGCCTCGCCGCCGCGGCCCGCGCCGCCCGCCACCGGCTGCTCGCGGCGGCGGCGCGGCGGCAGGGCGCGCAGGTGATCGTCCTCGGCCACACGGCGGACGATATCGCCGAGGCGGCGCTGATGCGAGCCGAGGGCTCCAGCGTCGGCGCGCCGCGGGAATGGGCGCCGTCGCCGGCCTGGCCGGAGGGCCGCGACGTCTTCCTGCTGCGGCCGCTGCTCGATCTGCGGCGGGCGGCGATCCGCGAGAGGCTCATGGCCAGCGGTGAGACCTGGATTGAAGATCCGGCGAATGAAAATCCGGCGTCACTTCGAGCGCGGGTTCGGGCGAAGATCGGTGGGGCGGACGAAGCGATCCTTCTCCCCCTGGGGGAGAAGGCGGCCGCCGAAGGCGGACGGAGGGGGCGCGCCGGCCGATCCGCTGCGGTGTTAACACGCCACCGCAATCGCCGGTGCGACCCCTCATCCGGCCCTTCGGGCCACCTTCTCCCCCAAGGGGAGAAGGAGTCGTGGAATTATGCCGCCGGCGCCCTGATTCTCGACCGCCTGGCCTTCCGGGAGGCCGCCGATCCGGCCCGTATGCACGTCCTGGGCGCCGCCCTGACCTGCGTCGGCGGCGGGGACCGGCCGCCGCGCGGGGATCGGCTCGTAGCCCTGGCCGGTCGGCTCGCCGGAGAAGGCGAAGTCGCCGCGACCCTGGCCGGGGCCAAGCTGATCGCCGACGCAAGCCGGATCCTCATCGTCCGCAACCCCGGCGAGGCCGCGCGGGGCGGCTTGGCGCCCCTCGCCCTGGCGCCGGGCGAGACGAGGGTCTGGGACGGCCGGTTCGAAATCGTCGCCGGGGATGAAGCGGTGGTGATCGAGCCCGTCGCCGGCCACGCCCGCGGACTGGATCCACAGGCCCGATCCGCCATCCGCACCCTGCCCGTCGCCGTCCGCGGCGGCCTGCCGAGCTATCGCACCGCCGCCGGCGACCGCATTTGCCCGATCCTTGCACAGGCCGGACCGCTGCGGGTCCGATCGCTCGTGGCGGCACGTTTCCACGCCGCCACGGGGATGATTTCGAAAGAACCTGCGACGTAAGATCACGTTCGCTGTTCGCGCGCGTGGCGAAATGGCCCCCGCCGTCCTATGTTGGGCGTTGGGCTCGCATAAGGGCGAAGGCATGAACCTGCGTAATCTGTCGATCTGGGGCGTCCTCGTTGTCGTCCTGGTCGGAATCTACATGGTGATGAGCCAGACCGGGGTGACCCATTCGGCCACCCAGGAGGTCAGCTATTCGCAGCTGCTCCAGAAGGTGAAGGCTGGCCAGATCAAGAAGGCCCTGCTGCACAACGACAGTGTGGAGGCCACGGATTCCGAGGGCCGCACCCTCACCGCCACCACCCCCTATCCGCAGGAAGACCTGATCAAGCAGCTGGACGCGCAGGGCGCGGACATCAACATCAAGCCCGCCGGCGGCAACGCAGCTCTGGGCCTGCTGGTGAACTTCCTGCCGCTGCTGGTCATCGTCGGCGCCTGGTTCCTGGTTATGCGCCAGATGCAGGGGGGCGCCCGCGGCGCCATGGGCTTCGGCAAGTCCAAGGCCCGGCTGCTCACCGAGAACAAGAACCGCGTGACGTTCGACGACGTCGCCGGCGTCGACGAGGCCAAGGACGAACTGGCCGAGATCGTCGACTTCCTGAAGGACCCCGGCAAGTTCCAGAAGCTGGGCGGCAAGATCCCGAAAGGCGCCCTGCTGGTCGGCCCTCCGGGCACCGGCAAGACCCTGCTGGCCCGCGCCGTCGCCGGCGAGGCCGGCGTGCCCTTCTTCACCATNNCGGCAACGACGAGCGCGAACAGACCCTCAACCAGCTGCTGGTGGAGATGGACGGCTTCGAGGCCAACGAGGGCATCATCCTGGTGGCGGCGACCAACCGCCCAGACGTGCTCGACCCGGCCCTTCTGCGTCCCGGCCGCTTCGACCGCCAGGTCGTGGTGCCGAACCCCGACGTCAGCGGCCGCGAGAAGATCATCCGCGTGCACATGCGCAACGTGCCGCTTTCGGCCGACGTCGACGTGCGCACCCTGGCCCGCGGCACCCCCGGCTTCTCCGGCGCGGACCTCGCCAACCTAGTCAACGAGGCGGCCCTGGCGGCGGCCCGGCGCAACAAGCGCATGGTCTCCATGTACGATTTCGAACACGCCAAGGATAAGGTCATGATGGGCGCCGAGCGCAAATCCATGGCCATGAGCGACTCCGAAAAGCGCAACACCGCCTACCACGAGGGCGGCCACGCCCTGGTGGCCCTGACCGTCCCCGGCGCCGACCCCGTGCACAAGGCCACGATCATCCCCCGCGGCCGGGCCCTGGGCATGGTGATGCAGTTGCCGGAAGGCGACCGCTATTCGATGGACTTCCAGCAGATGACTTCGCGCCTGGCCATCATGATGGCCGGCCGGGTCGCCGAGGAGCTGATCTTCGGCAAGGACAAGGTCACCTCCGGCGCCTCCAGCGACATCCAGGCCGCCACCGGCCTCGCCCGCAACATGGTCACCCGCTGGGGCTTCTCCGAAGCCGTCGGCACCGTCTCCTACGGCGACAACCAGGAAGAGGTGTTCCTGGGCCATTCCGTGGCCCGCACCCAGAACGTCTCCGAAGACACCGCCCAGAAGATCGACTCCGAAGTCCGCCGGCTGGTGCAGGGCGGCCTCGACGAGGCCCGCCGGATCCTGTCGGAGCGCCTCGAGGACCTGCACAAGGTCGCCAAGGCGCTGTTGGAATACGAAACCCTCTCCGGCGACGAGATCATCGCGGTGATGAAGGGCGTGCAGCCC
Source organism: Caulobacteraceae bacterium (assembly GCA_003165275.1). GTDB lineage: Bacteria > Pseudomonadota > Alphaproteobacteria > Caulobacterales > Caulobacteraceae > Poindextera. The sequence goes on from PLSW01000218.1 coordinate 9,243, forward strand.
AAGCGCGACGAGCCCGAGGACAAGCGTCCCACCGGCCCGTCGGTCTCGGTGCCCCTGACCCACGCGCCGGATCCCGAACCGGCCTGACCGTCTTGCCGCGCGATCCTCGAAGTAGAGGGCCCCTGGTCATGGGGGTGATCAACGTCACCCCCGACAGCTTCTCGGACGGCGGCCGCTATCTGAGCCCCGAAAACGCCCTGGCCCAGGCCAGGGCGTTAATCGCGCAAGGGGCGGATATCCTCGATATCGGCGGCGAATCCACCCGGCCCGGGGCGGCGCCGGTGGACGAGGCCGAGGAGATCGCCCGGGTGGTCCCGGTCATCGCCGTCCTTGCCGCCCAGGCCGGCGTCCCCCTCTCCATCGACACCATGAAACCGGCCGTCGCCCGCGCCGCCATCGCGGCTGGGGCGTCGATCTGGAACGATGTCTCGGCCCTGGCCTTCTCCCCCGACAGCCCCGCCGTCGCCGCGGACCTCGGCTGCCAGGTGGTGCTGATGCACATGCGCGGCGAGCCCCGCACCATGCAGGCCGTCCCGCGCTACGACGACGTCACCGCCGAGGTCCGCCGGCATCTGTCGGAGCGCGCGCGCGTCGCCCGGGAAGCCGGTGTTGCGCGGGAGGCGATCTGGCTCGATCCTGGCATCGGCTTCGGCAAGACCGCCGCCCACAGCCTCACCCTGCTGGGCCAGCTTGACCGCATCGTCGATCTCGGTTTTCCGGTCCTGCTCGGCGTCAGCCGCAAGAGCTTCCTCAAGGCCGTCGACCCTACCGCCGTCGAGGCGACCGACCGTCTGGGCGGCTCCCTGGCCGCGGCCCTGGCGGGGGCGCGGGCCGGAGTAGCGTCGGTGCGCGTCCACGACGTGCGCGAGACCGTCCAGGCCCTGGCGGTGCAGGCGACCATCGACGAGGCCGGTCGCTGATGCTGGGCCGTGTGCTGATCATCGCCGGCTCCGACTCCGGCGGCGGGGCGGGGATCCAGGCCGACATCAAGACCGTCACCGCCCTCGGCGGCTATGCGTCGACGGCGGTCACGGCCATCACCGTGCAGAACACCCTCGGCGTCTTTGGCGTGTATCCGATCCCGGCGGCGGTGGTGGAGGCGCAGGGCCGGGCGGTGATCGACGACATCGGCGCCGATGCGATCAAGACCGGCATGCTGGGCGACGCCGCCGTCGTCGAGGCCGCCGCCGCCCTGATCGACCACGCGGGCGCACCGGCGGTGATCGACCCGGTCATGGTCGCCACCAGCGGCGACGCCCTGGCCGGCCCGGACGTGGCCGCGGCAATGATCCGGCTGCTGATCCCCCGCGCCGCCCTCCTGACCCCCAACGCCCCGGAGGCCGCCGCCCTGACCGGGCTCGCCGTCCTGACCACCGACGACCTGCGCCGCGCCGGCGAGGCCCTGCTGCGCCTCGGCGCCCGGGCGGTGTTGATGAAGGGCGGCCATATCGCCGGCGACACGGTCACCGACCTGCTGATGACCGCGGCCGGGGAGGTCATCTTCGCCGGCCCGCGGATCGAAACCCGCCACACCCACGGCACCGGCTGCACCCTGGCCTCGGCCTGCGCCGCGGGCCTCGCCCAGGGCATGACCCTGGAGGCCGCCGTCGCCCGCGCCTGGGCCTATGTCGCCGAAGCCATCCGCCGGGCGCCGGGCTACGGCGCGGGGTCGGGGCCGCTGGACCATGGTTGGCCGTTGCGTGCGGGCTAGGGGAGCGATCCCTGTTTTCCGTCTTGGCCGGGACAAGCCCGGCCAAGACGGGGGAAGCAGATGTGGTTCAGTCCGGACCAGTGGCGGCGCCACTCCCCCTTGCATCGTACTTGATTCTGCCGTCCTGGGATCGGATGGCCGATCTTACCACGCCCCCCGAATCCGACCTCGCCGCGCGCCTCGACGCCATCATCCGCGCCAATCCCCGGCTCACGAGCGTGCTGCAAACCGCCCGCGCCCTCGACCTGCCCGACTGGCTGCTGGTCTCCGGGGCCGTCTATCAGACCGTCTGGAACCACCTCACCGGCCGGGACGCCAACTATGGGCTGAAGGACTACGACCTCGCCTACTACGACGCCTCGGACCTCTCCTACGAAGCCGAGGACGTGGTCATCCAGCGCGGCGCGGCGGCCTTCGCCCCCGAGGTCTCGCCCCTGGTGGAAATCCGCAATCAGGCGCGGGTCCATCTGTGGTTCGAGGGTCATTTCGGCGAGCCCTACAGTCCGCTCAGCTGCGGCGCCGAGGCCCTGACCCGCTTCGTGGCGCCGACCTTCGCGGTGGGGGTGCGGCTCACGCCGAACGATCGGCTGCACGTCGAAGCCCCGTTTGGCCTAGCCGACCTCTTTGCCCTGCGGCTGCGACCCAATCCGAGCCGGGTGGCCCTGGACTTCGCCAGCAAGGTGGCCAAGGTGCGCGAACGCTGGCCCGAGGCGGTGATCGTCGAAGGCTGAGGCCGCACGCTTCCGGGTGACAACCCGCTCCCCTTGCGGCTATGTGCCGGCCAATGACCGAGCACACCGACACCGCTGAAACCCCCGACGACGAGCCGGGCTGGGCCACTGCCAAGACCCTGGCCGAGGCCCTGCCGTTCATCCAGATCTACGACCGCGAGACGGTGGTGATCAAATACGGCGGCCACGCCATGGGCGAGGAGGCGGTGGCCAAGCTGTTCGCCGCCGACGCCGTGCTGCTCAAGCTGCTGGGCGTCCACCCGGTGGTGGTGCACGGGGGCGGGCCGCAGATCAGCCGCATGCTGGAGAAGGCCGGGGTCAAGTCGACCTTCATCGACGGCCTGCGGGTCACCGACCAGGCGACCATGGAGGTCGCCGAAATGGTGCTGTCGGGCGCCATCAACAAGGAGATCGTCCACTGGATCAACCGCGCCGGCGCCGAGGCCGACGTGCGGGGGGTGGGCCTGTCCGGCAAGGACGCCCGGCTGATCACCGTGGAAAAAACCAAGAAGTCCCGCCGCGACCCGGATTCCAACATCGAACACATCGTCGACCTTGGCTTCGTCGGCGAGCCGAAGAAGGTCGATCCGAAGATCATCGAGGCGCTGATCTACGCCGACGAGGACTATGTGCCGGTGATCGCCCCCATCGGGGTGTCCGAGGACGGCCAGACCTTCAACATCAACGCCGACACAGTGGCCGGCGCCATCGCCGGGGCGCTGAAGGCCAAGCGCATGCTGCTGTTGACCGACGTGGCCGGGGTCCTGGGCGCCGACGGCAAGCTGGTGCGCCAGCTGACCGTCGCCGAGGCCCGCAAGGCCATCGAGACCGGCGTCGCCACCGGCGGCATGATCCCCAAGCTGGAGACGGCGATCGGGGCCATCGAGGCCGGGGTCGAGGCGGTGGTCATCCTCGACGGCCGCCGTCCCCACGCCATGCTGACCGAACTCTTCACCGAACACGGCGCCGGCACCCTGGTGCGGCGGTGAGCGCGCAAGGCCCTGATTATTTTCCTCCCCCATTCATGGGGGAGGTGGCCCCGAGCAACGCAAGGGGTCGGAGAGGGCAAGTGCGCGCCTCACCACTTGCCCTCTCCGTCGCTTCGCTGCGCTCGCGCCACCTCTCCCATAAATGGCAGAGGAGAAGGTCGCCCGTCGCTATCGTATCCGTTCCATGACCGCCGACCTCTCCCACATCTCGGTCTGGCTGTTCGACCTCGACAACACCCTCTACCCGGTCGAGGCGGAGTTCATGGGCCTGATCGAAAAGCGGATGACCGCCTTCGTGGCGCGCCAGACCGGCCTGCCGCCGGACCAGGCCTACGCCCTGCAGAAGAAGTACCTGCACGAGCACGGCACCACCCTGGCCGGGCTGATGGCCGAGCACGGGGTCGAGCCGGAGGCCTTCCTGGACGAGGTCCACGACGTCTCCCTGGACGGCCTCAGCCCGGATCCGGCCCTGCATGAAGCCCTGGGCCGGCTGCCCGGCCGGCGGCTGGTGTTCACCAACGGCGACGCCCGCCACGCCGAGCGGGTGCTGGACAAGCTGGCGCTGACCGACCGGTTCGAGGCGGTGTTCCACATCGCCGACGCCCTCTACCTGCCCAAGCCCCACCCCGCCGCCTTCACGCGGATGATCGCCGCCCACGACGTCGATTCCAAGGTCGCGGCCTTTTTCGAGGATTCGGAAAAGAACCTCGCCCCGGCGGCGGCCCTGGGGATGACCACGGTGCTGGTCGGCCCCCACGCTGCGGCCTCCACCGCCGCCTTCGTCCACCACCGCACCCGGCACTTGGCGCCGTTCCTGGCCGCCGCCCGGGTCAAGGAGACCTGACCGAATGTCCGCCGAGATCAGCCTCGCCGACTTGGAAACCGAGATCAACGCCGCCTGGGAGGGCCGCGACAGCCTCAGCCCAGACACCCGCGGCCCCGCCCGCACGGCGGTGACCGAGACCCTGGCCCTCCTCGACGCCGGCCACGCGCGGGTGGCGGAAAAGGTGGGCGGCGAATGGGTGGCGCGCCAGTGGCTGAAGAAGGCGGTCTTGCTGTCCTTCCGCCTCAACCCGAACACCATCATGCGCGCGGGCGAACTCGGCGGGGGCGTCGGCCCCTGGTGGGACAAGGTCGGCAACAAGTTCGACGGCTGGGAGGCCGACCAGTTCGCCGCCGCCGGCTTCCGCGCCGTGCCGGGCGCCATTGTCCGCAAGGGATCCTACGTGGCCAGGAACGCCATCCTGATGCCCTCGTTCGTCAACATCGGCGCCTATGTNNGCGGGGTGCTGGAGCCCCTGCAGGCAAACCCCACCATCATCGAGGATGGCTGTTTCATCGGCGCCCGCTCTGAGGTGGTGGAGGGGGTGATCGTCGGCGAGGGCAGCGTGCTCTCCATGGGAGTTTTCCTGTCGGCCTCCACCAAGATCGTCGACCGCAAGACCGGCGAGGTCCATCGCGGGCGCGTGCCCCCCTATTCGGTGGTCGTGCCGGGCGCCCTGCCGGACCCGCACGGCCTGGGGCCGAGCCTCTACTGCGCGGTGATCGTCAAGACGGTGGACGCCCAGACGCGGTCGAAGACGTCTGTGAACGAGCTGCTGCGGGACTGAGGGGCCAAACCGCGGCCCCTTTCGCGCCTAGGCCCGCCTTGGTCACGGCCTGCAACGTCGGTTGCTGGCGGTCCCTGAAACCCTTGGTCAGATT
>PLSW01000190.1 GCA_003165275.1 Caulobacteraceae bacterium
AGCGCGCCCGCGCTCTCGCCCCCCCAAGGGGAGAAGGCCTGCTTATCCTCCTCCTCGCCCTCCCCACCGCCGCCGCCGCCCACATCGTCCACGGCGAAGCCATCGGTTTCGTCAGCGGGTTCCGGCATCCGATCTCGGGCTGGGACCACATCATCGCCATGGTCGCCGTGGGGCTGTGGGGCGCGCAGCTGGGGCGGCCGGCGATCTGGGTGTTGCCGGTGACCTTTCCGCTGGTGATGGCCTTCGGCGGATTCCTGGGGCTGATCGGCCTGCGCCTGCCGGGGAGCGAGATCGCCATCGCCCTGTCCGGGGTGTGCCTGGGCGCGGCGGTGGCGCTGGAGTGGCGGCCGCCCCTGGCCGCGGCGGGGGTGCTGGTCGGCCTGTTCGGCCTGTTCCATGGCTACGCCCATGGGGCGGAGCTGCCGCCGGGGCAGAACGCCCTGCTCTACAGCCTGGGGTTCGTGCTGGCGACAGGGCTGCTGCACGCCACCGGCATCGCCATCGGCCTGATCCACCGCTGGCCCCAGGGGCGGCTGGCCCTGCGCGGGGCGGGGGCGGCGATCCTCTGCGGCGGCGGCTATTTCCTGTGGAGCGCCCTGACATGAGGACGCGCTGGACCCTGGCGGCGGCGGGCGTCGCCCTGCTGCTGGCGCCCGGGGCGGCGCAGGCGCACCTGGTGGCCACCGGCCTGGGGCCGCTCTACGACGGCGCCACCCACTTCGCCCTCAGCCCGGAGGACGGCCTGCCGGTGGCGGCCCTGGCCCTCTACGCCGGGCTGCGCGGACCGGTCCAGGCGCGGCTGAGCCTGGCGGCCCTGCCCCTGGCCTGGTTCGCCGGGGGACTGGCCGCGACCCTGACCGGGGCGAGCTCGCCGCCGGTGATGCTGGGCGCGGCGATCATGCTGGCCCTGGGGGGCCTGCTCGCCGCCAATCCGCCCCTCTCCCCCCGGGTCTGCGCCGGGATCGCCGCGATCCTCGGCCTGACGCGGGGCTTTGCGGACATGGCCGGGGCGGCGCCCACCGGCGGCGCCCTGCTGACCCTGGCGGGGATGAGCGCGGCGGTGTTCGTGGTCTTCGCCCTGGCCGCCTCCATCACCCTGCCCCTGCGGCGGTTCTGGATGATCGTCGCCGCCCGGGTGACCGGCAGCTGGCTGGCGGCCACGGGGCTGCTGCTGGCCGGCTGGATCATCCGCTATGGCGCCAAGGTGCAATAGGCAGGCAAGCTGCCATAATTGACGGGGCGGCGGCTTTAGGCCGATGATCCGCCCCCAAACACCAACGACGGCGAAACCGCCGCGAGGCCGACACCGAGGAGACGGGACCATGACCCTGCGTTTCATCCTGCTGGCCGGAGCGGCCGGCGTCGTGCTGGTCCCCGTGGCCCTGGTGAGCCTCGCGCAGTCCTCCCAGGCGCTGGCCACCCAGGCGCCCGCCGCCGCCGCCAACACCGCCGCCCCGGGGGTGGGAGAGACGCCGACGCCGCCGGGCGCCGTCTACCGGGCGCCGGCGCCGGCCGCCCAGCGGCGGGCCTTCTTCGGCGAGCTGCACCTGCACACCACCCTGTCCTTCGACGCCTGGACCTTCGGCACCAAGATCACCCCCGACCAGGCCTACAAATTCGGCCGCGGCGAGACGGTGATGGTGCCGGCCACCCAGGTGGGCCTGCAGCAGAAGATCAAGGGCGACCAGGATGTGCCCGCCCGCCGGGCCTGGCCCCTCGATTTCATGGCGGTGACCGACCACTCCGAGGCCATGGGCGCCTTCAACGCCGTGGACGACCCCAATAGCGAGCTGGCCAAATCCCCCATCGGCCAGAAGCTGAAGGCGGACCCGCACTCGGCCTTCTTCGCCGTGGCCAATGTCCGCGCCGGCGGCGCCCTGCCGCCGGGGCTGAACATCGCCGCCGCCGCCCGCGGCGCCTGGGAGGTGGAGGTCAAGGCGGCCAACGCCAACTACCAGCCCGGCCGGTTCACCACCTTCATCGCCTACGAATGGTCGAGCCTGCCCCAGGGCAAGTACAACATGCACCGCAACGTCTTCTTCAACGCCGACCACGCCCCGCCGCCCTTCACCAGCCAGCAGTCGCAGAAGCCGGAGGATCTGTGGAGCTATCTGGAGAAGACCCGGGCCTCGGGGATCGACGCCATCGCCATCCCGCACAACGGCAACGTCTCCGGCGGGCTGATGTACGACTGGAATGACAGTGAGGGCCGGCCCATCGATGAGGCCTACGCCCAGCGGCGGATGCTGAACGAGCCGCTCACCGAGATCGCCCAGAACAAGGGGACCTCCGACACCACCCCGCAGCTCTCCCCCAGCGACGAGTTCGCCAATTTCGAGATCTTCGACCACCTGATCACCTGGCCGAACATCAAGGGCAAGCAGGACGGCTCCTACATCCGCCAGGCCTTCGGGCGGGGGCTGGTGATCCAGGCCAAGGCCGGCGCCAACCCCTATAAGTTCGGGGTGGTGGGGGCGAGCGACATCCACAACGGCCTGTCCACCTCCAAGGAGGACGGCTTCGCCGGCGGGCCGTTCGGCATCGATCCCAAGACCATGCTGCCGAAGGGCCGCGAGGCCCGGGTGCAGACCGGGATGATCAAGGTTCCGGCCCTGCTGGACATGGACAACATCAACAACCACGCCCCGCCGTCCAACGAGGACACGCTGATGTTCTCCTCCGGCGCCCTGACCGGGGTGTGGGCCGAGGAGAACACCCGCAATTCCATCTTCGCGGCCCTGAAGCGCAAGGAGACCTTCGCCACCTCCGGCTCGCGCATCCGGGTGCGTATGTTCGCCGGCTGGGACTATGATCCGGCCATGATCCGCACCGCCGACTGGGTGGGCCGCGCCTACGCCGGCGGCGTGCCCATGGGCGGCGACCTGCCGGCCCGGCCCGCCCACGCCGGGGCGCCGACCTTCCTGCTGCAGGCGATGAAGGACCCCGACGGCGCCAACCTCGACCGCATCCAGATCATCAAGATCTGGCTGGACGGGGGGGCCTACAAGGAAAAGCTGTTCGACGTGGCCCTGTCCGGCGGCCGGCGCGCGGACGCCCGCGGGCGGGTCCCCCTGGTGGGCGACACCGTCGACCTGAAGACCGGCGCCGTGCGCAACACCATCGGCGCCGCCGCCTTCACCACCGCCTGGACCGACCCCGAGTTCGATCCGGCCCGGCCGGCGGTCTACTACGCCCGGGTGCTGGAGATCCCCACGGCCCGGTGGAGCACCCTGCTGGCGATCAAGAACCACCTGCCCTTGCCGAAGGGGGCGCCGGCGGTGATCCAGGAGCGGGCCTGGACGTCGCCGGTGTGGTTCACGCCGGGGTAGGGGGGGGCGCTGGCGTCGGGCGGAATTATGCAAATGATATCATGTCACCGTAATTCGAAGGGCGTCGTCATTGACACGGCCAGACGCCAGAGCGGAGTCGCCCGCAAGGGTTAAGGGCGGGGGTGTTTCGGTTGGGGCGGGAGGCGCGCTTCCTCTGAGTGCTCCCCGCGTGCGGCTAGGTGATGCACACATCTCGAGATGTGTTGGTGAAACAGTAACTTTACCGCCGAGTGAAGTAGGCCTTCTCCCCTTGCGGGAGAAGGTGGCCGCCGTAGGCGGACGGATGAGGGGTCGCGCCGGCCTATCCGATAAAATGTTGAAACAACACGGCAATCGCCGGCGCGNNTCCCCTAGCCGCGTGCGGGGAGGTGTCATTGAGCATAGCGAAATGACGGAGCGGGCAGGTGGGCGACCCTCCCCTCGCCCCCCCCGTCGCATCGCTTCGCTCGCGACACCGCCCCGCACGCGGGGAGGATCCAAGGGGCGCGCGCCGCCGGCCGGGGCTTGATCGGGCCGCGACGATATGTTCATGGTATGT
>PLSW01000356.1 GCA_003165275.1 Caulobacteraceae bacterium
TCAGCCGGCTCGGAAAGTGCTCTAGCGTGCCGCCGGAATTGACGATCGTCCCGGAAACCGAGGCGCCCGAGCTGACGACCTCCGTCGCGCCCGAGTTGATCTGTGCACTGACCGAGAAGCCGCCTGAATCGACCTGGAGGGCGCCGCTGACCATGACCACGCCGCTCGCCACGCCCTTGGCGGCGACCTCCAGGTTGCCGCTCACCGATACGCCGCTCACGGCGCCCTGGTCGTAGACCGTCCCAAGAATTTCGCCGGTTCCGTTCAACGCCCCACCGGCGGCCACGGTGGCCGACTGAATTGTCGCGCCCGGCGCCAGGCTGAGCACGCCGCCGCCGAGCACCGTGGCGCCTGCAACCTCGACTACGCCGCCGTTGAGAACAGTCAGGTTGTCGGAAGTGATAAGGCTGCTGATGAGGCCCGAGCCGGCGGTGACCTGCTGGCCGCTGCCGATGGAAAGGTTGAAGTTCAGCGTCGCGCCACTGCTCACCGTCACGCCGCTGACCGAGCCGTCCTGAAGGATATTCAAGGTCGCGCCGCTCAGCAGCGCCAGACCGCTGATGGCTCCATCAACAGTATTGACCCCGGATAGGACTCCCGATCCGGCCAATCGTCCGCCGGACGAGACGACGACGTTGCCGAACGTCTGGCCGGAGTTGAGGGTGAGGGAGCCGCCGCTGAGGACGACCGGGTCGCCTACCAGGGCGAGAAACCCGCCGCTCTCAAGCGTAATGCCGTCGACAACGGTCGTGGCCGTCACAACACCGCTCGAAAGCGTAGAGACCGTCTCCCCAGACTCAATGATCGGATAGAGGAAGGCGAGCCCGCTGTAGTGCACGGTGACGTCCTCGGGGGCCGCGCCTGAAGACACCGAGATTCGGGCGCCCGCGTTCACCGCCACGCCGCTGACGGTGGCGCCGGACGCGACGTCCAGCTCGCCGCCCAAATAATAGGAGGCGCCGTTCCCGTTGAGGATGACGCCATATGCGGCCCCGCCGGACTGGACGGTTTCGGCGCCGGCATCGACCACCGTGTCGAAGGTCTCGCCGCCGGATCGGACGAATTGATAGCCGCTCGACAGGTACGATCCGCTAGCGACACCCCCGGATTCCACGACCGCGCTGACGTATGGATTGGTCAGAATAAGGTCCGTGGATGACCCATAGATATTGGCGACGCCGCCCCCGTTGACCTGGGCGAGCGTGATCGCGCTGACGCTGCCCCCGGCCTCCACGTTCATCGAACCGGCGATTGTGACGTCCGCCGCCGTGCCGCCCGACTGAACGTCCAGGGAGGCGGAAACATAGAGGGCGCCCATGACGGCGTCGTTAAGTTCGCCGCCGTCATGCACCAGACCGCCGATGACCCCAGCCCCGGACGCCACGCCGCCGAAGTCGATCGTCAAGCCGGAAACAGAAGCGCCCGACGATGCCGCCAGCACGCCGCCGCTGAGAACCTCAGACCGCTTCAACCAGGCCGCCGCTCAGGACGTCGAGCGTCTCTCCGGCGCTCACAGTCACAGCGCTGCTTGTCGCGCCCGATGATACGACCTGCGTCGGCATGCCGGCTGTCTCCCCCAAGGCAACACAAACTCTCGCGGCGAGGGCGCGACAGTACACCTTACAGTGGCAGGTTTGTTAACAGAGGTGAAGGGCGGCGGGCTCGCCAATAAGGCTTTCGCGCCGCGGCTACGGAGTGGAGGCGGCCGGACCGCCAAGCCCTACGTCACAGGTTCGCCGCGGCGCCCGACGTGGCGGACGCGTCCCCAAATCCTGGAATACCCCTAAGCGCCGCCTTCACCGCCTCCACGGTGATCAGCCGAGTGCATTCGAACTGACGCGGGGTGCCGGCGTGGCGCGGGCACCAAAGGAAGTCCTTGTGGTCGAACATCAGGGCGGGATCGTTCCAGCAGCTGTTGCAGGTGTGGTAGTTGATCACCCGGTGCCTGGTGTTGAATTCGTTGGTGGGGTGGGTGAAGCCGCTGATCATCACCACCGGCGTTCCCGCCGCCCAGGCGAGCCAGGACAGGCCGCTGGACAGGCCGATGAAGAACTCGGCATGACGCAGCCAGCGGCCCCGCTCCGGCAGCGGACGGTCGCCCGTCTCGTCCTCGCAGCCGTGCGGCAGGTGGTTCCAGGTCAGGCCGTGGCCATGAACGGGCCGCTGGTCGATGCAGATGACCCGGTAGCCCGCGTCCTTGAGGAACTTCACGATCTCGCGCCAGCCGGCGGGATTATTCCAATACTTGGCCTGGGTGGTGCTTTGCACGCCGATGCAGACATAGGGCTCGTCGATGGGACGGCTGTCGTCCTCCAGCACGATCGAGGGCGGTTCCTCGTCGGGGTCGACCCCCAGGATATAGGCCGCGGTGCGGTGCAGCCCGACCAGGCGGAAGTCGCAGGGCTGGCGGATGTGGTCCTTGTCAGTGAAGAACAGGCCCATGTTGTACGTGGCGTAGTAGTCGCCGGTGTCGACCGCCTCGTGGCTCAGGAAGCGGATCTCCGGATAGGCCGCCTGGAACAGGGGGATCAGCCGCTCCGCCATGGCGCAGGTGAGTCTGCAGTCGTGCTTGCGCTGGAACTTGGCGGCGTAGGGAAACCAGCCGAGGGTGTCGCCGATGGTGCCCACCGGGAAGTTGACGATGACCTCCCGGTCCTTGGCCGAGTAGTCGTGTTCAAGAACCAGCTCGTCGTTCAGCCAGACCTCGATCCGGCAGGCGATGTAGTAGCGTTTGGAGCTGTTGATCCGGCCCGACAGCAGAGTGGTCTCGAACAGGATGTTGCCCGTGTCGATGTCGCGCAGACGCACGCGCCACTTGCCGCCATCGGCGTCGGGAATAAGGACGCGACAGCCGTCGTTGAAGTCGTAACGCAGGCCGTGAGGTCCGGCCTGGGTGGGGGTCTCGGCGGGCGCCGGATAGGGGCGGCTGGGGGGAGCGTCACCGGTGGACCCCGTCTCGGGCCGGCCCGCGGCCTCGACCTGCATCGGCGGCTCGGAGCCTTCGCCCTCGGGCTCAGCCTGGGCGCTCTCGGACGCCTCGGCCTCCGCCGGCGCCGGGGGGGGCGGAGCGGTCTCGCCGGCGGGAGCCGGAGGCGCATCCAGCGCGCCCAAGCTATCCATGCCAGTCGGCTCGCGTTCGCTAGAAGACATTTTCACCTCGGCCCTACGCTGCCGACCTACCCCGGCAACCGTAACGATACAAATAAAGCCGTGCGGGACCGAATGTTTGTCGCCGACTTCCGAGGCCAGCGGCATGCGCAAACGCATCGACGATTGGGCTGAACGTCTCCAGCGGTGACACGCTTCTCCAGGTAAGATCAGAAACCGCCGACCTTACGCCGCTTGCGCCTGGTCCAGCACCACGCTGGTCATGCCCAGGGAGCCATGCTCCACCCGGTCGTTGAAGAAGCGGACCGCGTCCCCCGGACGCCGCGCGCCCAAAATGTAGAGCAGCGGCCAGAAATGCTCCGGCGTCGGGGCCGCCAGCCTGGCGGCCTCGCCCATGGCTTCGAAGGCCATCACGCGGTCCGGCTCGTCCTTCAGGATCGCGTCGCGCATCTCGTTGTTGAAGCGGGCGGCCCAGTCGAAGGGGTCGCAGGCGACGTTGTTCCAGTCCATCGTGCGCAGGTTATGGACGATGTTGCCCGAGGCGATGATCAACACGCCCTCGTCCCGAAGCGGGCTCAGCCTGCGGCCGATATCGAACCGCTGCTGCGGGGTCAGGCTGACGTCCAGGCTCAGTTGCACGACGGGGACGTCGGCGCCCGGGAAGGCGTGAACGAGGACCGACCACGTCCCGTGGTCGAGGCCCCATTCCCCCTCGTCCATCATCACCGGCGTGGGCGCAAGCAGCTCGGCGACCCGGTGAGCGAGGGCGGGATCGCCCGGCGCCGGGTACTGCATGTCGAACAGGGCCTTGGGGAAGGAGGCGCCGAAGTCGTGGATGGTGCGCGGCCGGGTCATGGCGGTGACCGCGGTCACCCGGGTCTCCCAGTGGGCCGAGACGCACAGGATCGCCTTGGGCTTGGGCAGGCCCGCGACGGCCGTGCGCCAGCCCTCGCTGATCGCGTTGGGGATCAGGGCGGCCATCGGGCTGCCGTGGCCGAAGAAGACCAGCGGCGTGGGGGTCGGGTTCGCATTCATCGACTTGGCGTCTTTCGCTTGGGCAGGGGTTACTGACCGGCGGCGGCCTTTCGGGCGGCCCAGGCCCGGCGATAGCGCGGGACCAGCCAGTGATTGAACTGGCCTTGCGCGCCTTCCTGCCAGGAGTAGCGGCCGCGGATGGCGTGGCGGGAGCGCAGGCCCACCTGCACTAGGCTGTCGACGTGCAGGTCCTGGGCGATGATCTTGCCGGCGCTGGTCATGATCATCTCCAGCCGGTGCGGGAAGGCCGGATCGTGCATGGCGCCGGGCGCGACCAGCACGCCCGTGTCCTGCTCCATGGTATCTGGGCCGGTGGCCCGCAGGATCAGGTAGATGGCGGTGTCGCTGGACAGCACCAGCGACAGGGTCGGCGGCACATTGGCGAAGGTCACCCGCCCGCGATCCTCGTCGGTCAGCTTGGGGAAGATCGGCAGCACGGCGCGCTGGGTGGGGTTGAAGCTGGGGTCGCGGTGCAGGGCGCCGTTGAACCGCAGGAAGCCCGCATCGGCGGGATCGGCGTCCGGGAACACCGCCCGCTCGCTGGGGATGAAGTCGTGCAGCGGTCCCTGGTGCAGCTTGGACGCGTGGTAGCCGTCGTTGTTGTTCTCGAACATCACCTTCCAGTTCCAGGCGAACTGGCCGGTCATGGTGGTGGCGATCTCGGTGTTGGCCAGGTCATAGCCGGCGATGGCCTCGGCGACCGTGGCGAGGCGGGGCGCGAGGGGGGCGGCGTCCGCGTCGAAGTTGATGAAGATGAAGCCTTGCCAGATCTCGACCTTGAATTCCGGCAGCCGGATCTTGGTCTTGTCGAAGCATTCGGTGCGCTCCATCGCCGGCGCGTTCACCAGGGCGCCGTCCAGGCCGTAGACCCAATGATGGTAGGGGCAGACGAACCCGCGGGCGTTGCCGCTTCCTTCGGCGACCAGCATGGCGCGATGCTGGCAGACCGAGGACATGGCCCGGATCACCCCGTCGCGCGCCTTGGCGACGACGATCGGCTCGCCGACGATCTGGGTGGTGAAGTAGTCGCCGGGCTCCTTGACCTGTTCGACGCGGCCCACGCAAAGCCACTCGTGGTCGAACAGGGCCTGCTTTTCGAACTCGTAGAACTCTGCGTCCGTGTAGCAGGCCGGCTGCAGGGTCTCGGCGGTCTCCAATCCGGCGATGGAGGTCTCCATGGCGTCGAAGAAGGCGTCGTCGAGGATCGGCTTGGACATTCGCGTCATTCCTGGCTGAGGAAGCTGGGCTGCGGGGCGGTCGTCGGCAACGCTAAGGCGCGCAAGGGCCAGGCGTCTTGCACAGGGGCGCATCAAAGCTTTCGCAAGCCCGTCGCCGGCTCATTTCGCCGCCTCGCGGGCGATATAGGCGCGCCAGCCGCCCAGGTGGGTGATGTCTTCGGCGCCTTCCAGGGCGCGGGGTTCGGCGACGAATCCCTTGACCTCGGTTCCGTCGTCCAGGGCGACTGTGCCGATGGCGAGCGGCGGCGGCACGTCGACGACAAAGCTGCCGAAGGCCTCGACGGCCAGATCGTAGACCTCCACCTCGATCGCCGCCCCGCCCTCGCCATGGCCCACATGCACGAGCGCCGGTTTCGGCGGGACTGTGTTGGCCATGGCGAAGAGCCGATAGGCCGGCGCGGTCTTGCAGCGGCGCACCAGCACCGCGTCCCGCGAGGTCAGCTGCCAGTGCAGCGGCATGGCCGCCAGGTGCGCGCCCACGACGGCGAGCTTGACCCGCTGGGGCACGCCGGCGACGTCAACGGGGGGCGGGGTGGGCATGGGGGCGATCTCCTCGAAACGGCGGGCATAGTCCAGCAACGCACGATCAGACCAGGCCGGGCCGATCAGGGTGACGCCGAAGCCGGTGGCGTTGTCGCGGAATCCGGCGGGCAGGGCGATGGCGGCCATGTCCAGCAGGTTCACGAAATTGGTGTAGAGGCCGAGGTTGGCGTTCAGCCCGAGGGGCTCGGCCAGCACTTCGCGCAGGCGGTAGGTGGTCGCCGTGGTCGGCAGCAGCAGAATATCCGCCGCCGCCCAGATGGCTTCCGCCTGCCGCTGGTAGGCGCGCAGCTGGTATTCGGCGTTGAAGGCGTCGATGGCGGAAAGGGCCAGGCCGCCCTGCAATATGCCGCGCACCACCGGGTGAATGGTGGTCGGGCGGGCGCGAAGCAGCGGCTCCACCGCCGCCGTGCGCTCGGCGACCCAGGCGCCCTGGTAGAGCAGATCGGCCGCCGCCCTCAGCGGGGTGATGTCGACCTGAACGGCGACGCCGCCCATGGCTCGGACCCTGTCGGCCGCCGCACGAAAGAGCCGCTCGGCGGCGGCGTCGCCGAACCATTCCAACTGGCCGTCCATGGGGATCGCGAAGCGGAACGCGCTGGGTGTGGCGGAGTCGTCCCCTGAGGGCGCGTGGCGGGAATAGAGATCCTTGGCGTCGAAGCCGGCGACGACCGTATCGACCGCGGCGGCGTCCTCGGCGGTGGAGGCCAGGACCGTGATGCAGTCGAGGGTGCGGCAGGCGGGAACGAGGCCGGACGTGCTCCAGCGGCCCTTGGTGGGCTTCAGACCGACCAGGTGGTTGAAGGCGGCCGGCACGCGGCCCGAGCCGGCGGTGTCGGTGCCCAGGGCGAAGGCGACCAGGCCCGCGGCCACGGCCACGGCGGAGCCCGAGCTCGACCCGCCGCTGACATAGTCGCGGTTGTAGACCGCGCCGCAGGCTCCGTAGGGGCTGCGCGAGCCGACCAGGCCGGTGGCGAACTGATCCAGGTTGGTCTTGCCGATCGGCACGGCGCCGGCGGCGATCAGCCGGGCCACGACCGTGGCGGTCTCCTGCGGCGAATAGGCGAAGGCGGGGCAGGCGGCGGTGGTGGGCGCGCCGGCAAGATCGATGTTGTCCTTGATGGCGAAGGGAACCCCGGCCAGGGGCAAGACCTCGCCGGCGGCGACGCGCGCGTCGACCGCCCGGGCGAAGGCCAGCACCGCCTCGTCGGCAAGCCGTTCGATCCACACCGCGGGCTGGATCCGCTCATAGGCCTTCGCCCGGGCGATCGAGCGTTGCGCAACCGTGACGGCGGTGACGCCGGACCGGCGCGCGGCGTTGACTCCGGCGGCGATCCGGGTGGCGGAGAGGCGCTCGAAATCGGTCATCTGGCGTTGGTCGCTGGGGGACGGCATGGCCTTGATCTAGCACGGCTTGGCCGCGGGCCGGCGGCAATCCGGCGCCCGGAGCCTGTCGGGCAAACGATGCTTCGCCTTCGTGCAAGATCGAAACCGCCAGGTTTTGTAAGAGTGCGATCCAGTGAGCCTGCGAGCAATCCGCCGGCCGTCGGGACACCGCCGTCATGACCATCGCCACCACCCTGAGCACCCCCGTGAAGCCCGTTGACGGTCCCGCCGCCTGGCGCGGCGATGTGCTGGAGAAGTCCGGCGACTGGCTGTTTCACCTGACGCCGGAGCAGGTCGGCGACCTGGAGCGGCTCGGGGTGAAGTTTGTCGAGGACGACCCGGACCTGCGGTTCGCGACCGCCGCCGACTATCCGGTTCCCTTCCTGGCCGACGCCATCGCGTCCTGGGGCCGGGACGTGGATGCGGGCCGCGGCTTCGTGCTGGTGCGGGGCCTGCGCCCGCACCTCTATTCCGACGCCCTGTCGGCGGCGATCTTCTTCATCCTGGGCCTGCACATGGGCGATCCGATGCGGCAGAACGAAATGGGCGACCTGCTCGACCACATCTACGCCACCTCCGACAAGACCATGGACGACCCCACCGCCCTGCCGTCCAAGGTGCGCGACCAGCTGGTGTTCCACTCGGACAGCTCCGACGTGGTGGCGCTGATGTGCCTGCGGCCCGGAGAATCGGGCGGGGCCTCGCTGCTGGTGTCCGGGGCCCAGATCTATAACGAGATCGTCAAGCGCCGGCCGGACCTGGCTCCCATCCTGCAGGAGCCCTTCTATTGGGATTGGGTGAAGCAGGATCCGGAGGCGCCGGCCAACACCTACACCTCGCCGATGGTCAGCCTCGTCGATGGGGTCTTCTCCATGTACGCGGGGGCGACCTACATCTTCACCGCCCAGGACTATCCGGAGACGCCACGGCTGACCCCGCAGCAGATCGAGGTGGTCAAGCTGTTCGACGAGATCACCTACGAGCCCGGCATGGCGATCGCGACCAGCTTCCAGCCCGGCGACATCCAATGGCTGTCGAACTACGCCGCCCTGCATTCACGCAACGCCTTCACCGACTATCCGGAGCCGCAGCGGCGGCGCCACCTGCTGCGGCTGTGGCTGAAGCGCGACGTGGGCCGGCCGATCGTGCCGGGCTTCGGCAAGAACAGCGTGGTCCAGGACCGCAGCACGCAACGCGCCGGCCAGGCCGACACCCGCGGCAACTTCCACATCGGCGTAGCGGCGGTGCCGCGACTGATCGCCTGACGCCGACGGCCCCAGCCCGTCGCGATCAAAGAAAAACGCCCCGCCCGGGATGACCGGGCGGGGCGTTTCGCATCAGGGCCCCGAACCGGCGGCTGGCCGCCGGTTCGGGGGATCGGATCAGAATTTGTAGGCGATGGTGCCGATGACCTGGCGGGGCGGAATGTACTGCTGGCTGGTCTGGCCGGTGCCGTACGGGTCGGTGTATTTCGAGTTGATGCCGTTCACATTGAACAGGTTGGTTCCGGCGAGGCTCAGGCGCCAATTGGCGTTCACCGGGACGTACTCGATGTTCAGGTTGGTCACGCCATAGGCGGCCACCGAGTCGAGACCCGGCACGTTGAAGATCCTCGCATATTCGGACCCGCGATAAACGTACTCGATCCGCGGGGTCAACGATCCACCGGGCGCGTCGAACCGATAGGACGCGTTGATCGACCCCGAGACGTTTGGCATCGCCGGCGGCTCCTTGCCTTTGATATTGGAGCCCGCGGCCTCGATCGCCGCCCAGCAGCCGGGATTGTAGTACTGGCCGCCGAAGGAGCACGCGCCACCCGCGGCGATGACGGCGTTCGCCACTGTCGAGTCGATGGTCAGGTAGTTGCCGACGACCTCGCCCTTTTCAAGCGCCAGCGTCCCGTTGACGTGGAGGCGTGTATCGGGCGCCACATAGTTCGCCTCGAATTCGACCCCGTAGTCGCGTACGTTGGGTATGTCGGAGATGCCCTGCTGGAAGGGGATCGGGCTGGTCTCGATGTATTGGAAGTCCTTGTGTTCGTAGTAGAACGCCGCCACGTTCAGGCGCAGCGTCTTGTCGAAGAACGTGTTCTTCGAACCGACCTCGAAGGCGTCGTTGGTCTCCGGGTTGAACGTCGCCGCGACGACCGGGGTGTTGGGCGGCGCCGGAGACGCGCTGCGGCCGTTCACCCCGCCCGGCTTGTAACCGCGCGCGTAGCTTGCATAGATCATGTTGTTCGAGGTCAGGTCGTAGTCTGCCTCCACCCGCCATGTCGGCACGCTGTCGGACTTGGCGTTAACCACCGTTGGTCCGTAGTACGCGCCGCCGAAGTTGGCGCCGCCGCTGTTGAGGCTGTCGTCGGTAAAGTTGTCGATGTTCATCCGCGCACCACCGGTGATGCGGAAATTGTCGGCCACGTGATACGTGCCCTGGGCGAACAGTGAGTACGAACGCCGCAGCACCTCGGACAGGTTGCCGTAGGCGAGGTTGGGCGGTTGGTTGGTGGACAGATTCGGCGGATTGCTGCTCAACTGAGCCGGCGTCGGCGCCAAGCCGCCAAACCCTTCATATTCGAGCACGACCTGCTTGCTGGATTGATAGAGGACGAAGGCGCCGGCGATCCACTCCAGCTTGGCGTCGGGCAGGGACAGCAGGTCGAATTCTTCGGTGTAATTGTGCACGTGGGTGTTCCACGCCGCGACGTCGTCATAGGAGTTGCTGATGACGAACGCGCTGCGCGAAGAGTCCTCCTGCTGAACGTGGTCCAGGCCCTGGTAGGCGGTCACCGACCGGATCGAGAAGTAGGGCAGGTCCCACTGCAGGTTCAGGTGGTAGAGCTGGGTGGTCAGCGAGAAGTGGCTCGGATAGTCCTGATAGACGTCGCGGGGGTTGGTGATCGCATAGCCCAGGCCGGGCAGGGTGCTGAATTCGTCGACGTTCTTCTGCGCGTCCCCGTGCTGATCGGACTTGTAGATCATCTCCGTCAGCGTCGCGGTGAAGGTGTTGGTCGGCTTCCACAGGAGGGAGGCCTTCTCGCTGCCGTCGTGGGCGTCGTCCAGGTCGAAGCCGGGAATGGCGAGGTCCTTGGTGAAGCCGCTGTGGTCGAACTTCTGGCCGGACACGCGCAGCGCCCAGTCGTCGCCGATGGGGATGTTCACCTCGGCCCGCTCGCGGAACAAGCTGTAGGTGCCGGCGCTGAAGTCGCCGGAGGCGTCAAAGGTGTGCAGCACCGGTTGCCGCGTCTGGATGTTGATCGCCCCGCCGATAGCGCTCTGGCCATAGAGAGCGCCCTGCGGGCCGCGCAGGACTTCGACGTCCTGAACGTCGAACAGGGTCTGGTCCAGGGAGATGGTGTTGGCGATGTAGACCCCGTCGACGAACAGCGACACGCCGGGCGTGGTGGTGAGGCCGTTCTCCGGCGTCTCAGAGCCCACGCCGCGGATCGTGACCAGGTTCTCGAAGCCGGAGGCCTTGGTGATTTCCAGGCTGGGCACGGTGGCGTTCAGGCCCGACAGATTGACGATAAACGACTGATCAAGCGTCTGGCCCGTCACCGCGGTGACCGCCAGAGGCGTGCGCTGCAGGTCGGTCGAGCGACGCTGAGCGGTGACGATCACCTCACTCGAGTTGTCGGCCGCGTAGGCCAAGCTTGAGCCGCATGCGCTCAGTGCGGCAATGCANNCTCGAAATCAACAGATTGCGCTTTTGGCGCGATGATAATTTGCTCATAGATCCCCCTCCATCCAGGAGTTACGTCGATTGGTTGTCAGGGTTCCTGGTTTGGCTTCGAACGTCAAACCACCGAAAGAGTAGGACCCCAAATTCGTCTCTTATGATTCAATATCGCCCATTTATTGAGCGCCGAGAGTCCGAATTCACGCAAATCAGGTCAGTCGGTGAGCCTGTCGTCAAGTCAATTGACCAATATCAACCGCATAATATCTGCGGTTGGCGATAATTTCGCCACACATAAACTCGAAATGAATGGGAAAAACAACAACGCTTCCGCGCGAGGATTATCGCATCGGCTGATCTACGCTTAGGTAAGTCGTAATCCACAACCATAAAGGTACATGAATCGAAACTATACCAGATGTCTATGTAAGAATGCGATCATAGCGTCTGTCGATGGCGAAAATTTCCCTTATCTGTTGAGTTGGGGGTGGGTGATAAAGACTCAGTTGGTCTTTTGACCCCAAACGTCGCGGGCTTTCTCGTAGACGCCTTGGTCAAAGGAATATTCGACGGTGTTGCCGTCGGGATCCTTGAGGAAGCAGATGTAGCCAATCTGCTTGGGCATCTGCATCGGGCCGAGCGCGAGGCATCCGGCGGCCTTGCCGCGCGCGGCGATGTCGTCAACGGCCGCCTTGGTCTCTACTTCGATACCGATGTGGGCGAAGGGCCCCATGGGATGGTGCGCCGCGGGGGCGAAGGGGTCATGGCCCTCGTAGAACTGCCCCACCACCAGGACGAAGGGCGACTCGGCGTTGGAGGCGTCGCCGATCCAGGCGTTCTTGCCGTCGGTGTCCTCGCTGCGCGCCAGCAGGGTCAGGTGGGTGAAGGCCTCGTACCAGGCGATCGTGGCGTCAACGTCCTTCACGGCGAAGGCGATGTGCGTCCAGGTGGGACGCTTGGGACCCACATTGTGATTGGGCGTGGTCATGGTCGCGGTCCTTCCATTTCAGTCGTGGCTGCGGTGAAATCGACAGCCGCGCGCGCGGCGAGGCTTGTCCGAGTGCGAACGATAAGGTTTCCGGACGGCCGCCGATTGATCCGCGTCATAGGGCGGACCTCAGAAGCGGAAAGCTGCCCTTGTGATAGAGTAGCGGCGTGCAGGCCTTGGCGTGAACGATGCGGACGCCGCGTCCGACCACGATCAGATGATCGCCGGCCGGATGGGTGGTCTCAACCTTGCAGTGAATGAACACCGACGCCTCGATCAGTTGCGGCGCCTCGCCCTCCTGGGCGTAGAACGGGTGATTGGCGAACCGACCCGTGTCCGGTTGCGAGCCGAACTGCCGGGCCAGGCTCTGGTCGCCCTCGGCGAGGATGTTCACGCCGAAGACGCCGCCTTCGACGATGGGATCGCGCACGACGTTGTTGCGGTCTAGGCAGACCAGCAACAGCGGCGGCTCCAGAGCCACCGAGCAGAAGGAGCTGACCGTCGCCCCAAGGGCGGCGTCGCCGTTCCACACCGTCACAACCGTGACGCCGGACGGGAATGCGCCCATGGCCGCCCTCCACTCCGTCGGCGTCAAGCCGGGGGGGGGCGTCACCGCGGTCTCCGCGCTGGCCGGGCTCATAGGACCGGCCACGCGGTGCGGTTCGGCAATCCGGTACGCGCGATCACCGCGCGGCCGGCGGCGCGGACATCGGCCATCAGCTGCTCCTCGTCGATGACCGTCGAGCGGCCGGCGTCCAGCAGGCGCACGCCGTCGACCCAGACGCTGTGAACGCCGCCCGGCGGGGCGCTGAGGGCCAGCTGCGCCGGGCAGTCGAAGATGGGGCCCCACTCGGGCAGGTTGGTGTCGTGCATGACGAGGTCGGCCTTCATGCCGACCTCCAGTGAGCCGATGGCGTCCGCCATGCCCATGGCGCGGGCCGGGCTGATGGTCATCAACTCCAGGATGGTCGCGGGCGGGAAGATGTCCTGGTCGCCGCGGGCGTCGCGGAACAGGCTGGCCATCAGCCGACCGGAGGACAGGATGTCGGCGGCCAGGCCGTCAGTGCCGAGCAGAACGTTGACCCCCCGTTCCAGCATCTCCGGATAGAGCCCGATCTTGGCCATGCCGAAGCCGCCCTGCATGGCCGCGTGCGGACAGTGAATCGCGCCGGCGCCGCTCTTGGCCAGGATGTCGAGCTCGCTGTGGTCGATAGCGGCCAGGTGGGTCAGCAGCACATTGGCGCCCATGACGCCGATATCCGCCAGGTGCTCCAGCGGGCGGCGGCCGTATTTTGCGAGGAACCACTCGGGATCGCCGGCCCGGGGGCTCATGTGAGCCGAAACCCGCAGGCCCTTGTCGTCCGCGAGCGCCTTGGCCGCGCGCCACACGTCGTCGGAATTGGTCGAGTGGCCGACCAGGATCGGCCAGGCGCTGAGCCGGGCGCCCCCCTTGTCGGGATAGCGCTCGATCTCCGATTCCAGGATCGCGATCGCCTTGGCGGAGAGCTGGGCCTGGTCCTGGCTGGGGTCGAAGGCGCGGCCCTCGACCCAGGCGCCGACGCGGCCGCGGATCCCGGTCTCCGCCAGGCCGTCCATCACCGCGTCCAGGTGGATGACCGTGCCGGCCTCGATGAAGGTGGTGGTGCCGTAGCGGATCATCGCCAGGGCCGCGCACTGGGCGGCGATCCGCTCTTCCTCGGGCGTCTGGGCCTTGAAGATCGGGATCACCCACTTCTGCAGCTTGTCGTTCCAGGAGTCGTCGGGGGCGCCGCGGGCGAAGCCGCGGGTGAGGGGATCGCCGGTGATGTGGATATGGCCGTCGACGAAGCCGGGCGTGAGCACGAATCCCCGTCCATCAATGATCTGGCGGGCCGTGACCTCCCGCTCCAGCGCTTCGCGCTTGCCGACCGCGACAATACGGTCGTCGCGGATCGCCAGGGCGCCGTCCTCAATGACGTGCCGGTCCGCGTTCATGGTGAGGAGGGTGGCGCCGGCGATCAGCAGATCGGCGGCCATGGGCGGCTGGGTCATGAGGGCTGATCCTTGAGTTCAGCCGCGATGGCGATATTCAACACCGGCCGGCGCAAGAACAACGTCGCCAGGAACATCGCGACGGTGACCCCGCCACAGGCCAGAAACAGGCCCTCGAAGCTGCCGGTAAGGTCGTGGGCCTTGCCGCCGATCGCCGGGCCGGCGGCCGCGATCGTCGAGAGCACGCACATGATCGAGAAGAGTTCGAGATTGGCTCGCTTGCCGAAATACTTCAGCAACATGACGGTCGGCGGCGTGAACGAGAGGCCGTAACCGATGCCGACGCCGATGGCGAAGACGCTCATCAGGCCCCAATGACTGGCCTCCGCCAGGGCGAACTGGCCGATCGCGACCGCGCCCATGCAGATCAGCATCAGCAATTTGGTCGGCAACCGCTCGCCGAGCCATCCACCGAACACCGATACAGCGACCCCGATCGCCGCCTCGATACTGAGCATGGTCGCGGCGTCGGCCTTGCTCACCCCGTGCTCGATCAGATGCTGGGGAGCGAAGGCGTGCGCGGTCGTATTGATGAGGAGGTAGGTCGTGTAGACGCCGAAGATCACATAGAACTGCGGCGTCATCAGCGCGCGGCGGACGGTCCAGTCTTCCAAGCCGTGGATCAGCTCGCCGGGACCGGCCTGTTCCGGCGCCAGGGTGACGTGGGCGCTTTCGTCCCGCCGTTCCGGGGTCGTCAAGATGGCGAAGGCGCCCGCCGCGACCGACATGACCACAAAGGTCCACCAGTAGGGCCGCCAGCCGCCGGTGAGCCGCTCGACCGCGACATAGATCTGCGGGCCCGCGACGCCGCCGAGGGTTCCGACCGCAAAATAGGCGCCCAGGGCCGTGGAGCGTTTCTTGAACAGGTCGGTCAGGACGTGGCTGGCCGGCACCGTCGATACCAGGGCGAAGCCGACGCCGATCAGGGTGGTGGCCGCGAGGAAGGCCCAGACCGACTGGGTCGTCGCCATGGTCGCGAACCCCGCGATCATCGTCGCCGTCCCCACCGCCATGGCGCCGCGAACCCCGATGCGGCGGATCAGCATGGCGGGCAGAACGCTGCCGAAACCGCAGGCGACCCCGAGCAGGGTGTAACCCCATCCCGCCTGCTCCCAGCTCCATTTCATCTCGGTCACCATCGCGGGCAGGGCGACCCCCAACGATGAGAAGGCGCCCGCCGAGACCACGAAATAGATCAGGCTCAGCGAGGCGAAGGTGACCCAGGGATGGACAGGTTTGGCGGTCACGACGGCGGCTATTCGCGGGTGAAGTTGGCGGGAACCTGCGGGTCCGGACCCGCCTTGCCCCAGAGGATGATCTCGTTGCCCCACGGGTCGCGGAAGGCGTGGTTGTAGCCGTTGAACTCCTTCCAATAGTGGTTGCGCCAAAGCTCCGTGGCGCCGCGCTCGATCGCCCGCGCCATGATGTCTTCATAGGACTGGCCGTCGCCGACCAGGATCCAGATCCGCGCCTTGCGCCCCTCGCCGACCAGGGTCCGCGGCTCGACGCCGTCGGGATTGGGGTGGGGGCGGGCGTTCTCGGCGTTGAAAATGCCCAGGTGCAGGTTGCCGATCTGGCTCTCGGAGCCGTCCGGATTGATGAAATTGCCGCCCGGCACCAGGCGGTGGAAGACCCCGTGCGGGCGGGCGTCATCCTGCCAGCCGAAGACCTCGGCGTAGAAGGTCCCGGCCGCCGCCGGATCGTCCGAGGCCAGATCGACGAAGATCAGGGTGTTGGGCGTGTTCATGCTTTCCTCCTCGGTTCGCATCAGGCGGCGTATTCGGCGCGCTTGGGGGTGAAGACGTCCAGGTTCAGCACCGGCTCGTCGCCGACCACCACGCCCCAGTGCCGCGCGTTCGGCGGCACCACCAGCAGGCCGCCGGCGCCAAGGCGGGTGACCGTGTCCTCGATGTGGAAGTCGATCTGGCCGGACAGGATATAGACGATCTGCTCGTGCGGATGGTCGTGTGGTCGCGGCTCGTGGCCGGGTTGCAGGCGGTTCAGCGACACAGTCGCTCCCTCGCCGGAGAAGGCCTTGCGCTCCACCCCCTCGCGCACGGGCTCCCAGGGGGTCGAATTCCAGTCGATCGTGTTCAGATCCATGGCGCGCCTCCTCGCTCAGACCGGGCCGTAGCCGCCGCCGCCTGGGGTCTCCAGGAGGACGACGTCGCCGGGCTGCATCATCATCTTCTTGCCCTCGGACACCGGCTCGCCGTTGACCAGGAAGCGGCCCGCCGCGCCGTCGTCGCCGCCGGCCAAGCCATCGGGACCGCGGTCCAGCCGGCTGGGCACCGCGTTCAGCAGCCACGGTTGGTTGGTGCGCATGTGGAAGCCGATGATCTGTCCGTCGCCGCCGGTGGTGCGGCCCTTGCCGCCGGAGCCCAGGCGAATCTCGCGGCGGTCGAAGACGATCGGCATCGCCGCCTCAAGGATCTCCACCGGCACCGCCGCCACGCCGGTCGGATAGCAGGTGGCGCTGGGGCCGCCCTTGGTCAGTCGGGCGCCCATGCCGCCGGAATAGTTGAACATGGAGGAGGTGAAGGCCTCGCCGGTCTCGCGCTTCCCCTGAATCTGCACGGTCCACACCGCGCCCGAGCCCTCCGCGAGCACGCGGTCGGGCATGACGGCGTGCAGGGCCTTGAGGATCGGCATCGGCACGAACATGCCGACCACATGACGGGCGTTCAGGGGCGACGGGTATTCGGCGTTGACGATCGAGCCCTTGGGCGCGGTCACCTTGATCGGCGCCAGGGAGCCGAAGTTGTTGGGTTGCTCGGGGTTGAGGCAGCTGCGGACGGCGAAGGTCGAATAGGCGTGGGTGTAGTTCATCACCACGTTGATGCCGGCGGCGCTGGCGCCGGAGCTGCCGTCGAAGTCGATGGTCACCTCGCCGGCCACATTGTCGATGGTGACGGCGGCCTTGAGGGTGATCACCTCGCCGCCGGGCACGTCGAACTGGCTTTCCCCATGCCAGGTGCCGGCGGGCAGGGCGCGGATGGCGTTGCGGGTGGCCGCCTCGGAGCGGGTGATGATCTCGTCGGACAGGCGTTCGATGTCGTCCAGGCCATGGCGGCGGCACAGGGCCACCATCCGTTCGCCCCCGGCCCTGCCGCTGGAGACCTGGGCCGACAGGTCGCCGAACACGTGGTCGGGGGTGCGCACGTTGCGGCGGATGATGTCGTGCAGGACCTTGTTCGGCTCGCCCGCCTCGTAGAGCTTGAGCGGCGGGATCCAGAGGCCCTCCTCATGAATGTCGCGCGCGCCTGCGCCGATGCCGTAGCCGCCGATGTCGGTGTGGTGGATGGTCGAGCCGATGTAGCCGATCAGGGTCGCGCCATAGAACACCGGGCAGAGCACGGTAATGTCGAAGAAGTGGCCGGCCGACATCCAGGGGTCGTTGGTGATGACGATGTCGCCGGGGATCAGCTTGCCGTCGAACTCCGCGGCCAGGGCGAGGCCCGCCGCGGCCAGGGAGTTGATGTGGCCCGGGGTGCCGGTATTGGCCTGGGCGACCATGCGGCCGCGGGCGTCGAAGAGGCCGCTGGCCAGGTCGCCGGCTTCGCGCACGACCGGGCTGAAGGCGATGCGCTGCAGGGCCTTGGCCTGCTCGCTGACGATGCTGATCAGGTTCGACCAGAGAATTTCAAGCTCGATGCCGTCCATGGTCAGCTCCTCCGCTCGGCGACGATGCAGCCCAGGGCGTTGACGAGACCATCCCAGTCCGGCGGCAGAACGATGGTGGTCTCGCGTTCCTCGATGATCGCCGGCCCCTTGATGACCTGGCCCTGGCGCAGGGCCCCGCGGTCATAGACCTGGACCAGCCCGGCGCCGGGCCAAAGGGGGATCGAGCGTTCGCCCTTGGCCGGTCCCGGGGCGCCGATCGGGGCGGGGGCCCCTTCGACGACGTTCTCCGGCCCGCGGGCGGTCAGCCGCCAGCTCACCACCTCGATCGGCACGTGCGAGGGGTTGACCTCGTATTGGGCGAAGTAGGCGGTCTCGAAGGTGCGTCGGAGGACGTCCAGGTCGCGCTCGCCCCGCGGATCGTCCGCGAAGGTGATGGTCACCTCGTTCTGCTGGCCCGCATAGCGAAGATCGGCGCCATAGGTCCAGCGCACCTCACCGGCGGCGACCCCAGCGTCGTCCAGGGCGGTCTCGGCCTCGCGGGTCATGTCGCCGAGCAGGCGGTCGGCCTCGCTCCAGTCCAGGCTTTCCAACCGGGTCAGGGCGCTGCGCACCAGATCCAGGCGAACCGGGGTCACCAGGGCGCCGAAGGCCGACAGCACGCTGGCGTGCGGCGGGAAGATCACCGAGGTGCTCTGCAGAAGCTCGCCCACCGCGCAGGCGTGCAGGGGGCCCGCGCCGCCGAAGGCCAGCAGGGGCAGGCCGCGGTGGTCGACCCCCCGGTCGGCCGCGTGGGCGCGGGTGGCGCCGGCCATGGCCTCGGCGACGATGCGGTAGACGCCGGCGGCCGCCTGTTCGCGGCTGGTGTTGAGGGCGGTGGCCAGGCTGTCCACGGCCCGTTCGGCGGCGGCCTTGTCGAGGCGCATCTCGCCGCCCAGGAAGTTGCCCGCGTCGAGCAGGCCCAGCACCAGGTCGGCGTCGGTCACCGTGGGACTGGTCCCGCCGCGGCCGTAGCAGGCCGGACCCGGCATCGACCCGGCGCTGCGCGGTCCGACCTTGAGCAGGCCGAGACTGTCCACCGAGGCGATGCTGCCGCCGCCGGCGCCGATCTCGATCATGTCGATCGATGGAATGGTCAGGGGCATGCCGCTGCCTTCGCAGAAGCGGTACATGCGATCGACCTCGAAGCTGCCGGCGACCAGGGGTTTGCTGTCCTCGATCAGGCAGGCTTTCGCGGTCGTGCCGCCCATGTCGAAGGACATCAGCCGGTCCAGGCCCAGCCGCTCGGCGTAGTAGGCGGAGGCCAGGGCGCCCGCCGCGGGGCCGCTTTCGATCATCCGCACGGGATTGCGCGCCGCCACCTCGGCGCCGATGACGCCGCCGCTGGAGAGCATGATCAGCGGCCGGTTGGCGACCTTCGCCGCCTCCAGCCCCTCGGCCAGGCCGTGCAGATAGGGCTCGGTGATGGGGGTGGTGTAGGCGTTGATCGCGGTGGTCGAGGCGCGCGGATATTCGCGAATCTGCGGCGCGACGCTGGACGACAGCGACAGGTAGAGGTCCGGGCGTTCGCGGCGCAGAACGGCGGCGATGGCCTGCTCGTTGGCCGGGTTGCGAAAGCCGTTGATGGTGCAGATGGCCACCGAAACCACGCCCGCCGCCTTCAGGGCGGGAATCAGCGCGATGACTTCGGCTTCATTGACGCCCCGCAGCAGGGTCCCGTCGGCCAGGATGCGCTCGTCGACTTCGAAGGTGAGTTCGCGGGGGATCAGCGGGTCGGCGAATTCGATCTGCGGATCGTACATCTCATAGCGATGCTCGTTGCGGATCGTCAGGATGTCGCGAAAGCCCTTGGTGGTGATCATGGCCGTGGGCTGGCCCTTGCGCTCGATCAGGGCGTTGGTGACGACGGTGGTGGCGTGGACGACGATGCCGTCCAGGGCCTCGGCGCCGATCCCGGCCTTGGTCAGCACCAGATCCACGCCGCGGAAGAAGCCCTCCAGCAGATTGTGGTGGGTGGTCAGGGTCTTGTCGACGATCAGGGCGCCGCTGTCGTGCCGCAGCACGGCGTCGGTGAAGGTGCCGCCAATATCGATCGCCAGGGAATAGGCCATGAACTAACTCTTATGCCAGCCGAGGCGGTGGGACGCGTCGCGCGCGGCGGCGGTCACAAGCTCGATCTGGCGGTCAAAAGGGGTCTGGGGGATGAACTGGGTGGCGCCCACCAGGGCGATCGCGCCGCGGCAGACGCCGCGGTGATCGAATACGGGGGCGGCGAGGGCGTTGACCCCCACCTGAACGGCGTCGACCGCGGTGGCCCAGCCCTGCCGGCGGATTTGGTCGGTTTCGTCGCGCAGGATTTCCGGGTCGGTAAGGGTGCGGTCGGTGAAGGCGTTGAGGGGCTTGTCCATGAGCGCGCCCATCAGCGCCGGCGGCCCGAACGCCAGGGCGACGAGGCCGTGGGCGGAAGCGTGCAGGGCCAGGCTGGACCCCGGGCGCACGGTGAACTCGATGGCCGTGCGGCCCTGCAGCATCTCCAGGACGACGACCTCCTCGCCGATGATGGCGGAAGCGGTGACGGTCAGGCCGGTGGCCTCGCGCAGGGGCGCCATGGCCGGGCGCATGGCGCCGACGGCGTCGAACCGTTCGCGGACCATCTCGCCCAGGGCCAGAACCCGGACGCCGATCTCGTAGCCTTCCGTTCGCGGGTCCTGGCGGGCGTAGCCGCGCTGGACCAGGGCGCGCAGGTGGCGATGGGCGCGGGGCTTGGAGATGGCCAACTCGCGGGCAAGGTCGGTGACCCCGCGGGGCTCGGTGGACACGGCCAGGGCTTCCAGCATGCGCAGCACCAGTTCGACGGACTCCAGGTCCGACGTCATGGGTGGGGCCGGTGGATCCGCGAGGCCAAGCAAGCCGAACTCCCTTGTTCCGTTGAGTGGAATAACAATACGCTGAACGGAATTGGGTCACGGAGAGGAGACGCTGTCAATCCGTCCGTTCACCTCCGAACCGAGATCGCCGCGTTGACCCGGGGCAGTCCACCGCCCTAGGTTCGGCGCCGAAAAATCAGGCGGGACAAGGGGCGGACATGGCTGACGGGTTTCGCGCGGCGGTGAGATGCGGCCGGCCCCTGCTGGGTGTATTCATCAAAACGGCGTCGCATCAGGTCGTGGAGCTGATCGCCCTCACCGGCCTCGACTTCGCGATTGTCGACGCCGAGCACGCGCCGTTCGACCTGGCGACCCTCGATCGGATGGCCCTCGCCGGCCGCGCCGGGGGCCTGCCCCTGCTCGTCCGCCCGCCTACGATCGAGGCTGGGTTTATCGGCCAGTGCCTGGACCTGGGTCTCGGCGGGGTTGTCGCCCCCCACATCGATAGCGCCGAGGCGGCCGAGGCGCTGGCCCGCGCCGTGCGCTACGATCGCGGTAGCCGGGGCTTTTCCCCCTCGACCCGGGCGGCCGGCTACGGCGCGCCGGACGCGGGGGCCTATCGCGCGGCGGCGGACGCGGCCAACAGCGTCTGGTGCCAGATCGAGGACGCCGCGGCCTTGGACCGCCTGGACGCCATCTGCGCGGTCGCCGAGGTGGACTGCCTCTTCGTTGGGCGGGCGGATCTGGCCGCCTCCCTGGGAGTCGACCGGCAGGACGATCCCGCGGTGGTCAGCGCCGTCGAGGCCGTCGCCGCGGCGGGACGGCGACATGGGCGCTCGACCGGCATCTTCATCGGCGCGCCAGCGGAAATCCCCGCGCTGAAGGCCCTGGGCTACAGCGTGTTCGTCTGCGGCGCCGACCAGGGTTGGCTGAAGGCGGAGGGCCTGCGGATCCGCCGCGCGGCTGACGCGGCCTTCTAGGGCGATCTAGCTTGCCAGCGCGGCCTTGCGGCGGAACTCGCTTGGGGAAACGCCGTACTGTTCACGGAAGGTGCGGCTGAAATGCGCCGATCCGTTGAACCCCCAGCGGAAGCAGATCTCCGAGATCGAGAGGCTGGCGCAGGTCGGACTGGCCAGGTCCAGGCGGCAGCGCTCCAGCCGCCGGGTGCGCAGGTAGGTGGAGAAGTTCTGACCGGCGGCGGCGAACAGTTTCTGAAGGGACCGCGGCGAGATTCCGTCGGCGGCCGCCACCCGGCCAAGGGACAGGGCGGGCTCGGCCAGGAGCGTCTCGATGGTCTGGCAGACGCGGTGGAAATGCGCGGCGCGGGCCGCGTCGGCGCCGCCCAGGGCGGCGGGGGAATCTTCGGCGGCGAGGTTGGCGACCAGGAATTCCGTCAGCGCCAGTTCCACCGGGCGAAGCTGGTCGGAGGTCAGGGTCGCGAGGGCGTTGGCCGTGGCGGTGAGCAGGCCCGAAAACACCTGGCCGAGACCGGTGTCGCCGCGCAAGCGGCCCACGCCGAGAGACAGGGGCGCGATCAGCCGATGGTCGAGGGCGACCCGGGGCGCGCTGATGAACAGCAGTCGGAAGGGCGTCGACATCCGCAACGCCGCGTCCAGCCCCGTTCGGCCATAGGCGATGTCGCCGATCCGAAGCGCCTCCGTGGCGCCGTCGAAGGTCAGGCTGGCCTCACCGGCGAGCAGCACCACCAGCCAGACGGCGGCCGGCTGGTTGGCGTTGCGCCCGGAAATGACCTGCGGCCCCGCTTGCATCAGGGCGAAGTCCATGCCCAGGGGCGAGGTCAGGCAGGCGACCTCGCCGTCAAAGCGTTCCGCGCCGGGCGTGTCGGCCAGGGGCAGCCGCAGGTTGGCCATCACCTCGCGCCACGCCCCCCGGCGCGCCGACTCGGGCAGGCCGTCGGTGGTGAATCGCCAGGCCTTCACCCGCTCGGGGGCGGCTTCGGTGGCGGATCGATCGGGTGACGCGCGGTCCAGCCGGTGCTCCTGACAGTGGGGCGACGCCTCGCGCGGCGCCCGCGGGCGCATCCTCGTCGAGCCGGCCCCCGGCGCCAAGGGCCAACGCGGGGCGCGCCCTTGACCGGGGCGGGGCGCCGACGGCATGGCCTGTGTCCGCCCAATTCCCAACCGCCGAAGGAGTGCGCCGTGAGCCGAAGTCTTGAAGGGAAGGTCGCGCTGGTCACCGGCGGCGCGCGGGGGATCGGCGCTGCCATCGTCAGGCGGCTTGCCGCCGACGGCGCCCGGGTGGCGTTCACCTATTCGGCCTCCGTGGAGGCGGCCCGCGCCTTGGCCGCCGAGATCGGTGAAGCGGGCGGGACCGCGCTGGCGATCGCGGCCGATTCCGCGGACGCCGCGGCCGTCGTGGCGGCTGTCGACGCCACCGTGAGCGCCTTCGGCGGCCTCGACATCCTGGTCAACAACGCCGGAATCGGCGTCGTCGCGAACGTCGCCGACGCCCGGATCGAGGACTACGACCGCACCTTCGCGGTGAACGTGCGCGCCGTCTTCGTGGCCATGCAGGCCGCGGCGCGGCACATGCGGCCGGGCGGGCGGATCATCACCATCGGCAGCGTCAACGCCGAGCGCATTCCGTTCGCCGGCGGCGCGATCTATGCCGCGACAAAGGCGGCGGTGGCGGGCATGAGCCGCGGAGCGGCCCGCGACTTCGGCCCGCTCGGGATCACCGTGAACGTCGTGCAGCCGGGCCCCATCGACACGGACATGAACCCCGCGGACGGCCCGTGGGCCTCGGCCGCGAAGGCGATGCTGGTCTCGGGCGCCTACGGTCAGGGCGCCGACGTAGCGGCGCTCGTCGCCTTCGTGGCCGGGCCGGAATCCCAGTTTATCACCGGCGCCTGCCTGAATGTGGACGGCGGCTACCTCGCCTAGGGCCCCGGGTTTCGCGCGGATTTGGTCGGCGCCCCTAGGGGCGACCAAAATAATTATAACGCGTTGTAATTATTGTTGAGCGACGCGAACGCCCCGCTTAGGTTGGCGATCATGCGGAGCAGGCCTGTCGGCGCCGGGGCCCCGCGACGTTCAGGGGGCGGTGGAATGCAGTCTTTTCGCATGATCGACGCGGGCGGCGTCCAGATCGGGGCGGTGGTGAAGGGCTCCGGACCCCTCGTGCTGATGGTCCACGGTTTCCCCGAGAGCTGGTATTCCTATCGGCATCAGATCGACCCCATCGCCGAGGCGGGATTTACCGCCTGCGCCATCGACGTGCGCGGCTACGGCGGCTCGCAGAAGTTCAGCCGGGTCGAAGACTATGCGATGGAGCACATGATCGCCGACGTCCTCGGGGTCGCCGAGGCGGTGGCGCCGGGGCAGAAATTCATCCTGGTCGGCCATGACTGGGGCGCGCCGATGGTCTGGCAGACCAGCCTGCTGCATCCGGACAAGGTCGCCGCCGTGGCCGCCATGTCGGTCATCCATTCCGGCGTGCCCGAACAGTCGTTCGACGATGTCATCAAGGCGATGTTCGACGACAACAACGTCTTCTTCTACCAGAGCTACTTCCGTCCGGTCGGCAAGGCGGAGGCTGTGTTCGACGCCGATCCGCGCGACTTCCTGCGCCGCTTTTTTTACGTCGCTTCCGGCGATATCGACCTGACCGGCCTGTCGACGATGCAAAAGACCTCGGCGGATAACCTGCTGGACGGTCTTCCGGATCCGGACCCGTTCCTCGCCTGGCTGACGGCGGAGGACCTGGACTACTACGTCGGCGAGTTCAGCCGTTCCGGCTTTTTCGGGCCCTTGAGCCGCTATCGCAATCACACCCGCGACTGGCGTTTCCTGCAACCCTACAAGGGCCGGAAGATCGAACGGCCGGCGTTCTTCATCGCCGGTGATCGCGACGGCGCCTTCACCGCCTTCGGCATGGCCCAGGACCCGATCGCAACCCTGCGCCAGCAGGTTCCCAACCTGGAAGGCGCCCATGTGCTTGAAGGATGCGGTCACTGGACCCAGCAGGAGCGCCCGCAGGCGGTGAACGGCTTGCTTATCCCGTGGCTGGCGTCACTGAAGGGCCGGGTGGTCTGAGGGCTGGGGGCGGCGCTCAGGCGTCGGCCGGCGCCTGGCGCAGGGCCAGGAGCTCGGACTGGAAGTCCAGCATCCGCCGACGGATTTGCGGCCGGAAGCTTTCGGTCGCGCAGGCGCAGAGCGTCGCGGCGTAGCTGAAACAGGCGGCGGCCTCCAGTTCACGCACCGCACTGCCGCCCATGATCCAGTTCAGCATCACCGCCGCGAACCGTCCGTTCAGGGATTGCTGCAGCAGGTCCATATCGATGTCCTCGGCAATGGCGCCTTCACGCCTGGACTCTTCCAGTAGGCCGCGCCAGAACAAGCTGTTCTGCGGCGTGATCAGCTCCGTGCGCAACTCCGCGTCGCCGCCGCGAGGGTCGAGAAGAGACGCCCACAGGATGCGATAGAATTCCGGGTCCTGAACATGGTAGGCGAAGGTGATGCTGAGGGCCTTGAAGATGCGCTCGACCGCGCTGAGGTTCTTCAGGGACGAGAATTTTTCCTGGAACTCGCGGGCGTCCTCCAGCACGGCCATCACCACGCCGCGCTTCGAGCCGAACAGGTTGTAGGGGGTGGCCAGGCTGACGTCGGCGCGGGCGGCGATGGCGCGCATGGAAAGCCCGGTGTCCCCCGTCTCGCGGATCAGGGCGCGGACCGCCTCGACGATCCGTTTGCGGCGGACTTCCTTTCCCTGCTCGCGCTTGGTGCTGGTCATGCCTCGTCCCGCGACCGCGCCGCCGGCGCACACAATCCTTTGGCACAGCTTGTCCGGTCCGTCAGCCCGCGCCTTCCAGGCGCGACATGAAGCCGCCCGGCCGATAGGGGCATGGCCCCACCTCTGGACGTCAACGGTTCGTGGCGGCGTCAGCCGGCCTGCATCGCCAGCGCAATATCGGCCTGGGGGTCGAGTCCGAGGCTGCGCATCATCGCTTCGCGATCCGGCCCAGGTTTTGGCGGATAGGCGGCGGCGTTCCGCCGCTTGCCTCGCGCCCAGTACATCAGGATACGGAGCAAATTCGCCGGCCGTTTGATCCAGGCTTCCGGGTGCTCGAGCATGTGGAAGCCGCGCATCCCCTGGCGCAGCAGATTGGTGTCGTAGCGCAGGGCGATTGCGACGGCGTCCTCGGCGAAGCTCTTGGCCAGTCGGGCCTTGAGCGAGGGCTTGTAGCTGGGGGTCAGCGCGGCCCGGGCTCTATGGATGGCGGCGCGGTCCTGGCGGTTCATCAGGGTGTAGAAGGGCAGCAGTTCGGTGTGGATCGCCTGATGGTAGGCGAGGGCGCGGGCGACCGGATCGGCGGACCGGTTCAGCACGTCGCGCAACTGGTAGGCGGCGACCGCCGCGAACGAGCAGCCCCGGCCATAGAGCGGATTGGTGCGCACCAGGTTGTCGCCGATGGCGAAATAGCCGCAAGCCGCGGGGCGGCCGTCCACGACCAGGTCCCGCCAGCGTGCGATCAGGTCGCCCATGCCGAAGACCTTGGTGGTCGGCTCCGACAATTCCGGATCGGTCCAGGGGCGCAGGCCGGGCAGCAGGGTGGTCATGGCCTGGAAGACATCCGGCTTCATGATCGCCTTGCGGATCTCGTACTCGATCTCCGGGGCGCACATGGTGATCGAGAAACAGCCGTTGTCGGCGGGAAAGACGCCGAACTTGAGGAAGCCCAGGTCGCCGCTCGGGGGCGGATTGCCGATGCGCGGCGGCTCGCTGCGGCCGGGCTTCAGCCGGTAGTGGCGGGTGAAATAGAGGATGCCCGCCGACTCGCTGGACTCAGCCACCACCGCGCCCTCGGCGGTGAGTTGACCGACGAGGTCGCCGCCCTTGCCGGCCGCGTCGACCACGAGGTCGGCGCGCAATTCGACGGGGCCTTCGGGCGCATCGCCCGCCACGCCGACCACCGTAATCGAGCCGTCCGATGCGATCTCGGTGATCAGCCGGCGGGCAAAGACGCCGGAACGGATGGTCACCCCGGGCATGGCCTCGACATAGCGTCGCATGATCAGTTCCAGCGTTGTCCGCCGGCTGGTGATGATGGTCAGGTCGGCGTCCGCGGGCGCTGGCCGATAGTCCCGGCGCTGGGCTTCCGAGAGCATGGCCTCGAAGGGCAGTTCGCGCACGCCGAAGGCCGCCAGGTCTTCCAGGAGCCGCGGGTGGTCGGCCTTCAGCAACAGGCTGAGGCGGGCGAGGAAGGCGTGGCTCTGGCGCAGATGGCCGACCCCGGTGCGCTTCCAGTCGCGAAAGGCGGCGTCGGCGTCTCCCTCGGGCGGGGCGGCGTCGCGTTCAAGCAGGGTCACCTGCCGGCCCGTCGGGCCGAGCGCCAGGGCGGTGCACAGGCCGGCGATGCCAGCGCCGACAACGAGGACGGATTCACGCATGGGGCTCTCTGTGCGAGCTAGCGGCAGATCGCGCCGGAGCGCGCGTCGGTGTAGGCCCCGTTGGCGTAGGCGACAGCGCCGTTGACCAGCACCACGTCCACGCCGGTGGCCGAGCGGATGTAACGCATGCCGTCGCCGGGCAGATCGAAGACCGGCCGTTCCTCAAGGCGGGCGATGGTGTCGGCGTCGAACACCACGATGTCGGCGGCGAGGCCGGCCTTGAGCCGGCCGCGGTCCTTCAGGCCCCAGATGTCGGCCGTGTCGGCGGTGATCTTCTTGACCGCCTGCTCCAGGGTGAAGTCGCCGGATTTGCGGACGAATTCGCTGAACAGGTAGCCGGTGTCGCCGTAGGTGGAGAAGGACGCCAGATGGGCGCCGCCGTCGCTGGCGCCGATATGGACGAGGGGGTTGGCCAGCATCGGGCCGATGCGGGCGGTGTCGTGGTGGCCGCCGTTGGCCGCCAGAAAGGCGACGTCGAGGTCGTTTTCCCGGGAGATGTTCAGCACCGCCTCGGCCGCGCCCTCGCCCCGCTCGCGGGCGATGTCGCCGAGTCGGCGTCCGACGTAGGCCTTCGGCGCCTTGTCGCCGCCGCGCACCACAAGTCCGCCGAACATCGCTTCTCCGCCGTCCGGGCCGCAGTCGGCGATCATCGTCCGGCGGGTCTCGCCGTCCTCCAGGGCGGCGCGGCGCTGCGCCAGCGGCTGGCGCAGAACCCGCACCCACCGGGGCAGGCGGGCCAGGAAGAGCGACGGATTCAGCAGAGAGAAGCTGATGTCGATGGGCCGGGTCTGCATCTGCGGCCAGACCCGGGCGCCGCGAGCGAACTGTTCGGCGACCCGGTCCAGGATCCGGGGCGCGGAGGTCGGCGTCGCGTTTGAATCGAAGACCGGCGAGAAGGTGGTGGGGATGGCGTGCTTGAGCGACAGTTCGGCCAGCTGGTCGATCCGGGCGATGGTGATGTCGGCGTCGTAGAACTCCGGCACCACCTGCAGCATGCGGCCGCCGTTCTCGCCGAGCACCTGGCAGAGGGCGTCCAGTTCATCGAACTGGGCGAAGCGGCTGGGCACCGGCCGGCCGCCCGCGTCCACGTCGATGAAGCTGGTCGACAGGCCGATGGCCCCGTCCCGCAGGCACTGGCGCAGGAGGTCCCGCATGGCGCCGATCTCGACCGGGGTCGCGGCGCGCTGCTGGGACTCGGCGCCCATCACCCACAGGCGGATCACGCTATGACCGACCAGCGGCGCGACATTGATCGCCAGGTCCGGCTCGATGGCGGCGCAATAGCCGGCGAAGTCTTCCCATGTCCACTTTGCAAATCTCTCGGCGAACGCCTCCGCCGGCATTTCCTCGATCTGCTGGAACATGCCCACCACGGTCGCCCGGTCGGCGGCGCGCAGGGGGGCGAGGGACAGGGAGCAGTTGCCGGGTATCACCGACGTCACTCCGTGCTCTAGCGCCGGGCGGGCCTGACCATCCCACAGCAGCTGGGCGTCGAAGTGGGTGTGCGGGTCGATGAAACCCGGGGCCACGATGCGGCCCGTGGCGTCGATTGTCCGTCGGGCTTCGCCGGAGACGGCGCCGACGACGACGATCTTGCCGTCCTGAATGGCCACATCGGCGCGGACGCCGGCTTGCCCCTCGCCATCCACCACCAAGCCGTTTCGGATCACTATGTCGTACACGCTTCAACTCCCTCCAGAATTCTTCGCCAGGACTGGCCCGTCAGGCCGTCGAGGCTTTCGATGTCGCAATGTCGCATCAGGGCGAAGCCGGTTTGCGCATCGAGGACGACGTCGCCGACCACCCCGTTGGGGTACCGGATACGCAGGACCAGCTCGGCCTGACCATCATGCCCGGCCGCCAGGTCGGCGCCGACGATGACGGCCGTCGCCGTGGGCGAGGCTGCGTCGCCGTCGCTCATCGCAACGGCGGCTCCACAAAGACCACATCGCTGCCCAGCAGCAGACCCGGCGGCCTGCGCAGGACGAAGATGTGCATGTTGTAGCTCTTGATCTGGTCGATCGCCGCGTCGAGCGGCTCGTCCGGAAGGGCGCGCGCCGCAAGCGCCGCCACGGTTTCGTCCGCGGCGGGCGTCACGAACCGCCGCTGTGTTGTAAGCGTCACGTAAGACCCCAAGAAATAATTATAACGTGTTATAGGTTATATCGCACGCTTCCGAGGCGGCGTCAAAACCAGAGATTGCGGCTGGGTTGTGCGCGGGTTCGCCGGCACCGACATTGGCGGCGCGGAAGGCCTTGACCACGGCGTCGATCCCGCCGGCCGTGAAGCACGGCGGTGAGCCAGCCTGCGTCGATCGTGGCGGCCCGGCGGATGTCTGGCCGGGTCAGGCTGCTCACGCCGGCAGCATGTGGACGTAGACCTCGTTCAGCGCGATCCGGTCGCCGTCGAGAATGACTAGATCGAACCCGCGCAGCCGACCGGCCGCGCCGCCTTCGCCCATGTCGCAATACCAGCGGCCACAGAAGCCCCCCGGGATCGGCCAGACCTCGTCCGGCGTGTAGACCATGGCCGGCGTGGCGGCGAAGAGGCCGGTCAGATAGGCGCGCAAAGCCGCAAGACCGGTCAGGCCGGCGGCGGTCTGCCGGTCCTTGTAGACGCAGTCCCCGGCATAGAAGCCGCAGAGCCGGTCGACATCCTTGTCGCTCCAGGCCTTCAGCCAGTCGGCGTTGTAGGCGGCGATATCGGTGACGGTCATGGCGGTCTCAGGCTCCCAAGACACGGTCGCGATGGGCGTCGGTGAAGATCTCCGGCGGCAGGCTCTCAGGGCCTGCCATCACGGCGAAGGCGTGAATCTTCAGGCTGGGGTCGGCGGCGGCGCGTTCGAACAGGCTGCGGCGGCGCGCCTGGGCCGCCTCGCCGAACTCCATGTCGATGGCGGCGGTCAGTTTCGCGGTGAACCGCAGCCGCCGCATCCGCTCGGCCCGCTCCTCGGCGTAGGGCGCGAACGACAACGCCGTCCAGTCGTCGGCGCTCTTCAGCAGATCGCTGACCACGCGCACGTCGCGGTAGGTGATCGACAGGCCCAGCCCAAGGATCGGGTCGTTCCAACCCGCGGCGTCGCCGACCAGGACAACACCCTCCGCAAACGGCTCGTCGGTCCAGGCGTCGGCGTTGAAAAAGCTGAACAGCGGACCCGCGGGGGCGCCGGCGACGATGTGCCGGTCCTCAGGACTGCAGGTCAGGGCGAAGGCGTCGAGGAAGCGGCGGGGGCCGTCGGGGCCCTTGAACCGCTGGGTCTGATCCAGCGGGTAGCCGCCATAGATGCGGATCTTGCCGCCGCCCTGCGGGAAGGCCAGGAAGCCGAAATCGCCCTCGGTGCCGATCGCCTGCAAATCCGGGTCCCACCCGCCCGCGCCTTCGACCAGCAGGCCCGCGAACCAGTGGTGCGGCTTGTCCTGATGCAGCACGATCCCGGCGGCCTCGCGGACCTGCGACGTCCGGCCATCGGCGCCGATCACCAGCCGGGCGTGAGCTTCGACAGTCTGATCGCCGATCTCATAGACGACGTGGGGATCGGATCCGCCGAAGACGGCCTCGACCCGCACGCCGCGCAGGGCGGTCGCCCCGGCGTCCCGGGCGGCGTCGAACAGGGTCTGGCAATGCAGGGGATGGGGCAGGCACAAGGGTCCCGGCACGCCTTCCTTGAAGAAACCCAGGGGCAGGGGGGCGGATTCGGCCTCGGCCGGCGCCAGGGTTTCGTCGTAGGTGATGTGGCGGGTGATGTGATGGCCGCCGGCCTGCACGAGCAGGTCGTAGAGGCCGAGACGCTGCACCTCGGCCACGCCCCAGGGCGCGATCCATTCGCCGCGCACGCGGTCCTCATAGACCTCGGACTGTTCCAGCAGCAGGACGGACCTGCCCGCCCGCGCCATCACCGTGGCCAGGGCCGAGCCCCCGATGCCGCCGCCGACGATGATCAGGTCATAGGCCTGCATGCGTCCATCCTTCCTCTGGAGCCGACCCTGTCCTTTCGCCGCCTGACGGGAGGCTTGCGTGGACATTCGACCGACCGCGGATCATATGAGACTGGAGTCTCATCAACTGCAAGCGAATGGTTCAATGATGACCTTGGCGGCCCCAGCCACCCGATCTGCGGCCCCAACCCAACGCCAAGCCCGTCAGGCGCACATCTTCGACGTGGCCATCGGCCTGTTCGAGGCGGCCGGCTACGAGGCGGTCAGCATCGAGGAAATCTGCCTGAAAGCCGGCGTGGCCCGGGCCACCTTCTTTCGCCTGTTCGGCGGCAAGGCCGGCCTGATCGAGGAGGCGAACCGCCGGACCGCCGGCCTTGTCCAGGCGCGGGTGGCGGCGGCCCAGGCGCGCGGCCGCGCGGCCATCTGCCTGATGGGCGAGACCATCGCCTGGGCCTGGCTGGCGGCCGGGGCGCCGATCTACGCCATGTTCGAGGCCTTCTCCGGCCCGGGCTATGCGATCGGCGGGCTGGCCGAGGTGGAAATCGACGCCTCGCGGGACGGCTCCCGCGCCCTCACGCGGCTGGCCGCCGGCTATGTGGCCCAGGGTCAGGCCGACGGTGACTTCCGCGCCGATCTCGATCCGCAAGCCATGGGCCTCAGCGTGATGAGCATGCTGATCACTGCCTGCGGTGTCTGGGTGGCCCGCGACGAGCGGCGTTCCGACGCCTTCGCCGCGCGGGTTGATCAGGCCGTTTCGGTGATGGTGCGGGGCATGGCGCGCTAGGGGGTAGTTGAGGCGTAGCGGTGGCGGCGCGGTCAGTCCGACGCGACTGTCTCCAGTTGGAGGGCGTCAACGTCACGCCAGCTAGGGGCCTAGAAGCGGCGAGGGAAGGCGAATTCACCGATCCGCTTCTGCTCGTAGAAGCCGGCGAAGTCGTAGGCCTCGGTGGCGTACACCCCCTGGCTCGCGCACACGGCGTAGCAGTTGTTGCAACTCATGCAGCCGGTGACGTCGGCCTTGAGCCGGACCTTCAGGTTGTCCTTGGGGCCAAAGAGCTCAAGGATGTTGGCCGGGCACACCACGGTGCACAGCTTGCAGCCGTCGCACTTGTCCAGCTCGATGGTCACCTGTCGGTAGATCGCCTCGTGCGGATCATCCCAGACGGGGAGGTGGTCGGGGGCGACCACGGCCTTTTGCACGGGTTCGGCGGTCATGGCGCGCTCCTAGTAGAGGTCCTGGCGCTCGCCGCCTTCCCACCAGACGATCTGGTGGGTCTGGCGCGAGACGGTCTGCTGGGTGGGATTGCCGATCGGGTAGCCGACACAGATCGCCTCGGCGAGTTCGAACGGCGGGGCGACGCCCAGCTTCTCCATCAGCTCGGCGTTGCTGCTCAGCAACCGGGAAAAGCCGATCCAGCAGGTCCCCAGGCCGATGCTCTGGGCGCCGAGCACGATGTTGGTTCCCACCACGCCGATGTCGATTTCCGGCACGCCGACGCCGCGCTTGTCCATCAGGATCAGGATCACCGTCGGCGCCTTGTGGAACACCGCGAACCGGCCGTTGGCGATGGACTTGATCGCGGTCATCGGCACCGGATGGAAGCTGTTCGGGGCGGCCCGGGCCATCTGCTCGGTGTTCGCCTGGATGGCCGCGCGCTGCTCCGAGCCGGGCGGATAGTTGGTGTAGTCGACGCCGGCGGTCATGCCCTTGCAGACCGCCACGCAGTGCTGCTCCATCTCGGCGATCATCGCCTTGTCGCGGACGACGACGAAGGACCAGGGCTGGCAGTTGCCCTGCGACGGGGCGAAGCGGCCCATCTCCAGGATGCGCCGGATCATGTGGGCGGGGGGCTGGCGGCCCTTGAACTTGCGGATGCTGCGCCGGGTCAGGATGGCGTGCTCGACGTCGTTCCAGTCGGCGCCTGGCTCGACTTCCTGGATGACGGCCCGCCGGCGGGCCGTGCGCTCGGCGAGGGTTTCCCTGGCCTCCAATTCGCACTCCAGCGCCTCCAGGTCTTCTTGGTCTTCAAGCTCGAGGGTCTCGTTCATCGTCGATCTCCGCTCAATGACCGCCGGGGCTAGGCCGACTGTTTGACAGGCCGGGCCCTGTCCGCCCCGAGGGCCAGGCCCTCGGACGACACCCGACGCGCGCCGTCGCCGCGCGGCTCGTAGAGCTCCGCGTCCGGAGCCCGCAGGGCGTCGATCAGGAACCGGTCCTGGGGTTTCTCCGAGGCGGTCTTGGGGATCTCGCCCACCACCTGCAGGTAGCTCGGGATGAAGTTGGCCTCGAGCCTGTCGCGGCACTCGGCGAAGAGGGCCGCCGGGTCGAACCGCGCGCGGTCGACGACGATGGCGGCCACCACCTCCTTCTCCCCCGGCGCGCCGTTGGCGGAAGGGACGCCGTAGACGTAGACGTCGGTCACCTGCGGACTCTGCGCCAGGGCGGCTTCGACGAAGCCGGGGTTGATGAAGTCACCGTTGCGGCGGATGCCGCCGCCCTTGCGGTAGTCGAAGAACAGCCAGCCCTCGGCGTCCGCGTGGCAGATGTCGCCGCTGCGCAGCCAGCCGCCGCTGGTCTTCTGGTCGGAGGCGGCCTTGTTGTTGAAGTAGGTGACCTGGGCGGCCTCGCCGGTGGCCGCCCGGCTGATCAGCTCACCCTGCACGCCGGGCGGACAAACCTCGCCCTGCTCGTCGACGACGCGCATCTCCAGATTGGGCGGCGGCTTGCCGAAGCTGCCGATGGGGCCGACGCCGATCGGTCGGAAGGCCATGCCGCCCTCCACCGCCCCGTAGGCCTCCAGCACCTTCAGGTCGAACCGGCGCTCGAAATCCTCCCAGATGGCCGGCGGCATCCCGGCGCTGAGCACGAAGCGAACGGGGTTGTCGGCGTCGTCCGGCCGCACCGGCTCGCTGTAGATGGCCGTCGCCATGCCGCCCAGCAGGTTGAAGAAGGTGCAGCCATACTTGCGGGTGATGTCCCAGAGGCGCGACTTGGTGAACCTGCGGCTGAACACCGTGCGCTGGCCCACCCGCAGGGCCGAGGCCAGGGTCATCAGCTGGGCGTTGCCATGGGTCAGCGACAGGCCCGTGTAAGGCCGCTCGTCGGCGCTGATCCCGAGCATGGCCGAGAGCATCGTCGCGCCGCCGTAGCGGATGTTGGCGAACACCACCCCCTTGGGATCGCCCGTGGTGCCGGAGGTGTAGATGATCTGCAGGGCGTCGTCCGGGTGACGCAGGCGCATATCCACGAAGACCTCGGGCCGGTCGAGGACCGCGCCCAGGGCAACCGCGCCGGGAACGTCGGCGGTCGCCAGCGCGTCGGGCTCGTCGCGGCTCTCAAGCACCCAGATCCAGTCCAGTGAGGGAACCTGCCCGCGCACCGCGGCCACCTGGGCCAGGGCGTAGTCGGCGCAGACCACCCCGCGGCAGCCCGAATTGTTGAGGGTGAAGGCGAGTTTGTCGCCGCGGGTGCGCGGGTCGATGGGAACGAACACCAAGCCCGTGAGCGATGCGGCGATCATCAGCTCGATGAACTCGGGGTGGTTGCGCATCAGGATGGCGAACCGGTCCCCGTAGGCCATGCCGCGGGCGATCA
Organism: Caulobacteraceae bacterium; assembly: GCA_003165275.1. GTDB lineage: Bacteria > Pseudomonadota > Alphaproteobacteria > Caulobacterales > Caulobacteraceae > Poindextera. Next base: position 34,430 of record PLSW01000356.1, read on the forward strand.
GGCCCGCCGCCAGCCGGTTGGCGTTGCGCCAGAGGTCGGCGTAGGTGCGGACCTCGTCGGCGCCGGCCTCGCCGAGTTCGAAGGTGACGACGTCGAGGTCCGGCCGGGTCTCCGCGCGGGCGGCGATCAGATCGGCCAGGACCAGTTCGTTGAGGACCCGGGCCATGGGCGCTAACCGGCGACCAGAATGGTGACGCACTGGGCGGCGGCGTCGGCGCCGATGTTGCCGCCGCCGTTGTGGCAGAGGCCGGCCCGGGCGCCCTCGACCTGACGCGCGCCGGAGCGGCCCTGCAGCTGCTCGGTGATCTCGACGATCTGGGCGATGCCGGTGGCGCCGATCGGATGGCCCTTGCGCAGCAGGCCGCCGGAGGTGCTGACCGGTATCCGGCCGCCCAGCCGGGTGTCGCCGTCCGCGACCAGTCGGCCGCCCTCGCCCTTGCCGCACAGTCCTATGGACTCATAGGCGATGATCTCCGCCGGCGCAGAGGCGTCGTGCACCTCGGCCAGGCTGAGGTCTTCAGGCCCCAGGCCGGATTCTTCGAAGGCTTCGCGGCTGCAGACCTCGGACAGGCCGTCCGCGCCTGGGGCATGATCCCAGCCGGACCGCAGGACGCTGGATGCGACACGAACCGGACGCGCCAGCCCGAGCTCGCGCATCTTCCGCTCACTGACGATCACCACCGCCGCCGCGCCGTCGCCGATGGGCGAGCACATGGGACGGGTCAGGGGCTCGGCGATCATCGGCGAAGCCAGCACCTGCTCGACGGTCAACGCCTCGCGGAACTGAGCGCGGGGATTGAGGGATCCGTGGTAGGAATTCTTCGCCGACACCATAGCGAAATGCGCCGCGGTGGTGCCGTAACGCTCCATATGGTTCCGAGCGGCGGCGGCGTAGATGTCCATGAACATGGAGCGGTTCTGGCCGGCGCTCTTGGAGGCTTCCGTCGCCCCACTGGCCGCCGCTGACTTCTGCAGGCCGGCCAGGATCGCCTGCAACTGCTCGACGTCCACCGCGCCCATGAAAGCGCCGAAGACCTTGGCCTTGTCCTCAAAGTACATCTTCTCCACGCCGCAGGCGAGCACCACGTCGTAGACGCCGGCGCTGACCATGGCGCAGGCCTGGTTGAAGGCGGTGGAGGCGCTGGCGCAGGCGTTTTCCACGTTGACCACCGGCAGGCCGCCCATGCCGATCCCGCGCAGGACCACCTCGCCGCGGATGCATTCCTGGCCGGTGAGCACGCCGGCGGCGGCGTTGGACATCCAGGCCGCCTGGACGTCCTCCTTGTCCAGCCCCGCGTCGGCCAGGGCGGCGAGGACAGCCTCGGCGGCGGTGGACTTCATGCTGCGGTCCATCATCCGGCCGAAGCTGGTCATTCCCACGCCGGCCACATAGGCGTTCATATTCATGATCCGGTCTCCGGTCGGGGTGAAAAGGGGTCAGAACCGGGCGGCGGCCACCATGCCGAGCACCTCGTTGCAGCCGTCCTCGATCATCGAGATGCGGGCGTCGCGGAACACCTTCTCGATCGGGCAGTCGCGGGAGATTCCGGCGCCGCCGAACACCTGCAAGGCGTCGCTGGCCACCTCGAACGCGGCCTGGGTGGAGGTCACCTTGGAGGCGATCGCCAACTCGAGCAGGGGCGTCTCGCGGCCGGCGTTGATGCGCACCACCCGCTGGTTCAGCGCCCGGGCCGCCTCCACCTGGCGGTACATCTTGAACAGGCGCGAGCGCATGCTCTGGTGGTTGAAGATCGCCACCCCGCCCTGCACCCGCTCCTTGGCGTAGCCGATGGCCATTTCGAGGGCGGCGCGGGCGCAGCCGACGAAGGTGGTGCCCATGCCGCCATTGGCCAGACACAGGACCCGGTCGGCCGTCGCCCGATAGAGTTCCGGCGGCACGATCAGGCAGTCGGCGGAGACGCGCAGGTCGTTGAAGAAGATTTCACCCTGGTTGAGGGCGCGCTGGCCGATCTTCTCGGTGGGTTTGCCTTTGGTCACGCCGCCTTCGTTCAAGGGAACCACGAAGACGCCGCCGCCCGTGCGCCCGTCGCCCAGGTCGACGGCGCAGAACAGGGCGGCCGCCTCGGCGATGGTGCCGTTGGAGACCCAGGCGGACTTCTGTCCGGAAATCACGAAATGGTTGCCGTCGCGCCGGGCGACGCAGTTGGGACGCGCGTCGCGTCCGCCGGGGTGATCGAGGGCGTGATCGAAGTTGATCAGGTCAGAGCCGTGATCCGGCTCGGTGATCGCCCAGCAGCCCAGTGTTCCGGCTGGAAAGCGTTCGATCAGCGCCGGATTACCGGACATCTGGGCCATCATTGTGGGGAAGTTGGCGACCCCAAGGCTGATCGCCAGACCGCTGTCGCCCCACCCCAGCTCCTCGCCGACAATGCAGCGTATGCGGGCCTGCTCCTGCGGGGACAGCTGGGCGTCCTCCTCGACCAGGCCAAGGCCCAATTCCCGATGCTTTCGGAAGACGTCCCAGAGGATGGAGTCCCGGGCGATGACATCGGCGGCCGAGAGCTTGTCCAGCTGCGCCCCTGCGGGGCGCATCACGTCCCGGGCGAAACGGTGGGCCGTCTCCCACGCCGCGCGCTCGCTTTCCGAAAATTCGGGATCCAGGTCGACTGCAAGCACCGACATGTGCAAATTCCTCCCACCCTGTGAACGATTGTCTTGGCGTACCCCCATTCGCTGTATTCAGTTCGCAGACGTTCATCGGCTCATTTTTGAGTCCTGATGAATTCGCCCGGTGGTCGCTGTATTCGGCGACCACTGCCATACCGATACTCTAAGACCACTTTGGGGTCAGAGTTCGAGATGACACCGACTACGCTAGGGCGGGGGTGGCGACGATGGCATTGATCCAGATCAACGCCCTTGGCGGTGGACTGCAAGGTGAGCCGGCCCGATCCGCCTATCGCGGTGAACCAGCCTACGCCGCCGCCTACCTGACAGCCAACGCCGATACCTACGCAGACGCCTACGCTGAGGCCCACATCGACGCCCGCGCGGTGGACCTCAGCGGCTCCGATCCCGCAGCGTATGATCGATCGTACGCCACCGATATGACCCGTCTGGCCGCCGGCATGATCGAGTGCCTGTCCCGCGCGGGCAAGGGCGGGACCCCGTGGAATTGCGCGCGCCTCGACATCATGACCAGGCGACGCCGATCGCCAACAAGACCGCAAAGGCCAGCGACAGC
>PLSW01000373.1 GCA_003165275.1 Caulobacteraceae bacterium
CACAAGAACGGCACCACCCTGCGCGACGAGGCCGTGGGCGGCGGCTATGTCACCAACGCGGAATTCGACGCCCTGGTGCGGCCGGAGAAGATGATCTCGCCGGGGTGAGGCGACAAAGGCGTGAGTCCGGGTTAGATTTCACGCATGGGTAAGTCAGAGATCACATTGGAGGTCGACGCTGCGCTGCTCGAACGGGCTCGCGGCGCCGACATCGACCTTAACGCGGCGTTGGAGGCCGGCCTGAAGCTCGCGCTGGCAATGCATCGTTCGCCCGGCGTGTCTGACGTCGATGCGCCGCAGATCACCGGCCCCGCCGACGCGGCCGCCTCGGATGTTCGGGCGGAAGCATGGGCGCGGGAAAATGCGGAGGCAATCGCCTCGTACAATGAGCGGGTTCAGCGCCGGGGCATTTTTGGAGAAGACCTGCGCCGGTGGTGAGGCAATTTGAAGCCTACGCCAATCCGTCCAAGGGATCGGCTGCATTCGCCCCCTATGTTGTCGTCCTGCAATCGCATCACTTAAGTGTGCTCGATACAGTGATTGTCGCGCCGTTGATTTTTGGATGCGGGCAAGCCGCTGGCGCCCTTCGATGTGCCAATTCTAATAAATGGCGAAGCGATGGTGCTGGCGATCGCCGAACTGGGCGGCATCTGGCGTGCAGGCCTGCGATCTCGCGTTGCTGACCTGTCGGCCTACGAAGACGTTATCCGCCGCGCGCTAGAGAAGTTGTTTACCGGATTTTGAACAGACGCGCCGACCGACCCCAGGGGGCCGATCGGCGATCGATGTCTAATGCTTTTCGCGCCACTGCGCCTTGGCGTCTTCGCTGCTCTTGCTGAGGCGCACCTTGTCGTCGGCGACGTCCTCCACCCAGCTGATCGGGATCAGGTGGTGCCTAAGCCCGGCGCCGAGGTCGAACTTGGCCAACTCGATTTCCGCGCCGAGCACATGGTCGACCTTGCCGACGTGCTTGCCGTCGGAGCCGACGACTTCCATGTGTTCGCGAATGCGTTCCGCTTCGATCATCGGATATCTCCCATAGGCGCGGCGCCGTTCGCCGCCCCCGGACAACTCGGGGGACAGGCCAGGGTTTCGCGGGGAGGATCGAAAATCGCGATGGCCTGCGCTAGGCTCGCGACATGACCGAGCCGATCAACCTCAATCGCGCGCGAAAGACCAAGGCCCGCGCCGACAAGGCGTCGCAGGCGCAGGCCAACCGGGTCAGGTTCGGACGCACCAAGGCTGAAAAGGCTGTGGCGACGGCCGAGACCGAGCGACTGGCGCGGGCCCTGGACCAGGCCAAGCGCGAAGACTAGGCCGCCTTCAGCGTCGCCGGCTCCGCCGCGGGAGCCGCCGCGTCGCGATAGTCCGCCGGGATCGAATCGTAGATCGTCGGGCGCCCGAGCCCTAGCCGCGCGCGGGCCGCTTCCAGGGGCTCGGCCATCAGCGCCTCATAGTCCTCTCCGGGCAGCCAGGCCGCCGCCTTGCCCCGGCGGTAGCCTTCCAGGATGGCGTTGCGCACCGGCACGCCGCCGGAGTTTCCGCTGCGCAGCCACACCCCGAAGGCGATGAAGGCCCAGCCGAGGGACTTGGTCTGTGGATATGAGAAAGCCACGAGGCAGGCCTCGCCCAACCCGTCGCGGCCATAGCCGGTCAGGATGTGCCAGAGATCATGCACGTCGCGGATGCGGCGTCCGTACCAGGCCAGCGGATGACGCATGTCGATGGCCTGGGGATCCATCCCCTTGCGGCTTTCCGCGGCGAGGCCCTCGGCGGAGAGGTTCTCCCGGGCGGTGAACTCGGCGTAGGCCGCGCCAACAGTGCCGGGGGCGAAACTCGCCAGCCACTGGCGATCCATCAGCCGCTCGGCCAGTTCGACCCGGTCATAGGCGATGCGGCCGCCCCTGGGGGTGGCGATCAGCCGCCGATAGCCGTCCGGCGAGGATTTGCCGGCCAGGGCGCGCATGATCTCGAACACCTGGGCGGTGTCCTCCTTGTCCGCCATCAGTTTGGCGAAGGCCGAGAAGGCCTTGCCCCATTCGAGCCGGAAGGGGTTCGCCGGGCGGCGGGGGAGGGCTGGAGAGGTCGCGGTCATAACGGGATCCATCGAAGCACAACCCAAGAGTGACGCAGGCGTCACTTTTTTGCAAGTCGTTTGCAACAACGGCCTGTGCGGGAACGGCGGGCAGAGGACTGCGTTGACCCTGGGTGCGCCCGCCCCGGGCAAGCCCCGAAAGCTGTTCATGTTTCCCCGATCCGACCTTGGACCGACGCCCCGCATCGCGGCCCTGGCCACCGCAGTGCCGTCCTATGACCTGCCGCAGGCCGAGGTCGCCGCGCGGGCGGCCGCCATGTTCTCGACCACCCCTGGCGGTTTTGCACGGCTGGCGCCGATCTATGCGAATGCGGAGATCGAGCACCGCCACGCCTGCGCGCCCATCGACTGGTTCACCGAACCGCACAGCTTCGGCGAGCGCAACGACCTGTTCCTGAAGAACGCCGTCGACCTGTTGACCGAGGCCGCCGAGCGGGCGCTGGAGCAGGCCGGCCTCGATCCCACGGACATCGACGCCATCGTCACCATCTGCTCCACGGGGATCGCCACGCCGGGACTGGAGGCGCGGGTGATGGAGCGGCTCCCCTTCCGCCGCGACGTCGAACGCACCCCGGTGTTCGGCCTCGGCTGCGCCGGCGGGGTGCTCGGGCTCGCCCGCGCCGCGGCCATGGCCCAGGCCAAGCCGCAAAGCCGGGTGCTGCTGCTGGTGGTCGAGCTTTGCGCCCTGACGTTCCGCAACCAGGACCGCTCGAAGAGCAACCTGGTCGCCACGGCCCTGTTCGGTGACGGCGCCGCCGCCGCCATCGTCAGCTGCCGGGAGGAATACGCGGACGCCCCGCGCCTCGGCCCCTGGGGCGAGCACACCTGGCCGGACAGTCTGGACGTCATGGGCTGGGAGGTCGCCGACGACGGGCTGAAGGTGGTCTTCTCCCGCGACATCCCCACCCTGGTGCGCGAGGACCTGCGGCCGGTGATCGACGCCTTCCTGGAGAAGAACGGCGCCGCGCTGAACGACGTGGCCGGCTTTGTCTGCCATCCCGGGGGCGCCAAGGTTATTGACGCCCTTGAGGACTGCTTCGGTCTGCAGCGCGGCGATCTGGTGCATGCGCGCCGGGTGCTGCGCGAGCACGGCAACATGTCGGCGGCGACGGTGCTGTTCGTGCTGCGCGAGACCCTGGACGCCAAGGCGCGCGGGCCGCAGCTGATGACCACCCTCGGCCCCGGCTTCACCGCCGGCATGATGGTGGTGGAGGCCGCGTGAGCCTCCCGCCGCCCCTGGTCTGGATTCTCGGCCTGGTCGTTCTGCAGCGGCTCGGTGAGCTGGTGGTCGCCCGGCGAAACACCCGCCGGCTCCTGGCGGCCGGCGGGCGAGAGGTGGGGGCGGCCCACTACCCGCTATTCATCCTGCTGCATGGATCCTGGCTGGTGGCCATCGCCGCCACGGTTCCCCTCGATCGCCAGCCCAACTGGCCGCTGATCGCTGTCTACGCCGCCTTGCAGCTCTGCCGCGTCTGGGTGATCGCCACCCTCGGGCGCTACTGGACCACGCGAATCATCACCGTCGACGGCGCGCCCCTGGTCCGCCGGGGTCCGTTCCGATTCGTCCGGCATCCCAACTATTGGGTGGTCTGCGCCGAGATCGCGGTTCTGCCGCTGGCCTTCGGCGACTGGCCGGTGGCCCTGGTGTGGAGCGTGCTCAACGCCCTGCTGCTTCGCCATCGCATCCGAATCGAGGGCGAAGCCCTGCGCGCCAGGGCGCCCGCGGCCGCGCCAACGTCGTCCAGCATCACCATACCGCAGGCTTGAAAACAACCGCGGGGCGGCTTGACGAGAGGCTCGCGCATGCAGATCAATGACCTATGTCTCAGTTGCGTAAGCGTTCGGTCAGCTTGGCCGGTCATGCCACCTCCCTGGCTTTGGAACCCGAGTTTTGGGAGGCCTTGAAGGCCCTGGCCGCCGTCCGCGGTCTCAGTCTCGCCGGCCTGATCGGCGCGATTGACGCCGACCGTGGCGACCGGCCCCTGGCGTCCGCCTGCCGGGTGGCCGCCCTGACCTGGCCGTCAGCTCGTCCTTGAGCGGCGGCCCCAGCCGGCCCCTTCCAAGCTGCTAGCTCGTGCTCGGCATATGCGCCGCGCCCTTCTGTCCGGGCACGAGGGTCGGTACGCCGGGTCGATTGACGAGGACCAACAGGCTGGCGAGCACCAGCACCACGGCCACGCCCAGGGCGATCCACACCGGCAACGGCATGCGCCGACGCGGCGCAGGGATCGGAACGGGATGCTCTTCGACGGTCATGGGCGGCGCTTTCGGGGATGCGTTCATGCCGAGCTAACGGGTCGGACGCCGCGACGTTCCGCCGCCGCGCCGATCCGCCCTTAAGCGGCGCGCGGCGCGTGCTACATATGTTCCGATGAATCATCCGCCCTCCCACAGGGAACCCGGCCCCTTGTCCGATCTTCCCCAACCCCGGATCAGCGATCTCGCCCGCGCGGACGGACCGCCGCCGTCCTATCTGGACGGTCTCAACACCGAACAGCGCCGCGCGGTGGAGGCCACCGAGGGCCCCGTCCTGGTGCTGGCCGGCGCCGGAACCGGCAAGACCCGGGTGCTGACCACCCGTCTCGCCCACATCCTGGCCACCGGCCGGGCGCGGCCGTGGGAGCTGCTGGCGGTCACCTTCACCAACAAGGCCGCGCGGGAGATGCGCCACCGCATCACCGCCATCATCGGCCCCCAGGCCGAGGGCCTGCGCTGGCTGGGCACCTTCCATTCCGTCGCCGCCCAGATCCTGCGCCGCAACGCCGAATTGGTGGGGCTGAAGTCCAGCTACACCATCATCGACGTCGACGATCAGGAGCGGCTGATCAAGCAGCTGCTGGCCGCCGAGAACATCGACGCCAAGCGCTGGCCCCCCAAGCAGCTGGCCGGGCTGATCGACCACTGGAAGAACCGCGGCTGGACCCCGGACAAGCTGCCGCCCGCGGAAGGCGCCCACTTCGCCAACAATCGCGGCGGCGCCCTCTATGCGATGTACCAGGACCGGCTTCGGGTGCTGAACGCCTGCGACTTCGGCGACCTTTTGCTGCACAATATCAGCATCTTCACCGGTCATCCTGACGTTCTGGCCGAATACCACGACCGCTTCCGCTACATCCTGGTGGACGAGTATCAGGACACCAACGTCGCCCAGTACCTGTGGCTGCGGCTGCTGGCCCAGAAGCGGCAGAACGTCTGCTGCGTCGGCGACGACGACCAGTCGATCTACGGCTGGCGGGGGGCCGAGGTGGACAACATCCTGCGCTTCGAGCGGGATTTTCCGGGCGCCGAGGTGATCCGGCTGGAGCGCAACTATCGCTCCACCGAACACATCCTCGCCGCCGCCTCCGGCCTGATCGCCGCCAACAAGGGCCGCCTGGGCAAGACCCTGTGGACGGACGACAAGGGCGGCGAAAAGGTCCAGGTGCGCGGGGTCTGGGACGGGGAGGCGGAGAGCCGGCTCATCGCCGAGGAGATTGAGCGGGCGCACAAGGACGGCCGGCACTATGTCGACATGGCCATCCTGGTCCGCGCCTCCTTCCAGATGCGCGCCTTCGAAGAGCGGTTCGTGCTGCTGCAGATCCCCTACACGGTGATCGGCGGGCCCAGGTTTTTCGAACGGGCCGAAATCCGCGACGCCCACGCCTATCTGCGCCTCGTCCAGTCCCCGGACGACGACCTGGCCTTCGAGCGGATCGTCAACGTGCCCAAACGCGGCATCGGCGACACCAGCGTCGCCAAGCTGCTGCAGGTGGCCAGGGCCAACGGTGTCTCCGCCACATTGGCGGCCCGGGGGATCGTCGGCACCGACGAGATCACCGCCCGCACCCGCACGGCGCTCTCGACCTTCCTGCGCGACCTCGACCGTTGGCGCAGTTTGCGGGACTCCATGCCCCATGCGCGCCTGCTGGAGACCATCCTGGAGGAGAGCGGCTACACGGACGCCCTGCGCCTCGACAAGGGTCCCACCAGCCAGACCCGGCTGGAGAACCTGAAGGAACTTGTCCAGTCCATGGGCGCCTTCGACACCCTGGAGGCCTATCTGGAGCACGTGTCGCTGGTCATGGATCTGGACCGCGGCGCCGGGGACGACGCGGTGCAGATCATGACCCTGCACGGCGCCAAGGGCCTGGAATTCCCCCTGGTCTTCCTGCCGGGGTGGGAGGAGGGGGTGTTTCCGTCCCAGCGCAGCATCGACGAGAAGGGCGAGAAGGGCCTCGAGGAGGAACGCCGCCTGGCCTACGTCGGCATCACCCGCGCCCGCGAGGTCGCCCGGGTCAGCTTCGCGGCCAACCGTCAGGTCTACGGCCGCTGGACCAGCCAGCTGCCCAGCCGATTCGTCGATGAACTGCCCCTGGCCAGCGTCGAGGCGGCCAGCGAGACCGGCTATTACGGCGGTGGCCCTGGCATGCAGGAGACCCGCAGCCGCTGGGACGACCAGCCCGAGTTCGGCTCCACCTATTCCTCGCCCGGCTGGAAACGCGCCCAGAACCGCGGCTTCACCCCCCGGGACGCCCGCACGGTGATCGAGGGCGAGGGCAAGCTGGTGGCCACCTCCGACCCCACCTCCGCCGGCGCCTTCAAGCGCGGCGACCGGGTGTTCCACCAGAAGTTCGGCCAGGGCAAGGTCACCGCCGTGGAGGGCAACAAGCTGACCGTGGCCTTCGACCACGCCGGGGAGAAGAAGGTGATCGACACCTTCATCCAGCCGGCGTGAGCAGCGAGGCGATGCAGACTGGCGCCCCCTGGAAGCGCAGGCTTGCGGGGGTGTATCGAATTTGATACACAACCCAGGTGAAGCCCATCGTCTTCCTTGGCGACAGTCTCGGCCGTTTGCGAGACTTTCCGGAGTTGGTCCGCTCTGAAGCCGGCTACCAACTTCGCGAAGTCCAACAGGGTCGCGACCCCGCGGACTGGAAGCCAATGAAATCGGTGGGTCCAGGCGTGCGCGAGATTCGAATCCGGGAGGCGGCCGGCGCCTTTCGGATCATCTATCTGGCAAATATGAGCGACAGCGTCGTCGTTCTCCACGCCTTCCAGAAGAAGACACAGGCGACGCCGCAGAAGGACATCGATCTGGCGGCGAGCCGGTTGCGAGCGTGGAAGGGTTAGTCGTGGAAATTCAGACCTTTGAGGACGTGTTCGACGCCTTGTCGGACACCCCGGCCGAGGCGGCCAATATGAAGGCGCGGGCGGCGCTGCTCGGCGCCGTTGTCGAACAGGTGAAATCCTGGGGCCTGTCTCAAGAGGCCGCCGCCGCGCGTCTCGCGATCACCCGCCCGCGATTGAATGACCTGATGCGAGGCAAGCTCGGCAAGTTCTCCCTCGACGCCCTGGTCAATCTCGCCACGGCGGCGGGCTTGGTGCTTGAGATCCGTGTTGCGGCGGCTTGACCGGGGCCGGATGGATCGTCGGAAAATCTCAGGCATGGTCGCCGAAACGCTGATCGCGGCCCTCGACCTGCGCCCGCACCCGGAGGGCGGCTGGTATCGCGAGACCTTCCGCGATCCTCGCCTGATTGATGGGCGGGCGGCGTCCACCGCCATCCTATTCCTGCTCAAGGCTGGCGAATCGTCCTGGTGGCACCGGGTCGACGCCGCCGAGGCCTGGCACTGGCATGCGGGCTGGCCCTTGCTGCTGTCGATCGCCGAGGCCGGCGGCGCGCCGGTGGAGCACCAGCTGGGCGGCGATGTGCTCGCGGGCCAGACGCCGCAGGCCGTCGTGCCGGCGGGCGGCTGGCAGATGGCGCGGCCCCTGGGGGCCTACGCCCTGGTCGGCTGCACCGTGGCCCCGGGGTTCGATTTCGCGGGGTTCGAGATGGCGCCGGCGGGGTTTGACCCCAGCGCGTGATGCAATTCGGAGGCGCCCGCTCCGTCCCAATTCCTTGAAGCGCCCCTGAAAACCTTCTCCCACGAGGGGAGAAGGAGTTCAGCGCGCGCTTCGCGGGTCGCCCCTACCCCTTGATCTCGATCTTCTCGCTGCGCCGCGCGGCGGCTTCGCTCTTGGGAAGGTCGATTTCGAGCACCCCGTTGCGGAACGCCGCCCCGATCTTGGCGCGGTCGACGTCCGGCGGGATGGGGAAGCTGCGCTCGAAGCGGCCGAACCGGCGTTCGCTGACCCTGTAGGCGCCGCCCTTGTCCGAGCTCGCCTCGGCCTTGTGGCCGGAGACGGTGAGCAGGTCGCCCGCAACGGCGAGATCCACATCTTCCCGCACCAGGCCCGGCAGTTCGACCGACAACAGATAGGCGCCGTCGGTCTCCTTCACGTCGGTGGCGGGCAGGCCGAAGAGGCCGGCCGCGCCGGCGCTGAAGGCCCTCGGGGTCCGAAAGCCGGGCAGGGCGCTCATGCCGGTGGTTTGCCGCCAGAGGTCCTCAAACCAGCGGTTCATGTCCATCTGCATCGCGATGAAGGGCTCCATCGCGCCCCGCCAGAGGTCGGCGGCTTCGCGGCCGGCCACGCGGCCGGACTGGGCGAGGTCGCGGCCGGCCTCGGCGCCCCGGCGGGCCATGTCCTGGCCGGCGGAAATCGCCTGGTCGCCGGTCTGGCGCGCGGCGTCCACGCCGGCGGCGAAGGTGCGGCGTTCGCTCTCGACGGTCTGCCGGGCGCGGGCGCCGCCCTGCTGGGCTTCCTTGCCGGGATCGCCGGCGCCCTGGCCGGCGGAGGATGCGGGGGTGTTGGACGGGGTGGGGGTAGGGTCGGCCATGGCTTGAGCTCCGTGTTGGAGATTGGGGGGGCAGGCACGCGCGGCCTCAATCGGCGGGAGGGGCCCCTGTTCCCGCATCGCAGCATCAACTTTTGCAACAGCGAATGCGGACCCGCGCGCCGCCCCCGCTCGCCATCGCCGCCCGGCGCGTCTAGGAAGGCCCCATGAACGAACAGGCTCAACAGATCATCGCCCGCGGCCCCCGCGCCGAGGCCGAGGCCGCCGCCCTGGCCATCGACGCGGACATCGTGCTCGAAGGCGCCACCTATTCCATCCTGGAGGAGGACGAGGATCGCGACGTCTGGCGCATCGACGCCTTCCCCACCTCGGACGCCGAGGCCGACGCCCTGCGCGCCCGGCTGGCGGGTTTTCCCGCCCTTCAGGTGGTCAGCGAGACCCTGGCCGACGCCGACTGGCTGGCCATGGCCCTGTCCGGCCTGCCGCCGGTGCGCGCGGGGCGGTTCTTCGTCTACGGCATGCACGACCGCGGCCGCACCCCGCCCAATGCGGTCAATCTGCGCATCGAGGCGGGGGCGGCCTTCGGCACCGGCCATCACGGCACCACCGTCGGCTGCCTGCGCGCTTATGACCTGCTGCTGAAGGCCCGCCGGTTCGAGCGGGTGCTGGACGTGGGGGCGGGGACCGGCGTCCTGGCCATCGCCGCGGCGCGCACGGGCAGCCGCGTCGTCGTCGGCACCGACATCGACCCGGTGTCGGTGCGGATCGCCCGCGAGAACGCCGCGGTCAACAAGACCCAGGCGCGCTTCGTCCACGCATCTGGGCTCAGCGATCCGGCGGTGCGGGGCGCGGGCCCCTACGACCTGGTGTTCGCCAACATCCTCGCCCGGCCCCTGGTCTCCCTGGCCCAGCCGATCCGGCTGGCCTTGAAACCGGGCGGGATCGCCATCCTCTCCGGATTGCTGCGCACCCAGGAACGGCAGGTCCGCGCGGCCTACCTCTCGCGGGGATTCCGTCTTGAGCGGCGGTTGCACCGGGACGCCTGGGCCACCCTGGTGCTTCGCCGGGCCTGAGGCGGCCGGGCGACGGAACATGTGTCACACCCGCGTGTTTTCATGCGGGGGCTGCTCGATCTTCGGAGCGCCGCATGACCGAACCCGAAATCTTTGGCCGTCCGATGTCCAGCGGATTGGCGCCGTGGCCGCGTGGGGCGCCTGCCGTCGTCACGTCCACCGTCACGTCCACCGCCATGAACGCCGAGCCCGAGCCGGCGCGGCGGCCGCGGCTTCGCGTCGACTGGAAGTTCTTCGCCCTGGCGGCGATCATGGTGGCGGTCGCCGTCGCCATCCTGTTCATGGTCACAACGGCGTCGGCGGCGGACCTGTCGGCGCGACCGGCGGCGATCCGCGCGCCGTTTACCGCCGAGGCCGGTGGCCCGCACAGTCCTGCGAACCGGTCCTAGCGCACGTTCCACCCCGCGCGGATTTGGTCTAAACCGCCTGCATGCGCCAGACCTTCGACGAATCCACCGACCGCTCCTTCGGTCCCCGCCACGTTCCGCTGATCCGCGCCGCCATGGCCGCCCAGGGTCTGGACGGCTTCCTGGTGCCACACGAAGACGAGCATCAGAACGAATACCTGCCCGCCGCCAACGACCGGCTGGCCTGGGCCACCGGCTTCACCGGCTCCGCCGGCGCCGCGGTGATCCTGCAGCGCCGCGCGGCGGTCTTCGTCGATGGGCGCTACACCCTGCAGGTCAAGGATCAGGTCGACGGTGCCCTGTTCGAGGTCCGCGACCTCGTCGAGGGCGGCGTGCCGGCCTATCTGGAGGACGTCCTCGCGGCCGGCCAGACCGTGGGCTACGATCCGCGCCTGCACAGCCCCGAGGCCCTGGAGCGGCTGAAAGCCGCCGCCGCCAAGGCCGGCGCGCAACTCAAGCCCGTCGACGCCAATCCCTTGGACGAGGCCTGGGGCGCGGCGCGTCCCGGCCAGCCCCAGGCGGCGGTGGTCCCCCATCCCATCGAGTATTCGGGGGAGGCCTCCAGCGCCAAGCGCGCCCGGGTCGGCGCCGATCTGGCCGCCGCCGGGGCGGACGCCACGGTGCTCACCGCCCCGTCATCCATAGCCTGGCTGTTCAATGTCCGCGGCGGCGACGTGATCCGCTCGCCCCTGCCCATCGGCCAGGCCATCCTGGGCGCCGACGGCAAGGCGCGGCTGTTCCTGGATCCGGCCAAGGTGGCCGCCGACCTGCCGGCCTGGCTGGGCAACGAGGTCAGCCTGGAGACGCCGGACGCCCTCGCCGGCGCCCTGGCCGATCTGAAGGGCCAGCGGGTGGTGGTCGATCCGGCCCAGTCCTCGGCCTGGTATTTCGAGGCCCTGAACGACGCCGGCGCCCAGGTGATCCGCGCCGCCGATCCCTGCGCCCTGCCGCGGGCCTGCAAGAACGCCGTGGAGATCGAGGGATCCCGCCGCGCCCACATCCGCGACGGCGCGGCCCTGACCTGCTTCCTGCATTGGACCGCCACTGACGCCCAGGCCAGCCTGCCGGACGAGGTCGAGGTGGTGAAGACCCTGGAAGCCTTCCGCGAGGCCACCGGCGCCTTGAAGGACCTGTCCTTCGACACCATCGCCGGCGCCGCCTCCAACGGGGCCATCGTCCACTACCGCCCCACCGCGCGGCTGAATAAGCGCACGGAGGCCGGCTCGCTCTTGTTGGTCGATTCCGGCGCCCAATACCTGGACGGCACCACCGACGTGACCCGCACCGTGGCCATCGGCGAGCCCTCGGCCGAGATGAAGAACCGCTTCACCCTGGTGCTGAAGGGCCACCTGCATCTGGCCCGGGTTCGCTTTCCGGCGGGGACCACGGGTTCCGCCCTCGACGCCCTGGCCCGCGCGCCGCTCTGGGCCGCCGGCCTCGACTACGACCACGGCACCGGCCATGGGGTGGGCAGCTATCTCGGGGTGCACGAAGGCCCGCAGCGGATCGCCAAGGTGCCCAACAGCGTCGCCCTGCGCCCGGGCATGATCGTTTCCAACGAGCCCGGCTACTACAAGACCGGTGGCTACGGCATCCGCATCGAGAACCTGCAGGTGGTCACCGAGGCCGAGCCCATCCCCGGCGGCGAGCGGCCGATGCTGGGCTTTGAGACCCTGACCCTGGCGCCCATCGACCGGCGGCTGGTGGATCTTTCGATCATGACCGCCGAGGAGGTGGGCCAGCTCAACGCCTACCACGCCAGGGTGCTGGATAAGGTCGGGCCGCTGGTCTCCGGCGAGGTGCGCTCGTGGATGGAGCGGGTCTGCGCGCCCCTATGACTTGACCGGATAGGGGGTTCCGTCCCGGTGGCCGTAGCCGGGACCGGGGCCGGCGGTCATGTCGATGTCCGGATAGTCGCAGACGTCGTCGGCGCTGGCGTTGCCGACCTCCAGCACCAGCACGTCGCGCCCGGATTTGTTGATCAGGTGATGGCCATCCCGGTCGCCGGCCTTGAAGGCGGCGCAGTCGCCGGGGCGCAGGATTTCCTCCCCGGCGTCGGTGACCAGGGTCACTTCCCCCTCGATCACCATCACGAACTCGTCCTCGTGGGTGTGCCAATGCCGCTGGCTGGACCACACCCCCGGCGGCAGGCGGGTCAGGTTGACCCCGAACGCTGTCAGCCCGGCGGCGCGGGCGAGTCGCTGGGTGGCTTCGCCGATGCAGGGGGCGTCGAAGGGCGGCGGGTAGTTTATCTCTGTCTGGACCGGGACGGCGGCGAGGTCGATTTTCTTCATGGGGTGCGGTCTCCGCAGGGCAAGGCGCCGGCAAGGTAGCCGCGCGGCGGGCGCGAGCCTATCCTTAAGGTTGTCGAGGGGAGGGGATTCCATGGTGCGAAAAGCGGTCTGCTGTTGCGGACAATGCGCCATCGAGGTGGCAGGGGAGCCGTCCATCAACGGCGTCTGCCACTGCGGCGACTGCAAGCGGCGCACGGGATCTGCGTTCGGCTGGAACGTCTATTTCGCCGACGCGGAGGTAGTGTCGATTATCGGCGAGGTCCGCGACTACCGTCTTGAGGGCCACAATCCGCAGACCCGCTCCTCCTGCGCGACCTGCGGCTCGACCCTGTTCTGGAAATCGGCCTGGCTGCCGGACCATACGGGCCTGGCCGGCGGCCGCTTTGCCGAGCCGGGATTGCCGGAGCCGACGGTGACGGTGTCGAACCATGGACGCGAGCCCTGGGTCGAGCTGCCTGGGAACTGGGCGACAGAGCTGAAATTGTAGGAAAAAACCTTCTCCCCTCGTGGGAGAAGGAGGGGAGAAGGGAAAATGCGCCTCGCCAGCGATGGGGAAAGG
>PLSW01000325.1 GCA_003165275.1 Caulobacteraceae bacterium
CTGGATGATGAACTCCATCCGCGCCAAGCCGACGCCCGCGGCCGGCCCCATCCCCAGGCGGAACGCCAGATTCGGATCAGCCATGTTCAACATGACCTCGGTCCGGGTCGCCGGCAGGTCGCCGACGTCGACCGTCGTGGTCTCGAAGGGAACCGCGCCCGCATAGACGCGCCCGACGTCCCCCTCGGCGCAAGAAACCGTCACCAGCATGCCGGAGGTAAGTTTCGAGGTCGCGTCGCCTGTGCCCACCACTGCGGGCACGCCCAGCTCCCGGGCCACGATCGCCGCATGGCAGGTGCGCCCGCCCCGGTCGGTCACGATCGCCGCGGCCGTTTTCATCACCGGCTGCCAGTCGGGGGTGGTGGTCTGCGCCACCAGCACCTCGCCGGGCTGAAAGACGTCCAGATCCCGGGCCGAGCGGACCACCCGCGCGATTCCGGTGACGATCTTCTCGCCGACCGCCCTGCCGGTGACGACCGCCGCCGCTTCGCCCTTCAACGTATAGCTCTGCTGAGTATGGGCCTCCCGCCGGGAGGCGACTGTCTCAGGTCGTGCCTGGACGATGTAGAGAACGCCGTCGACGCCGTCCTTGGCCCACTCGATGTCCATCGGGGTCGGACGACCCGCCTTGCTGGAATAATGGTCCTCGATGGCGATGGCCTGGCCCGTCAGGGAGAGCACATCCTGGTCCGAAAGGCAGTAGCGCGCCCGCTCCGCCTTCGAGGTCGGCCGATTTAGGGTCACCGGCCGGCCGCGCCCGTGGCCATAGGTCATCCGCAACTGCTTGCCGCCCAGCCGGCGGCGCAACACGGCGCGGAAGCCGGCGCGATAGGTGGGCTTATGCACATAGAATTCGTCGGGATCGATGGCGCCCTGGACGATGTTCTCGCCAAGGCCGTATCCGCCGGTGACGAAGACCACGTCCCGGAATCCGGATTCGGTGTCGATGGTGAAGATCACCCCGCTCGCGCCGACGTCGGATCGCACCATCTTCATCACGCAGACCGAAAGCGCGACCTTGAAATGGTCGAACCCGTTGTCGAGGCGGTAGCCGATCGCCCGCTCGGTGAACAGCGAGGCGAAGCATCGCCGGCAGGCGTCGATCACGGCCGCCTCGCCGCGCACATTGAGGTAGCTTTCATGCTGGCCGGCGAAACTGGCGGTGGGCAGATCCTCCGCGGTCGCCGAACTGCGGACGGCGACGGAGAGCGCCTCCCCACACAGGGCCTCCAACGCGCGATAGGCCGCCGCGATCTGGCCGACCAGCGCCGCGCCGCCGGTGGCGGCGTAGACAATCTCCCGCGCGCTCGCGGCCCGCGCGTCCAGCAGGGCGATGTCGGTCTTGTCCAGCCCGTCCATCAGCTTGTGCAGAGGCGCCCAGGCGCCGGCCTCGGTCAGGGCGTCGCGATAGGCCTGGGCGGTGATCGCGAACCCTTCCGGAACCTTCACCCCGGCGCCGGACAGGGCGGCGTGCAACTCGCCCAGGGACGCAGTCTTGCCTCCCACGAGGGCGACATCGTCTGCGCCGAAGTCGGCGAACCAGCGGATATAGGGGGCGGCGGACATCGGCGTTCCTGCGGGAGTGGCCAAAAATCGATGCTTAGATCGGTCCGTGGTTTACGCCTTGATCGGGGTCAACGCGGCGTTGTGGCCCACGCCGGTTTGATCAGGCGCAATGCGGCGATCCGGCTCCGGCTCAAGGTCTTCTGACCGCCGCTCCAGTCAGGCTTCGGAGGATCAGGATGAGCGATGAATCTCTGCGCGACGACGTCCTGCAGGCCCTGCATTGGGACCCCAGCATTGATGTGGCGCATATCGGGGTCGCCGCCAAGGCCGGCGCGGTCGTCCTGACCGGCAAGATTCCCAGCTACGCCGACAAGGTCGGCGCGGAACGCGTGGCCCGGCGCGTGCGCGGCGTGCGCGCGATCATCAACGACATCGAGGTTCACCTGGAACACCTGAGCGACGATCAGGCGCTCACCCATCGCGCCCGTAACCTGCTCGACTGGGACGTCGGCGTTCCCCGCGGCGCCGTGAACGTGGCGGTGACGAAGGGTCTCGTCACCCTGACGGGGGAGGTCGACTGGGAGCATCAACGCCGCGCCGCCGAGGACGCCGTGCGCAGACTGGAGGGCGTGCGTGGGGTCAGCAATGTCATCGCCCTGCGGCCGCAACCCCAGGGCCCCGACATTCACGGCCGGATAAAGGCCGCGCTCGAACGCCTCGCCGACCTGGAGGCGGGCGACGTCGCCGTGGAGGTGTTCGGCGAAAAGGTGATCCTCTCCGGCAAGGTCAGGACCTTGGCCGAACACGAGGTGCTCACGAGCGCGGTCTGGGCCGCGCCGGGCGTTCGCGTCGTTGAGGACCACATGACGGTGGGCGGCTGACCTCGAGGTTGCGCTCAGGAGGTCGCGTAGATGTCCATGGCGGCGCGGAGCATTTCCAGGGCCGCCGGCCGCTGGCGTTGGAAGGAGTTGCGGCCGATGATCGAGCCGAAGCCTCCGTCGGCGTGGATGGCGCGAAATTCGTCCAGCAACGCCGCCTCGTCGAAGTTGGCCGCGCCGGCATGGATGGGTTGGTCGCAAAACCAATCGAGATCAAAGCCCTTTTGGGCTCGCAAATGGGCCATGTGGGTGGCGCGCGTCGTAGTCTGTGCAGCGGCATCGAAGCGGGACCCCCGCCGATCCTGCGCCATAGCATTGAACTGAAGGGAAAATCAGAGGATTGCACGGGTTCCGATCGGCACCGGTCGGGACCCCGGCTGCGAGCCAGCTTTTCTCGTAAGATCAACGTGAAAGCAACCGTGCGACGGGGTCCCGCTTCGAAGCCGATCCACACCTTAGTGGGTCAGCGGGCCTCGCGGAACGACAATTGCGGCCGATCGAAATGACCGAAGCCACGTCGTGCCAAACCAAACTCGCCTCACCGGACTGTCTTGTGACCGGGACGATCGCCGCACGTCACTTGCGCGTTGCCGTCGGATTAGGACTAGTGAAACCGGTGAGATGATATTATGTTATCCGAGTTCATTTGCGAGGTTCGCCATGCCGTCCGAAGCCATGATCGAAGCGATCCCGTCCAAAGCTTTGAAGGAAGAGCTTACCCTGAGCGTGCTCAGGGAGCTCGGCCTGGAGCAGGTGCAGGAAACGCCGCCAAGGCCTAACGCTAGGGCAGGAATCAAAAGCTACGGCCACACCAAGCCGAAGGCCAAGAGTGGTTCCGTCATCACGATAAACGGCAAACGCGTCACCATCCAGGGCAAGTCGGTGACAGGATCTGCCGTCATCAAGGCCTTCAGCGCGGCCATCGATCAATACCTTCGTGGTTCGGACCGACTGTTCCTTCTCACCTCAGGCGGAGCCAATTCAGATCTCATCAGCAAGGTGATGGTCCAAGTACCGCACGCCGTGCTGGCACGGCAGGAGGCCTTTACGGAGGCGCGCCTCGACGCCCTCGTCGACGTCTACCTACCCAGCGACCCCTTGGCGCGCCCCTCGCCTGAGATTGAGCGCGACAACGCCGAAGCTCAGGCGCGTTTCATTGCAACAGTCGAGTGTCACTCCGCTGAGGACCTCGCGCAATTGGCGGGGCATGAAGCGAGCAACCGGAGCGCCACAGCCAATCGCTGGAAAAGCCAGGAAGCCATTTTTGGCGTTAAGCGCCTTGGGCGTGATCGCTATCCTGCTTTCCAGTTTCAGGACGGCCGACCTCGCAAGGTCATTGGCAAGGTGCTAAAGGCGCTTCCCCGGGGCATGAGCCCCTGGCAGGTCGCCTTCTGGTTCTCTAGCCCGAACGGCTGGTTGGACGGGGCCAAGCCGATGGATCGCCTGGTCGACGAGGATGCGATCGTTGCCGCGGCAATCCACGAAGGTGACGACTTCGTCGGATGACGCCTGCTCATCCAGATCCCTTTCCAGCGTTCAACATGGCGCCGCTGAAGGCGGGCACGGAACTTTACCGCTTCCACGACCCCACCTTCGACGGCTCCGCCTATAACCCGTGTAAGGGTGGGCTGACCCGCTTTGCGCCCCTGAGGCTCCCTTCAGGCGACTGCCTGCCGACCCTCTATGCCGCGACTACCTTGGAGGCGGCGGTTTGGGAGTCGCTCTTCCACGACGTCCCCCACACGGCCGGACCGAAATCTGTCCGGCTGAATAAGGTGACCAGTCGCACGCTGAGCATTCTAAAGCTGAAGCACGAAATGATCGTCGCGCCTCTCCATGCGCCGGACCTGCATCGGATCGGCCTTGGCAGGGCGGATCTCATCGAGACGCTGCCGACAGCCTACGCCGAAACCGCGCGATGGGCGGAAGCCTTCCATCGCGGCAACGCCAGCGTCGCCGGCTTGCAATGGACCTCGCGCCGCTGTGATCCCGAGCAGGCCTTCGTGTTCTTCGAGGACCGGTCACCCTCATCGGCATGGCGCGTGACCGAGCGCATCGACGTCGGAACAGCGCCCGATCTCATCGAGGAAATCCGAGCATTTGGTCGCCGTGCGGAAATCACGCTCACGATCTAGGTCGACCGTCACCGCCCCCCCGAGAGTGATACTGGACGCAAAAGGTAACTCCCAAGCACCCCCTGATG
>PLSW01000247.1 GCA_003165275.1 Caulobacteraceae bacterium
TCATTTCGCTTCGCTCATGACACCTCCCCCATGAATGGGGGAGGTGCGTCGCGGCCGCGTGGGTTGACAAATCCGCGACGACGTTCCTATTATGTTCTCGCAATGACCGCCCAGATCCATCATTTCGGAACCGACCCGGACACCCGCGCCGAGCGCCGCATCGCGGTGGCGCACCGGCTGGTGGAGATGACGCTGGAGGCGGCCGAGGCGGTGCAGCGGCTGGCCCTGGCCCAGATCGAACAGGCGATCGCGGCGCCCCACCTTGCGCCGGCGCCGGCGGCCCCCAGGGGGCGGCCGGCGGATCCGATGGCGGCGGTGGAGCGGGCGGGCCGCTCGGTGCGGCTGAGTCTGGCGCTGGCGGCGCGGCTGGACGGCGAGGAGCCCCTGCGCCAGGCCCGGGCCCGGAACGAGGCCGAGGCGTTGCGCGAGGCCCAGGCCGAGGACCGGCGGCGGGAAGCCGACGCGGCCCGCGCGGCCGAGCGCATGGCCGAGGACGCGCTGGAGGCGCGGGTCTTCGAGGTAGTGGAAGCCACCCTCGAGGCCAGCGGCATGGACGCCGAGACCCTGGAGACGCGGGTCGCCGAGATCAGCGAGCGCATGCATGAGGGGGAGTGGGAATACGACTACGTCCGCCGCCCGATCGGCGCGGTGATCGCCACCATCTGCGCGGACCTGGAGATCGATCCGGACTGGTCCCTGTGGGCCGATACGGACTGGGCGGTGGAGGAGGCGCGCACGGCGGCGACCGGCTCGCCCTACGCCCCGGGCGGAGCGGCCTGGGCCTCGGCCGGCGGGGCGACGGCGGACTGGCCGGATGACCGGGCTTGCGGGCCGGTGGCGGCGGATGGCTCGTCGCCCTGAAGGGGCTTTGGATTGAGGTGACGGGTGTTCCTGTCCCCCACACCCCATCACACCGCGCCGCCTCCCGCATGATGGAATGATTTTTCGAGGGCGGGGCCAGGTCAAGGACGCGGCCGCTTGGCCGCGCCGCGCCGCGGACGGCGCCTTTGGCGCCGTCCTGGAGTTGGCCCCGGCCTACGAAAGTACGCTGGCCATGCGATCGACGGGAGGGCTTCGGAGGGCTTCGGCGTTTCGGACGCGATATCAATTGCAGGAATTCCATGCGCCACCCAGACTTGAGGCCGCTCGACCATTCGGCGATTGATATCCTGTCAGCGTAACCGGGAGGGGGATTGTGCTGGGGACACTGTTGATCGTGGCCGTGATCGCCATTCTGCCCGCGGCCATCGCCAAGTCGAAGGGGCGCAGTTTCGTCCTCTGGTACCTCTACGGGGTCGCCTTCTGGCTGCTCGCTGTCCCCCACGCCCTTCTGCTCATGCGCAAGCCGAAAGTCACCGATATGTGGTGACAGGGCGCTCAATTCGCGAGGCCCTTTTCCAGGCCATTCGGGAATCTCACCTCGTCACAATCCGCCGCCACCCGCATGATGGAATGATTTTTCGAGGTCGGGGCCAAGTCAGGGACGCGGCCGCTTGGCCGCGCCGCGTTGCGGCGGCGCCTTCGGCGCCGTCCCCCACGTTGGCCCCGACCTCGAAAGCAGGCTTGGCATGCGGGAGGCGGGAGGGTTTCGGTCTGGGGAGCGAGTGGGGGGCCGTCGCGGCCTGTCGGGGCGTTCAGTGGTTCAGTTGATTTGCTCCGTCGCGTCGCTTCGCTCGCGACACCTCCCCGCACGCGGGGAGGACTGGAGGGTGTTCCCGGTTTGTTTCACGTGAAACACTGCCGGGGGGAGGCTCGCCGGCCCCACCACCTTTCGGCGCGGCGATCACCACCAACGCGTTCGGTGCGAATAGTTGTACAAATTTGCCGCAGCGGTGAAGCGAAAACCTCCTTAACACCTCTCGGCTAGGTTCGCCGGGCACAGATGAGGGCTCGCCGGGCTTGTTCAGAATCGTCCTTTGCGCGGCCACCCAACACGACTGGCGCCTGGTGCTCGTCGCGGCGCTGGTGTGCGTGGCCGCCACGAGCGCGACATTCTTCCTCTACTCAAAGGTTCCGCCGTTTCCGCTCTGGCGGCGCTGCGCCTGGTTGGGCATGACCGGCCTGGTCGCCGGTTCCGGAATCTGGACGACCCATTTCGTCGCCATGCTGGCGTTCCGGACCGGTCTGCCGGCCGGTTACGCCGCGCCCGCCACGATCGGCTCGCTGTTCGTCGCCGTCGTCAGCACCGCGCTGGGCTTCGCCTTCGCATCAGGACGTCTGCGCCAGGCGAGGCCGAACCTGGCGGCGATCGGCGGCGGTCTGATGGTCGGGCTGGGCATCACCCTGATGCACTATTTAGGCATGGCCGGCTACCGGACCGCGGGGATCATCCAATGGGACCCGGTCTATGTGGGGGCCTCGGTCCTGGTCGGCGCGCTGCTGGCGGCCGCCGCGCTGATGGTCGCCCGATCGGAGTCGAGATGGCTTAACCAGGCGGGAGCCGCCGGGCTCCTCACCCTCGGCATCGTCGGGATGCACTTCACCGGCATGGCGGCGGTGTCGATCACGCCAGACATGTCGATCAATGTTCCCACCTCGATGCTTTCCGACGGCGCGATGATCGTCGCGGCGGTGGTCGCCACCACCTTGATCATCGTCACGTCGATGACCGGCGTCGCATTCGACGGCGCCACGCGGATCGGCAGCCTGCGACGTCTGCAGGAGGCGCTCGACGTCATGCCGGAAGGGCTGGCCTTCTATGACGCCGAGGATCGGCTGACCGCCTGGAACGCGCCCTATGCGGCCCAGTGCCGCGCCAGCGGCGCGCCCCTGACGGTCGGCCTGCCGTTCGACGAGCTGCTGTTGGCGAAGATCGCCCACGGGGTCTATCCCGACGCCGCCGGGCGGGAGCGGGAATGGATCGCCGACCGCCGCGCGGCCCGCTTCAGCAACGTGGGCAGCCTCTCCCTGCAGACCGCCGAAGGACGCTGGCTGCGGGTCACCGAACGCCGTACGGCCGACGGTGGACTGGTGTGCGTCAGCGTGGATATCACCGACCTGAAGCGGGCGGAGGAGGACGCGGAGTCGGCCAACCGCGCCAAGAGCGCCTTCCTCGCCACCATGAGCCATGAGATCCGCACGCCGCTCAACGGCGTCCTGGGCATGGCCCAGGCGATGGCGGCCGATGAGCTGACCACCACGCAGAGGGGGCGGCTGGACATCATCCGCCACTCCGGTCAGTTGCTGCTGGCGATCCTGAACGACGTGCTGGATATCGCCAAGATTGAGGCCGGCAAGCTCGAGATCGAGCAGATTGATTTCGACCTGAGCGACATCATCGAGGGACCGCTCGCAACCTTCACCGAACTGGCGAACCGCAAGGGGTTGGAGTTCAGACTCGAACTCGAAGACGCCGCCCGGGGCGTTTACCACGGCGACCCAACCCGGTTGCGCCAGATCCTCTACAACCTGACCTCCAACGCAGTGAAATTCACCGAGCAGGGCGAGGTCCGGCTGAAGATCGCCCGTGACGGCGAGTTGCTGGTCCTCGCGGTCGCCGATACCGGAATCGGGATCAGCGACGCCCATCGCGCCCGGCTGTTCAGCCGCTTCGTCCAGGCCGACGCCTCGACCACGCGCCGGTTCGGCGGCACGGGGCTGGGGCTGGCCATCAGCCGCCAGCTGGTCGTGATGATGGGCGGGACCCTGGACGTGGAGACCCGTCCTGGCGTCGGCTCGACTTTCACCGTCCGTGTGCCGGTCCCGCGGGTGGGCGACGCAATAGCGCAGACCGACCGACCCGCCGATCAGGTCACGGAAACGCTGGAAGGGTCATCGGCGTTGCGTGTGTTGGCCGCGGAGGACAATCCGGTCAACCAGCTGGTGCTTAAGACCCTGCTCTACCCGTTCGGGATCGAGCCGGTCATTGTCGACGACGGCGCCAAGGCCGTCGACGCCTGGCGCGCCGAGGCGTGGGACCTGATCCTGATGGACATCCAGATGCCGGTCATGGACGGGCTGGAGGCCACACGGACTATCCGGCGGTTGGAGAGCGCCGAAGGCCGGCGGCGGACGCCGATTCTCGCCCTGACCGCCAACGCCATGACCCACCAGATCGCCGGCTACGCCAGCGCCGGCATTGACGGACACGTCAGCAAGCCGATCGATGTCCAGGTCCTGATCGCCGCGATCCAGACGGCAATCGCCGGCGCCGACGCTGAACCGGACGCCGCCCAGGCGATGGCCTGATCGGAGAACCGACGTCTGTGAACGACCCCAGCCTCGAAAGCAGGCGTGGCATGCGATCGACGGGAGGGTTTCGGTCTTTGGCGCGGAAAGGACCGGCGGCCCAATGCCGCCTCAGGTGGAAGCCGGTCCTTGGCTTTCGCCATCGACAGGGTAGGCTGGAGAAGACTTTTCAGGAGGATGTTATGGCCGTAACCGGCATTGGCGGCGTGTTCTTCCGCGCCAAGGATCCTGACGCGCTGACGCAATGGTACATGGACCACCTTGGGGTCACCATGGAGGGCTATGAGCCTTGGCGGCAGGCGGCTGGGCCAACGGTGTTCATGCCCTTCGCCAGCAACACCGATCATTGGCCGGCGGGCAAGGCGTGGATGATCAACTTCCGCGTTGAGGATCTGGACGGGTTCTTGGCCAAGCTGCGGCAGGCCGGCATAGGCGTGGAGACGAAGGCCGAATGGGACTCGCCCGAGACAGGCCGCTTCGCCCGCATCTATGATCCTGAAGATAATCCGATCGAGCTGTGGGAGCCGCCGATCGAATAGGATCGGTCCACCACGGGTCAGGCGCGGGCATGGGCCCTAAGTCCGAAACCCGACACGGACCCGCGGACACCGTGCGCGCCGATGGATCACTGAACCGCCGGCGCGCGCCTCATCCTCCCGCTTCGCTTCGCTGCGCTACGCTTCGTGGGGAGGAATGGCCGACGTTCCCGGTTTGTTTCGCGTGAAACACTGACGCCTCGCCCGCGAACCTAAGCCGGCGCCCCCATCCGCATCCGTGCGAAGTCCACCACCTGCCCGGCGATCATGTCGATCTGGGCCTGGTCGCGGGCCTGGGCCAGGTCGCCGGCCTGGTCGAACAGCGGGCCGGCGGAGGGGTTGAAGGCGACGCCCAGGGGCGTCGGCCAGCCGCGCAGGGCGTGGACGGTGGTGCGCATGGCCGACAGGGTGGTCCCCCCGGCCTGCCAGCCATCGGCGGTGACCAGGCAACCCACGGCGCGGCCCTCGAAATAGGGGCGCGGGTCATCCCGCAGGCCCTCCAGGCTGTCCAGGGCGTTCTTGATCAGGCCGGAGATCGAGCCGTGATAGCCGGGGGTGGCGATCAGCACCCCGTCCGCCCGCCGAACGCCGTCCAGCAGTTCGGTGAGTTCGTCGCTGGCGCCGGCGGTGGCCGGATCATAGATCGGCAGTTTCGACAGGAAGAGGCCGCCGAACAGGGCGGTGCGAGCGCCGGCCCGCTCGGCGGCCTCCAGCGCCTTGACCAGCACCCGCTCGCTGGTCGATCCCGCCCGGGTCGTGCCGCCGATGCCGATGATCAGGGGGGAGGGGGCGGCGTCGGTCATGAGCGGGCTCGAAAAGGGAGGCGACACCAGCGTCTAACCCAATCCGGTGAAAAGTCAGCCGCAGATGCAACAGGGCCATCTGCATCTGGAAGGCCGCTGTGGCGCGATGCGTGCTTCGACACGCGCGCAAAGGGCGCGCTACTCAGCATGACGAATAGTTATGCAATCCAAAGTCTTCGTCATCCTGAGTAGGGAGCGCAGCGACCGTGTCGAAGGACGCACAGGCCGCACTGCAAGCAGCGTGGGCCTCAACCCTTACTCCGCCCCCGCGCCCGCCCGCGCCTCCTTCATCTTCTCCCAGCCCGCGCGGATGTCCTTCAGCTCGTCCGCATAGCGTTCCTGCGCCGCCTCCCGCTGGCGGGGGATGTGGTAGCTGGGGAAGAGGTCGTTGGAGGGCTGGTAGTCGCGCAGGATCTGCTTGGCCACGGTCACCTTGTGCACCTCGGTGGGGCCGTCGGCGATGCCCATGACGAAGGAGCCGGTGACCATGCGCATGAACGGCATCTCGTTGGAGACCCCGAGGGCGCCGTGGATGTGCAGGGCCTTGGCCGCGATGTCATGATAGACCTTGGGCATGGCCACCTTGATGGCGGCGATGTCCTTGCGCACCTTTTTGTAGTCCTTGTGCTTGTCGATCAGCCAGGCGGTGCGCATGACCAGCAGGCGGAACTGCTCCAACTGGATCCAGCTGTCGGCGATCTGTTCCTGGACCATCTGGTAGTCGGCGAGGCGCCCGTCGCGGGTCGTGCGCGAGACGGCGCGCTGGCACATCAGGTCCAGGGCGTGGGCGCAGGCGCCGACGGTGCGCATGGCGTGGTGAACCCGGCCGCCGCCGAGCCGGGTCTGGCCGATGATGAAGGCCTCGCCCCGGGGGCCGAGCAGGGCGCCGTAGGGAACGCGCACGTCCTTGTACTTGACGTAGCCCTCCGAGCCGTCGGTCTCCCCGACGCCGACGTTGCGCAGGATCTCCACCCCCGGGGTCTTGGTCGGGACGATGAACATCGACATGCGCCGGTAGGGATCCTTGGCGTCCGGATCGGTGACCGCATAGACCACCAGGATGGTCGACCAGCGGGCGTTGGTGGAAAACCACTTCTCGCCGTTGATCACCCACTCGTCCCCGTCCAGCACCGCGGTGGTGCGGAAGGTGAGGGGATCGGACCCGCCCGTGGGCTCGCTCATGGAGAAGGCCGAGCGGATCTCTCCGTCCAGCAGCGGCTTCAGCCACTTCTCCTTCTGCTCGTCCGTGCCGTAGTGGGCGATGATCTCGGCGTTGCCAGTGTCGGGCGCCTGGCAGCCGAAGACGCTGGGGGCCAGGCTGTTGCGGCCGAGCTTCTCGTTCATCAAAGCCAGCTTGACCTGGCCATAGCCCTGGCCGCCGAGCTCGGGCCCCAGGTGGCAGGCCCAAAGGCCCGCTTCCTTCACCTTCTGCTGCAGGGGCTTGATGAACTTCTCGCGGCCGAGGGGGCCGTAGGCGGCCATGCCCAGGTGCGAGACCGGCTCGACCTCGGTCTTCATGAAGTCCTCGATCCAGTCGAGCTTCTTCTGGAATTCCGGATCGGTTTCGAAGTCCCAGGCCATGCCGCCATCCTCCCTGCCGGTCCCCGTCGGGCGGAGACCCTGTCGTTGAGGCATTATCGAGCGGCCGCGCGAGGGGCGCAACCGGCGGGGGCGAATTTTTCAAACAATCGGTATGGCGAGGAAGTTTCATGGCGGCAGTGTGCGGCGGATCGACGCCCGCTCCGTCAGTTCGTGCCAAATCCGACAGGGCCCGCCCCCCCAATGCAAACGGGGCGGCCAAAGGGCCGCCCCGTCGCACCAGTGAAGCTGGAAGGTCGATTGACGTCTAGAAGAGGATCCCGGTCTCGATCAGACCGCGGGTCTGGTTGCCTCTGTCGCCGGCGACGCCGTAGGCGTCGGGCGCCTTGAACTTGTTGGCCGTGACGTAGGCCACTTCGCCGCGGATGAAGTAGTTCTTGTACTGGTAGGTTGGCGTCACGGTGAACGACCAGGCGTTGCCGCCTTGGCCGAACAGCAGGTTCGGGGAGGCGAGGGTCGCGCCGCTGGTGCTCATGTACTCGACGCGGAACGGAAGGCTGACGCCGGCCAGCTTGGACTTGGCGTCGAAGGCGTAGCTGGCGAGCAGGGCGGCGCCCCAGCTGGTTTCCTTGGCCGTATAGCCGACCTTCGGCAGGGTCGGGACCGAGACGTACTGGAGGTAGGGGTTGAACGTCCACGCTCCCACGGTGTGCGTGTACATCAGGTTGTAGATGGTTTCGTTGTTCAGCACCGGCGAGGTGACCAAGGTGGAGATCGTGGTCTTGTTGGTCGGGGTCTGGAAGTCGAACGCCAGGGTGTTGGCCGCGTTGACCGTCCAGGTCGCCAGGCCCGAGACCGTATTGTAGTGGTTGGAATAGAAGCCGTCGGTCCAGGCCAGCGACACGGCCACAGGACCTTCAGTCAGGTTGGCCTGAACGCCGCGGCTCACCGCCGGCTCGACACCCCACAGCAGGCCGCGGGTGATGTTCAGGTTCTCAAAGGTGAAGGTGTATTCCGCGCCGACCAGGGTCGGCAGGGCGCCGGCCTGGACCGAGAAGTTGGCGTTGGGAACGATCTTGACGAAGCCTTGCGACAGGTCGCCGAAGGTCGCCTTCGGGGTGTTGGCGGCGTTGGTGTAGGGCGCGGCGCCCAGGGCGGGCAGGGAGTAGGCGCCGGCCTGGATGAAATACTGGATGACGCCGTCGGACTTGTTGATGAAAATCTGGGCGTTTGAAAGGTCGACGGTGGAGCTCTGATCCTTCTTGCCCGTCGAGCCGTTGAACACCGGGTTGGTCTGGGCCTGGGCGAAGCCGGTCAGCACGCCGCCGACGTAGACCTTGCTGCCGAGGAAGCCGAGATCGAAGCTCGTCGGCGTGGTGTTGGCCGACAGCGAGGCCGACATGGCCGGGAAGGGCTCGGCGGCGGGCGCCGGGGCGGCCGGGGCCGCCGCCGCGGGAGCGGCCGGTGCGTCCGCAAGGGCCGCCGTGGCAAAGCCTAGCGTCGCGACGGCGGCGCACAATGAGAGCTTCCAGATTTTCATTCTTAATCCCCTTTGTTTTTGGGCGGCTCGGCTTGAGAGCATTTTTGGCCTTGGCTCGCCCCGAGCGACGCACCGCAATCCATCGCGACGACGTCGCGCCGGATCAATTGCATCCGCGGCATTGAGGTACCGCAAATTCGCACTGTTCGTCTATTGGGCGTTCTGAATAAATAACGCCGCATTTTTGTGCATATGGCCGCGGGGCGCACGAAAAGCCCCGTCCGCGGTCCCGCGGCGGGATTCTGGTCGCAGTTTTCGAGGCCCTACCGCGCCGCCAACGGGGTCAGGTTCAAGTGCGTGCCGGCGTCGACGAGCAGGGTCTCACCGGTGATGTGCCGGGCCGCCGGGGAGGCGAGGAAGACCGCCGCGCCGGCGATATCCTCGGCGGTGGAGGCGGCCTTCAGCGGCGTGCTCGCCGCCACCCCCTGGCGCATGCGCTCCAGGGACGCCTCGTTCATCCCCCGGCCGAACCAGGGGGTGTCGATGAAGCCCGGGCAGATGGCGTTGACCCGGATCTTCGGCGCCAGCGCCCGGGCCAGGGACAGGGTCATGGTGGTCAGGGCGCCCTTGGAGGCCGCATAGGGCACGGACGAGCCGATCCCGGTCACTCCGGCGATGGACGAGGTGTTGACCACGGCGCCGGCCGTCTCGCCGGCCTCCAGCAGGGATCGCGCGGCGCGGATCATCTGGAAGGCGCCGATCACGTTCACCTGGTAGAGGCGCAGAAAGTCCTCGGCGTTCACCGCATCCATGTCAGCGTGGTTGGGGGCGAACTTGGTGATCCCGGCGTTGTTGAACAGGGCGTCCACCCGGCCGAAGCCCTCGGCGGCCCGGGCGATGACCTGGCAGGCGCCGTCGTCGCCCACATCCCCCTGGACCACCACCGCCTCGGCGCCATGGCCGCGCACCAGGTCGGCGGTCTCCTCCGCCTCGGCCTTGCTGGAGGCGTAGTTGATGATCACCGCCCTGGCGCCGCGGCCGGCGGTTTCCACGGCGATGGCTCGCCCCAGGCCGGTGGAAGCGCCGGTGACCAGCACGATACGTCCGTCGAAATCCCCAGCCATGATGTGCTCCTCCAATCCTCGGTTCGGCGTATGCTAGAGCAAAGTCTGGTCAGGTTGGCGGCGCGGTTTCACAAAATTTTTCCGTCACCCCCGGGCCATCCACTTGCAATCGCCTTTGGCGATTGCTGCGCTTCTACCCGGGGGCAAGGGAACACAAGCGGTGAAATCGTCGCGCCGTGGTCGGCTTCGTCCCGTTCGTGTTCCCTTGTGGCCGGAACAAGTCCGGCCATGACGGACCGTGGGAGATCGATTCAATCTGGCCAGAAATTGCTCTAGGTTCCCTCCCATGACCGAAGAGACCCTGACCCAACTCGGCCACGCCAGCCGCCTGCCCGAGAGCCCCGAGGCCGCCGTCCTGGAACGAGTGCCCAACCCGCACCCGGACGCCCTCTATCTGGCCCGCTTCACCGCGCCGGAGTTCACCACCCTGTGTCCGGTGACCGGCCAGCCTGACTTCGCCCACCTGGTCATCGACTATGCGCCGGCCGGCTGGCTGGTGGAGTCCAAGTCGCTGAAACTGTTCCTGGGCGCCTTCCGCAACCACGCGGGCTTCCACGAGGACTGCACCCTGCAGGTGGGCATGCGCATCGCGGGCCTCACCCAACCCCGATGGCTGCGCATCGGCGGCTACTGGTATCCGCGGGGCGGGATTCCCATCGACGTCTTTTGGCAGACCGGCCCGGCGCCGGAAGGCCTGTGGCTGCCGGACCAGGGGGTGCCGACGTATCGAGGGCGGGGGTAGGGGGCTTCGGTTCCTGTGGGCGCGAGTTTCGGTGACAGTTTACTTAACTCTTTCCACGACGTTCGAAGCGGCGCCGAACGGGTCGCGAGTTAAGTAAACTGTCACCGAAACGCCCAACCTGCCCGGCTTACCCTTCACTCCACCGCGTCGTGATCGCAGCCACGTCCGGCCGCACGCGCTCCAACGGCGGCTCGGCGATCGAACCGATGTGCACATAGCCGGCCACCTGCTCGCCATCACCCACGCCCAGCAACGCTCGCGCGGCGGGGTCAACGGCGTACCAGTCGGTGATCCAGTTGGCGCCGAAGCCCATGGCCTGGGCGGCGAGGCACAGGGTCGTGCACACCGCGCCGGCGGAGAGCTGCTGCTCCCAAAGAGGAATCTTGCCCGCAGCCGGGCTTGAGATCACCGCGATGGTGAGCGGCGGTATCCGCACCTTGAACAACGCGCCCTTCAGCTTCTCGGCGTCCGGCGCGGCCTCGGCGATCGCCTCCAGCCCGGCGACGAACGCCCCCTTGGCCTCGCCCTCGAGAATCACGAACCGCCAGGGCGCCAGCTTGCCGTGGTCGGGGACCCGGGTCGCCAGCCGAAGGATGTCGGCCAGTTGGTCCGCGTCCGGCCCGGGCGCCGACAGGTTCGCCGCCGAGGCCGAGCGGCGCAGGGCCAGGAAACGCAGGACCGCGTCATTGGGCTCGGGCAGGGGAGTCGGCGCGCCGAATTCGGGTTCAGGGGGCAGGGCGGTCAAGGCGGGCCTTTCGGTCGGGGGAGCGACGTCGCGACCATGCGCGAGGACGATCGGGCCCGCAATGCTGGCGCCGGGCGCAGGGCTCCCCATATCCCCGTTAGCGAAATCTCGCGCGGGCCGTGGTATGAGGCGCCGCGCTCAAATGAACCGGCCGGGGAAGGACCAGCGATGTCGCAGTTTCTGGAGATCGTCAGTCCGGAAAACCCGCCCCGCGTCTGGGCCGCCCTTCGCAATGAGGCCGCCCATGTCGCCCAGGCGGAGCCGGGCTTGGCTTCGCTGCTTAACGCGGTGGTGCTGAAGCACGACCGGCTGTCCAGCGCGCTGTCCTACCAACTGGCCCGCAAGATCGCCGACCAGGAACTGCGCGCCATGAGCGCCCGGGAAATCGCCGAGGAGGCCTATGCGGCCGACCCCTCGATCGTCGACAAGGCCGAGGCCGATTTGCGCGCCGTTTTCGAGCGCGACCCCGCCTGCAAGGGCTATGTGCAACCCTTCCTGTTCTTCAAGGGATTCATGGCCCTGCAGACCCACCGGGTCTCGCACTGGCTGTGGAGCGAGGGGCGCGAGGCCCTGGCCTTCTATCTGCAGAGCCGCTGCTCGGAGATCTTCGCCGTCGATATCCATCCGGCCGCGGTGATGGGCTCGGGCATCTTCATCGACCACGGCACCGGCATCGTCATCGGCGAGACCGCGGTGGTGGGGGACGACGTCTCCATGCTGCACGGGGTGACCCTGGGGGGCACAGGCGCCGAGCGCGGCGACCGCCATCCCAAGATCGGCCGCGGCGTCCTGCTGGGCGCCGGCGCCAAGGTGCTGGGCAACATCACCGTCGGTGATTACGCCAAGGTCGCCTCCGGCTCGGTGGTGCTGAAACCCGTGCCCTCGGGCTGCACGGCGGCCGGGGTTCCGGCCCGCATGATCAACTGTCCCACCTGCGAAGCGCCCGCCCGCACCATGGACCACACCCTGGCCGAGGATTTCGGGGACTACACCATCTAGCCTGCCCGCGAAGGCTTGCCCTTGGCGCGGATGCGGCTAGGTTCCGCGCCCAGAGCCGAATTGGAGCCCCCGTGGACGATAAAGACATCCAACGCATCGAAGCCCACCTGAAGCGCACCTTCGGCAACCCGCACGTGGCGCTGAAGGCCCGCCCCAAGCAGAAGGATTCCTGCGAGGTCGAACTGAAGGGCGAATTCATCGGCGTGATCTACGAGGACGAGGACGAGGCCGGCTCCTTCCTGTTCGAAATGGCGATCCTCGCGGAAGACTTGGAGTAGGGGCGCCGGAACTCAAAATTCCGCTCATCCCCGCGAAGGCGGGGATCCAGGGGATTCGCAAGGGCCTGCGCCCCGTCCCCTGGGTTCCCGCTTACGCGGGAATGAGCGGATGAATTGAGCCCCTACAAAACCCCCAGCATCTCCGCCACCAGCGGATGGCGCACGATGTCGACGTCCTGCAGCCGCACGACAGCGATGTTGGAGACCGCCTCGAACTTTTCGGCCACATCCGCCAGGCCGGAAAGCCCGGGTAGGAGGTCGGACTGGTGTGGGTCCCCCGTGACCACCATGGTCGAATTCCAGCCCAGTCGGGTCAGCAGCATCTTCAGTTGGCCGTAGGTGCAGTTCTGCGCCTCGTCGATGACCACGAAGGCGTTGTTGAGGGTGCGGCCGCGCATGTAGCCCACCGGGGCGATCTCGATGGCCCCTTCGCTGATCAGCGCCCGCACCCGCTTCATGGAGAGCCGGTCGGACAGGGCGTCGTAGAGCGGCCGCAGGTAGGGGGCCAGCTTGTCCTCCACGTCGCCGGGCAGGTAGCCGATGGATTCCCCCGCATCGATGGCCGGCCGCGACAGCACGATCCGGCCGATCTTGCCCGCTTCCAGGGCCTCCACCGCCTTGGCGATGGCCAGATAGGTCTTGCCCGTGCCGGCGGGGCCGAGGGCCAGCACCAGGTTCTTGGCGTCGATGGCGTCCACCAGCACCTTCTGGCCGATGGATTTGGGCTTTATGGTTTTCAGATACCCCTGTTCGCGATCATCGCCCTGCGCGCCTCCCGACTGGGGGTAGGGCGACCAGCCACGTTCCACTGGCAGGCGGCGAACCTTGCCGTCCTCGAACTGATCGGTGTCGAACGCGCCTTCACGCACCATCCGCTTGCACGCACGCTTGGTCATGGGAGCCTCCTGCGGGGTAAGAAAAAAGGGCGAGTCCGCAATGGACCGCCCTTGGAAAGACATCGGAGAGGGGGAGTGGGAGTCACGGGCGCCGCCGGGCGGCTCCGCTGCAGTCTGGTGCCGGGCCGGTCCGGGGGACCGGCGAGACTCAAATCGCGCCACTCAAATCTCCGTATCCGGGAGACCGCGGAGAAAGACCCCGCGGCGGCGATGCGAGGTTTTCACCCCCTCGAATCGTCGAACTATGGTGATGGTAACGTCCTTTCGAAACGGTTAAGCAAGGCCTTGGTTTCAATATAAGGGGTGGGCGGATGAATGTTTACAACTTAGGCGTCGTCGCTCCGACGCTGCCCCCAGACGATGAATACTGGATTGCGCCCGGCGCCGTCGTGATCGGCAACGTAATCTTGAAGAAGAACGCCAGCATCTGGTTCAATGCCGTGGCGCGGGGCGACAATGATCCGATCGTCATCGGCGAGAACAGCAACGTGCAGGACGGCTCGATTCTGCACACCGACACCGGATCACCTCTCACCATCGGGGCCAATGTGACCGTCGGCCACATGGTGATGCTGCACGGATGCACGATCGGCGACGGCTCGCTGGTCGGCATCGGCTCGATCATCCTCAACGGCGCCCGCATCGGAAAGAACTGCCTGATCGGCGCGAACACCCTGATCACCGAGGGCAAGGAGATCCCCGACAATTCCATGGTCATGGGCTCGCCGGGCAAGGTGGTGCGGGAGATCGGGGCGGAGCAGGGGATGATTCTCGCCGGCTCGGCCCTGCACTATGTGGAGAACTGGAAGCGCTATCGCGCCGGGCTGACGGTTCGCGCTACCTAACCTCCCGTCATGGCCGGGCTTGTCCCGGCCACAAGGGATCACAGACCTATCGGCCGATCCGGAATGCCTGCGGGGGCGGACCCAACTCCAACCCAACCTGTGCGGACGGTCCTGATCCGTTCGTGTTCCCTTGTGGCCGGGACAAGCCCGGCCAGGACGGAAAAAAGAGATTGAAAAGCGCGCGCAACGGCGGCTTGTGGGTGCCAAATCTGCCCAACGTGACCGCCCAGGGAGGGCGCCGCAATGACCGACAAGACCTATGAATTCGTGCGCGTCGAGCGCAACGGCCCGATCACCACCATCACCCTCAACCGCCCCGAGGTGATGAACGCCCTGCATTCGGCGGCCCATTTCGAGCTGGCCGAGGTGTTCGACGGCTTCGCCGCCGATCCCGAGCAATGGGTGGGCATCATCACTGGCGCCGGAGAGCGGGCCTTTTCCGCCGGCAATGACCTCAAGCACCAGGCCGGCGGCGGCAAGATGGGCTCGCCCTCGTCGGGGTTCGCGGGGCTGACCTCCCGCTTCGACCTGACCAAGCCCCTGATCGCCGCCGTCAACGGCGTGGCCATGGGCGGCGGGTTCGAGATCGCCCTGGCCTGCGACCTGATCATCGCCTCCGAGGCCGCCGTCTTCGCCCTGCCGGAGCCGCGGGTGGGCTTGGCCGCCCTCGCCGGCGGCCTGCACCGCCTGCCGCGGCAGATCGGCCTCAAGCGGGCCATGGGCATGATCCTCACCGGCCGCCGGGTCTCGGCCAAGGAGGGCGAGGCCCTCGGCTTCGTCAACGAGGTGGTCGCCCCCGACCAGCTGATGGCCGCCGCCAATCGCTGGGCCGCCCTGATCTGCGAATGCAGCCCCATGTCCATCCGCGCCTCCAAGGACGCCATCCACCGCGGCCTGGACGAGCCGACCCTGGAGGCGGCCATCAAGGGCCAGATCAACTACCCCGCCGTGGGCGCCATGTTCCGCTCCGCGGACTTCGTGGAAGGCCCGATGGCGTTCGCGCAGAAGCGCGCGCCGAAATGGACGGGGGCGTAGAAGAGGCGGGGCAGGTGCGCCGCTGCGTGCTTCGACACGGTCGCTCCGCTCCCTACTCTGCATGACGAAGGTTATGGAATTGCATAACTATTCGTCATCCTGAGTAGCGCGCCTCTTCGCGCGCGTGTCGAAGGACGCACGGTGCCGAAGCCGCGACTTCTTGGCTCATATCCAGGCGCCGGACCCGATCGACCTTAACCTCTTGATGGCCAGCCTGCGCTCCGGCCAAGGCGTGCCAAGGACGACGCCGAAGGCGTCGCCGCGAAGCGGCGGGCCCGAGAGGGCCCGTCCTTGAGACGCCTTGGCCGGAGCGCGATCATCAACCAAGAGGTTCAGGGCGCATTCCCATCCGAAAGGATGGCGAGCTGTAGGGCTTAGCTTTTTGGCGCGAACAGTGTGTCATGGAGATCGGTTTCACTAACCATTCCTCCTGAAACGCCCATGTCTCGACGCATTGCCTGAACCAAATTCGCGACCACGACCTTGCTCTCGTAGCTTGCGATCGTCGCGCCGGTCCTCGAGAATGTGCTGAGCTAGTGGATCACAGCTGGTGATCCATAAATGCAAATTCTCGTCTTGGCGTCGGTCGCCAACGTGAGCGTCTCTGCAGTGGGGTGAGCTGTCGCGGCATTTGCGAGGGCCTTGAGATAGTCCGCGTATGCTTGACCTTTTTGCAGCACGAGTTGCCGGCGATTGTCGAGAAGCCTGCCCGAGAAGTACCCAAGAACGCCGCCGACCAAGACGACCAACAGTGGGAGGGCGGTCGAGAGCGCTGAAAGTGACTGCATGATTGCTCTCTCTTTGCGGGCAACACGCCAAGCTACCGGTCAACATTGTGCTTTCGGCCGGTGTTCTGCGCGCGAGCCTGATATGAGGTAAACTACGCGGCCCCGGCAACCGGGGACAATTCCCGCCATCCCCAACGTCAATGTTGACGCCCCCGTCATCCCGCTTGCGCTTACCCGCGCCCCGCGCCAATTTGCGCGCGCTCAATCAGGCCAAAGACCAAGACCGAGGAACGCCCCGTGGACCGCTTCGACTACATCATCATCGGCGCCGGCTCCGCGGGTTGCGTCCTGGCCAATCGGCTCACCGAGGACCCGGCGATCAAGGTCCTGCTGCTGGAGGCCGGGCCCAAGGACAACTCCCTGCTGGTCAAGATGCCCGCCGGCGTCGGCGCGTTGCTGACCCAGAAGGGCGCCTATAACTGGGGGTTCTGGACCGAGAAGGAGCCGAATCTGAATAATCGTCGACTTTGGTGGCCCCGCGGTAAGGGGTGGGGGGGCTCATCCTCGATCAACGGCATGATCTACATCCGCGGCCACGCCCGGGACTATGACCAGTGGCGGCAACTGGGCCTCTCCGGCTGGTCCTACGCCGAGGTTCTCCCTTATTTCAAAAGGGCCGAGACCTTCCAGGGCGGCGGCGACGCCTATCACGGCGACAAGGGCCCGCTCTATGTCTCGAAGGCCTCCAGCCCCAGCTCCATCTATTCCAGCTTCATCAAGGCCGGCGGCGAAGCGGGTCATAAGCTGACCAATGATTTCAATGGCTTCCAGCAGGAAGGTTTCGGCCCGTATCAGCTGACTATCCGCGATGGCCAGCGTTGGAGCGCCTCGGCCGGCTATCTTCGCCCGATTCTGGGCCAGCGGCCGAACCTCACCGCCGAGGTTGAGGCCCGCACCACCCGCATCGTCATCGAAAAGGGCCGCGCCGTCGGCGTCGAATACGTCCAGGGCAAGGGGTTGGAAACCAAGACGGCCTACGCCGACGCCGAGGTGCTGCTGTGCACAGGCGCGGCCCAGTCGCCGCAGATCCTGCAACTCTCCGGCATCGGCGATTCCGACGACCTGACCCCCCACGGCATCGGCGTCACCCACGAACTCAAGGGCGTCGGCAAGAACCTGCAGGACCATCTGGACGTCACCCTCAGCTGGGAGACGCCGAACACCCCGTCCGCCTACGCCTACAACAAGGGCGTCAACCGCCTGGTCACCGGCCTCAACTACCTGGTCCGCGGCCAGGGCCCCGGCCGGCAGAACTTCCTGGAGGCCGGCGCCTTCCTCAAGTCCCGCCAGGACCTGGATCGGCCCGACCTGCAGCTGCACTGCGTGATGGCGATCATGGAGGACCACGGCAAGGTGGCCGTGCCCAAGGACGGCTTCTCCATCCACGTCTGCCAGCTGCGGCCGGAAAGTCGCGGCCACATCAACCTGACCTCCGCCGATCCCTTCGCCGACCCGGCGATCTTCGCCAACTACCTGGCCACCGACGAGGACAAGCGGGCCCTGCGCGAAGGGGTCAAGATCGTCCGCGACGTGGCCGGCCAGGCCTCCTTGCAGGCCATCCGCGGCAAGGAGCACGCACCGGGCGAGGGGGTGCAAACCGACGCCGAGATCGACGCCTTCATCCAGCGCGCCGGGGAGACGATCTATCACCCCGTCGGCACCTGCAAGATGGGCGCGGCGGGGGACCCCATGGCCGTGGTCGACGATCAACTGCGGGTGATGGGGATCGAAGGCCTGCGCGTCATCGACGCCTCGGTGATACCCCTGCTCGTCGGCGGCAACACCAACGCGCCGACGATCATGATCGCCGAAAAGGCCGCCGACCTGCTGCGCGGCCGGGCGCCCCTGGCCCCGGTGGACGCGCCGGTCTACGCCGACACCGAAGCCGCGGCCTGATCGCGGCGAACCGATAGGAGGACCCCCATGGACATGCGTAAACTCGGTCGTTCGGACCTTTCCATCGCCCCGCTGATGCTGGGCGGCAATGTGTTCGGCTGGACGGCCGACCAGGCGACCTCCTTCGCGATCCTCGACGCCTTCGTCGACGCCGGCTTCAACGCCGTCGACACCGCCGACGTCTATTCCCGCTGGATCCCCGGCCACACCGGCGGCGAGTCGGAGACGGTGCTGGGCGCCTGGATCAAGGCCAGCGGCAAGCGCGGCAAGATCGTGCTGGCCACCAAGCTCGGCATGGACATGGGCGGCGAGGACAAGGGCCTGTCGGCCGCCTACATGGTCCGCGCGGTGGAGGCCTCGCTGAAGCGGCTGCAGACCGACCACATCGACCTCTACCAGTCGCATCGGGACGACGCTGAAACGCCCCTCGACGAGACCCTCGAGGCCTACGCCAAGCTGGTCAGCGCCGGCAAGGTTCGGGTGATCGGCGCTTCCAACTACGACGCGGCGCGGCTCGGCGAGGCGCTGAAGATCAGCGGCGCCAAACACCTGCCCCGCTACGAGAGCCTGCAACCGCTCTACAATCTCTATGACCGCACGGGCTTCGAGGGCCCCTTGCGCGACCTCTGCATCGCCGAGGACGTCGGGGTGATTTCCTTCTACGGCCTGGCCAGCGGCTTCCTCACCGGCAAGTACCGCTCCGAGGCGGACTTCGCCAAAAGCCCCCGCGGCATGGGCCAGAAGCGCTATCTGAACGATCGCGGCCTGAAGATCCTCGCCGCCATGGACCAGGTCTCCGCCGCTCACGGCGCCACCAACGCCCAGGTGGCCCTGGCCTGGCTCATCGCCCAGCCCGGCGTCACCGCGCCCATCGTCAGCGCCACCAGCCTGACCCAACTGAGCGACATCCTCGGCGCGGTGCGGCTGACGCTGACGGCCGAGGATTTGAAGTCGCTGGATGCGGCGAGCGCGCCGGAGGCGGTGGGGGCGTAAATCATTAGGCCTTCTCCCCTTGGGGGAGAAGGTGGCCCGGAGGGCCGGATGAGGGGTCGCACCGGCGCCTCAGCGGCTCGTCGACACAGCGCGGATGGGCTGGCGCGCCCCCTCATCCGTCCGCCTTCGGCGGCCACCTTCTCCCCCAAGGGGAGAAGGCCTCCTAGCTCCGCAGCTTCGCCCCGACCGCCGCCGCCGCCTTCACGATCTTCCCTGATAGCGCCTCGATCTCGGCGTCGGCCAGGGTGTGATCCTTCGGCTGGATCGCGACTTCAACCGCGAGCGACTTGGCCCCTTCCGGCACCCCGGCGCCGGTGTAGACGTCGAACACCCGCGCCGAGGTGATCAGCGCCTTGTCGGCGCCCTGCACGGCGCGGACCAGATCCCCGGCGGTGACCTTGTCATCCACCACGAACGCGAAGTCGCGGCTGAGCGGCATGAACGGCGACAGCTCCAGGGCCGGCTTGGTCTTGATCGCCTTGCGGCGGGGTTCGGGCAGGGCCTCCAGCCAGATCTCGAAGCCGTAGACCGGCCCGTCCACGTCCAGGGCCTTGAGCGCCGACGGGTGGATGGCGCCAAATTCGGCCAGCACCGCCTTGGGCCCCAACTGCAACCGCGCCGACTGGCCAGGCCGCCACCAGGGCGAGGCCGAGCCCTGCGCGACCTGCAGATTGGCCGTCGGCGCGCCGATGTCCTCTAGCAGGGCCAACAGGTCCCCCTTGATCGCGAACAGGTCGTCGCTCGCCACCCCGTCCCAGCGCCGGGGGGCGTGGGGGGCGATGATGCCGGTGATGGCGGTGCGCTGGTCCTTGGGCTCGTCGCCGGCGAAGACCGGGCCGATCTCGAACAGGGCCACGTCCGCGAAGCCGCGCTTAGCGTTGCGGCCGGCGGCCTCGATCAACGTCGGCAGGATCGAGGGGCGCATGCAGTCGAGGTCCGCCGCGATGGGGTTGGCCAGCACCAGTCGCTCGCCGCCCCCGCCGAACAGCTCGGCGGTCTTGCGGGCGGTGAACGACCAGGTGACCGCCTCCGCGTAACCGAGGGCCGCCAGGGACCGGCGCGCCGCGCGGGCGCGGGCCTGGCGGGGGCTGAGCACGCCGCCGATGGCGCGGGGGAGTTCGGGCAGGGGCGTGGCGGGCAGGGCGTCGTAGCCGGCGATCCGCGCGACCTCCTCGACCAGGTCGGCCTTGCCGTCCACGTCCCGGCGCCAGGTCGGCGGCTGGACGGTGAGGGCGCTGCCGGAGCCGCTGATCTCGAACCCGAGGGTAGTAAGAATTTCCAACGATCTTACCGTCGGAATCGCCAGCCCTGACAGTTTCTCGACATAGGCCGGATCGAAGGCCACCGGCGCGATCGGGGCGGGGATCTCGCCGGTAAGAATAACCTCCGACGGCTCGCCGCCGCACAGCTCCAGAATCAGCCGCGTGGCCAGCTCCAGGCCGGGCAGGATGAAGCCCGGATCGACGCCGCGGGCGAAGCGGTACTGGGCGTCGGAGGTGATTCCCGTCGTGCGACCGGTCTGCGCCGTGCGGATCGGGTCGAAATAGGCGCATTCGACGAAGACGTCGGTGGTCTCCAGCGAGCAGCCGGTGGAAAGGCCGCCAATCACCCCGCCGAGGCCGATGGCGCCGGAGCCGTCGGCGATGACGCAGATCTCCGGCGTGACGGTGTAGGTGGCGCCGTCCAGGGCCTCCACCGATTCGCCCTCGCGGCCGAGGCGGGCCTCCAGGAAGCCGCCGGCGATCGTCGCCGAGTCATAGACGTGCAGCGGCCGGGCGCGGTCGTAGGACAAAAGGTTGGTCACATCGACCAGGGCGCTGATCGGGCGAAGACCCACGGCCTTCAACCGCGCCTGCAGCCAGGCAGGGGAGGGGCCGTTCTTCACCCCGCGGATCAGCCGCCCGGAAAAGGTCGGGCAGGCGCCCGAGCCGTCCAGGCGGATGGCGATCGGGCTGGGGAAGGTCCCCGGCACGGGGGCGACGCTCAGATCCTTCAGCCTGCCCAGACCCACGGCGGCCAGGTCCCGGGCGATGCCGGCGACGCCGAGCCAGTCGGGGCGATTGGGGGTGACCTCGAAGTCGATCACCGCCTCCAGGCCGAGGGCCTGGGCGGCCGAGGCGCCGACGGGAAGCTCGTCCGCCAGTTCCAATATGCCGTCGGATTCCTCGGCGATCTGCAGTTCGGCGGCCGAGCAGAGCATGCCGTTGGAGACCACCCCCCGCACCGGCCGCGGCTCCAGGGTGATTCCCGAGCCGGGGATATAGGTCCCGATCGGCGCGAAGATGGTGGTCAGCCCGGCGCGGGCGTTCGGCGCGCCGCAGACGATCTCCAGCCGGCCGTCCTTGGTGTTGACCTGACAGACCCGCAGCCGGTCGGCGTTGGGGTGCTGCACGGCCTCCACGATCTTCACCACCGTGAAGGCGGAAAGCTTGGCGGCCGGATCGATGACGTGCTCGACCTCGAGGCCCGCCATGGTCATGGTGTCCGCGACTTCGGCCACGGTGGCGTCCGTGTCCAGATGATCCTTGAGCCAGGAGAGGGTGAATTTCATTGGGCCACAGGCTCCAGGTTCATAGCCATCAGCTCAGCCCCGACGCCGGATTCGGCGCCGAGAAAGCGCTGAACCCATAGTGCTGCAGCCAGCGCACATCCGCCGCGAACACGTCGCGCAGATCCGGCATGCCGTATTTCAGCATTCCCAGCCGGTCGATGCCGAGGCCGAAGGCGAAGCCCTGCCACTCGTCGGGATCCAGGCCGCAGGTGCGCAGGATGTTCGGATGCACCATGCCGCCGCCAAGGATCTCCAGCCAGTCGGAGCCCTCGCCGATCTTGATCGCGCCGCCGGAGCGGTCGCACTGCACGTCCATCTCCGCCGAGGGTTCGGTGAAGGGGAAGTGGTGCGGCCGAAAGCGGGTGACCACCGCGTCGGTCTCGAAGAACCGGCGGCAGAAGGTGTCCAGGGTCCACTTCAGATGGCCCATGTGGATGGCCCGGTTGATGACCAGGCCTTCCATCTGGTGGAACATGGGCGTGTGGGTGCGGTCCGAGTCGCAGCGATAGGTGCGCCCCGGCCCGATGATGCGGATCGGCGGCTCCTGGCCGGCGGCGAACTGCGGCGCGCCGGTGGGGGCGTTGGCCCGCTGCATCACCCGCACCTGGATGGGGCTGGTGTGGGTGCGCAGCAGCTTGCGCTCCCCGTCCTCGCGCTCATTGAAGAAGAAGGTGTCGTGCATCTCCCGCGCCGGGTGCTTGGGCGGGAAGTTCAGGCCGGTGAAGTTGTGGAAGTCGTCCTCGATGTCCGGCCCCTCGGCGACGGAAAAGCCCATCTCGGCGAAGATGGCCACCATCTCGTCCATGACCTGCATGGTCGGATGGACGGCGCCCCGGCGGCGGGGCGGGGCGGGGAGGGTGAGGTCCACGGCCTCGGCGGCCAGCTGGGCTTCAAGGGCGGCGGCGTCGAGGGCGGCGCGGCGATCGGCGATGAGGGCGGTCGCGCGATCGCGCAGGCCGTTGATCAACGGACCCTGTTCGCGCCGCTCGTCCGGGCTCATGCCGCCCAGGGATTTGAGCAAGGCCGAGATCGCCCCCGTCTTGCCGAGGGCGGAAACGCGGACGGCCTCCAGGGCGGCGAGGTCGCCGGCGGCGGCGATCTGGGCGGCGAGGTCGGTTTCGAGGGGGATCAGGTCGGTCATGAGGTCATCTTATTCCGCGGTTTCCGCGCACGTGGAAACGCTAGGGCGTTTGGGAGCGCCCGCGGCTGCGATGAACATGTGGGAGAAAGACCCGGCGACCTTGCGGGACGCCGGGGTCCTTCGTGCCTCTAGACCAGCGCGGCGCGGACCTTGTCGGCGATGGCCTTGAACGCGGCGGGGTCGGACCCTGCGATATCGGACAGGACCTTGCGGTCGATCTCGACCTCCGCCAGCTCAAGGCCGTGCATAAATCGGGAATAGGTCATTCCCTCGAGACGGGCCGCGGCGTTGATGCGCTGGATCCACAGGGCGCGGAACTGACGCTTGCGCACCTTGCGGTCGCGGTAGGCGTACTGGCCGGCCTTGTCGACCGCGGCCTTGGCGGCCCGGATGGTGTTCTTGCGGCGGCCATGGAAACCCTTGGCCTGTTCGAGAACCTTCTTGTGCTTGGCGTGGGACGTTACGCCCCGTTTGACACGCGCCATATCAGATCACCTTGTCTTTGATTGCGTGGGTTCAGGCGTACGGCATGTGGATCTTGATGATGCGGGCGTCAGGCGCGCTCATCACCTTGGTTCCACGATTTTGCCGGATGTACTTGGCGTTGTGGCTGATCAAACGGTGCCGTTTACCGGCCACGCCCGCCTTCACCTTACCCGTCGCAGTGATCCGAAAGCGCTTCTTGGCGCCCGACTTGGTCTTCAACTTCGGCATTTTGCTG
Source organism: Caulobacteraceae bacterium (assembly GCA_003165275.1). Taxonomy (GTDB): domain Bacteria; phylum Pseudomonadota; class Alphaproteobacteria; order Caulobacterales; family Caulobacteraceae; genus Poindextera. Next base: position 23,301 of record PLSW01000247.1, read on the forward strand.
CGGAGCTTTCGCCCCGTCCTCTAAGAGATAAGCGTTTGGCGTCGCCATGGCATGCCTTGGGCCAGGCGGCGCGGAAGAGCCGGGGTGGATAGGGCAAAACGGGTGGGAATGCAACGGGGGCCAGTCTTCTAGTCGGGGCGATCGCTTCAGGTTAACG
>PLSW01000326.1 GCA_003165275.1 Caulobacteraceae bacterium
TCTGCCGATGGATGGCCCGGGCGACGATGTCCCTTGGCGCGAGATCGCCGAGGGGGTGCTGGCGCTCCATGAACCGCGCCCCCGCCGCGTCCACCAGGACGGCGCCCTCGCCGCGCAGGGCCTCGCTGGCCAGGGGCGCGGGATCGACGTCGACGGCGATGGCGGTGGGATGGAACTGCACGAACTCCGGGTCGGCGATCCGGGCCCCGGCCAGGGCCGCCAGGGCCAGGCCCTCGCCGCGCACGGCCCGGGGGTTGGTGGTGATCCGGTAGAGGCCGCCGAGACCGCCGGTGGCGAGCACGGTCGCCGGGGCGGTGATCTCCACGCGCCGGCCGGCCTGCTCGGCCAGCACGCCTCGCACCCGGCCGCCCGCGTCGCGCAGCAGGGCCAGAACCCGGGTTTCGGCGCGGATTTCGATCCGCGGCGAGGCCATGGCCGCCGCGGCGACGGCGCGCATGATCTCGCGGCCCGCCTGGTCGCCCTTCACCCGCGCCACCCGGGCGCGGCTGTGGGCCGCCTCGAGGCTCTGCACGAAGTCGCCGGCGGCGTCGCGGTCGAAGGGGGCGCCGAGGGCGGCCAGGGCCCGCACGGCGGCGGGGCCTTCGCGGGTGAGCAGGCCCGCCATCGCCGGATCGACCAGACCGGCGCCCGCCGCCACCGTGTCGGCGGCGTGCAGGGCCGGATCGTCGTCGTCGGCCAGGGCCACCGCCAGGCCGCCTTGCGCCCAGGCCGAAGAGCAGCCCTGCAGCAGCGGCGCGGCGCTCAGCACCAGAGCCTTGCGCGGCGCGCAGGCCAGGGCCGCCGACAGGCCGGCGAGGCCCGCGCCGACGATCAGGACGCCGTCATGGATCAAACGGTCAGGCATGGCGGCCTTCGTCGCGCAGGGCCTTGGAGATCGCCCCCATCCGGCCGGCCTTCCAGCCCAGGCGGACGGTGGCGAACAGAAGGTTGAGGGCGCTCCAGCCCAGGCTCGCGCCGGCTTCGGCGGCGCGCCGGGGGGCTTGGGTGTCGCAGTGGGTCATGGCGAGGCTCAGATCAGCTCCACATCGACATGGTGGCGCGCCTTGACCAGGTCGTAGCGGGCCGGGGCCGCCGGGGGCGGCAGGTCGATCATCCGCTGGACGGCGAGGCGGGCGCGATCGGCTATGTCGGCGTCCACGGTGACCTCGTAGCGATCGTGCAGCAGGGCCTCGTAGATGTTCTCCAGCGAGATCCGCTTCATGTGCGGGCAGAGGTTACAGGGGCGGATGAACTCGGTCTCCGGCGCGTCGCAGGCGACATTGTCGGCCATGGAGCATTCGGTGATCAGCACCACCTGCCGCGGTTTGCGGTGCATGACGTAGTCGGTCATCGCCGCCGTGGAGCCGGCGAAGTCGGAGGCCTCCAGCACCTCGGTGGGGCATTCGGGGTGGGCGAGGATGTCGGCGCCCGGATAGGCGGCGCGCAACTCGGCGATATCGGCGGCGTCGAAGCGCTCGTGCACCTCGCAGCGCCCCTGCCAGGCGACGATGCCGATGTCGGTCTGGCGCGCCACGTTGCGGGCCAGGAACTCGTCGGGGAGCAGCACCACGCGGCTCACGCCCCATTCGCGGGCGATCTGCTCGACCACCTGCACGGCGTTGGCGCTGGTGCAGCAGATGTCCACCTCGGCCTTCACCTCGGCGGTGGTGTTCACATAGGCCACGATGGGCAGGCCCGGATGGCGCTGGCGGATCAGCCGCACGTCGGCGCCGGTGATGGAGGCGGCCAGGGAGCAGCCGGCCAGGGGATCGGGGATCAGCACCGTCTTGTCCGGGCAGAGCACCTTGGAGGTCTCGGCCATGAACAGAACGCCGGCCTGGACGATGATGGCGGCGTCGCTGCGGGCGGCTTCCCGGGCCAGGCCCAGGCTGTCGCCGACGAAGTCGCCCACCCCGTGGAAGATCTCCGGGGTCATGTAGTTGTGGGCGAGGATCACCGCATTCTTCTGCCGCTTCAGGTCGTTGATCGCGGCGATCAGCGGGGCCTGCAGCCGCCATTCCAGGGGGGTGACCCGGGCCTTGACCTTGTCCCAGATCGGCGATGTGGCGGCCTCGACCGCGGCGGAGAAGGCGAGGGGCGTGGAGCCGTCGGCCATGGAGTCCTCCTTATGCTCACAATGAGCATTATTAGGTCCCGGAGCGGCGCCGAGGGTCGAAGGTCGACGAACGGTGAAGCTCCCCACTTATGCTAAGTTTGAGCATAAGCTGCCAGAGCATATAGGCCTGTCCGCTAGGGAAGGGAAGAGGGGCCGCGAAAACAACGTTCACAATTGTTTGCGCGCGGCCCCGCCTCCGCCGCAAAGCGGTCAGCGGTGGCCGGCGGCCCGCTGTTCCTGGCGCTCCCGCTGCATCTGCTTGTGGGCCATGTGGTGGCCGACGGCGCAGCCGACCGCCGCGCCCAGGAGGGCGTGATGGTGGGCCAGGTGGCCGGCGACGCCGCCGACCACGGCGCCCTTTAGGCAGCCCTTGGCGTCTGCGGCGCCGGCGGAGGCGATCAGGGCGAGGCCGAGGATCAGGGCGACGGGCTTCATGGCGGGGTCTTTCCTAGGGGTGAGGCCGGCAACGGAGGAACGGGCGGGCCTGGGGGACATTCTCTCTAGCGCAGATCAGGAGCGTGACCATGACCGAAGGCGAAACCAAGGCGGCGCCGCAGACGCCTGAGGACAAGGACTTCGAACGGCGGGACGCGGCCCTTGAACGCGAGATCGAACAGGACGAGGCCACGGAAACGCAGAAACCGCCGAAGCTCGATCACGCCACCGATGGCGGGGTGATCTAGGTCGGTCGGAGGCGGCCCCGCTCACCAGGTCCCGATGGTCTCCGCCTCCTGGTGGCTGATCGGGTGGTGAGCGGCCTCGTGGTCCTTTTCGGCCAGGAAGCGGACCGCCTCCAGGGCGGCCATGCAGCCCATGCCGGCGGCGGTGACCGCCTGGCGATAGACGTCGTCGGTGACATCGCCGGCGGCCCACACGCCCTCGATGGCGGTGGCGGCCGTGCCCTTCTTTACCTTCAGATAGCCGGACTTGTTCATCCTCAGCTGGCCCTTGAACAGCTCCGACGCTGGCGCGTGACCGATGGCGACGAAGAAGCCGTCGCAGGTGATCTCGGACACATCGTGGGTCTTCAGGTTCTTCAACCGCACCCCGGTGACGCCCATGGGCGCGGTGGTCCCCAACACCTCCTCGATGCCGGTGTCCCAGATCACTTGAATCTTCGGATTGGCGAACAGGCGGTTCTGCAGGATCCGCTCGGCGCGCAGTTCGTCGCGGCGGTGGATCAGGGTGACCTTGGAGGCGAAGTTGGTCAGGAACAGCGCCTCCTCCACGGCGGTGTTGCCGCCGCCGACGACCACGACCTCCTTGCCGCGATAGAAGAAGCCGTCGCAGGTGGCGCAGGCGGAGACGCCGAAGCCCTGGAAGGTCTGCTCCGAGGGCAGGCCCAGCCACTTGGCCTGGGCGCCGGTGGCGATGATCAGGGTCTCGGCCAGGAATTGCGCGCCACTGTCGCAGACCAGGCGGAAGGGCCGCGCCGAGAGGTCCACCGAGACGACGATGTCGCCCACCAGTTCCGCCCCCACGTGCTCGGCCTGGGCCTGCATCTGCTCCATCAGCCACGGCCCCTGGATCACCTCCGCGTAGCCCGGATAGTTCTCCACCTCGGTGGTGATGGTCAGCTGGCCCCCGGGCTGGATGCCGGCGATCAGCACCGGCGCCAGCATGGCCCGGGCGGCGTAGATGGCGGCGGTGTAGCCCGCCGGGCCGGAGCCGACGATGGCGCAGCGGACAGGACGGGGGGAGGCGGATTCGGACATGGAGATCTTTCGAAGGACACCGCCGACAGCGGCGCTTAGTTGAGGCAGACTATGTAGCGATGATTCCGCCATTCGCCATCGCATCGCCGTGACCGCCGCCCCGCGGATCGTCTTTCTCGCCGACGCCGGGCCGGTCGTGGGGGGAGGCCATGTGATGCGCTGCCTCACGCTCGCCGAGGCCTTGACCAGGGCGGGCGCGGTTTGCGCCTTCGCCGCGACTCCGCAGGCCGCCGCCTTGCTGGACATCTTCGCCGGACCGGCCATCGCGCGATTGCCGGTGGACGCGGGCGAGGCGGACGTGGTCGCCGCAGAGGCGGCGCGGGCGGCGACGGCTTGGAACGCGGACGCCGCCGTCATCGACCACTACGGCTTCGCCCCCGAACACGAAGCGGTCGTCGGGGCCGCCGTGCGCCGGACCCTGGTGCTGGACGATCTTCGCCGGCCGCACGCCTGCGATCTGGTGCTGGATTCCAACCTCGGTCGGACGGCGGCGGACTATCCCGGCCTGTCGACGCTGGCCGGAACGGCCTTCGCCCTGGTGCGTCCCGCCTTCGCAGCCCTGCGCGAGGCCACGCTATTGCGCCGCCGCGGAGGGGGGCCGGTGCGGCGGATCCTGGTGTCCCTGGGCCTGACGGATGTCGGCGGGATCACTGGGAAGGTCGTGGCGTCGCTGTTGGCGGCCCGGGGCGACGCGGTCCTGGACGTGGTCGTTGGCGGCTCAGCGCCCAGCCTGCCGGCTCTGCGCGCCCTGGCGGCGGCGGAGGCGGGGATCGCCCTGCACGTCGACACCCGGGACATGGCCGGCTTGACCGCTGCGGCGGATCTGGCGGTCGGCGCCGGCGGGTCCAGCGTCTGGGAGCGGTGCTGTCTGGGTCTGCCGGGGGTGCTGGTGGTGCTGGCCGACAATCAGCGGCCCAACGCCGTGGCGCTGGAGGGGGCCGGCGCATCCGTGGCGCTCGATGTCGACGACACGGATTTCGACGACCGACTACGGGCGGCCGTGACCGCGCTGGTCGCGTCCCCGGCGGAGCGCCGACGACTTGGCGAGGCGAGCGCGGCCCTGTGCGACGGCCAGGGCGCGGACCGGGTCGCCGCGAGGCTGCTCGCCCTGCTGGGCTAGAGTGCACTGAAAGGGCTTTGAACCGGACCCTTTGCTCCTCCGCCATAGGTGGCTTTTGGATGCACACATCCAAATGACGGGACGTTCAGTCGAACCGAGGGTCCACTAGACCGAGGCCTTCTCCCCTCGCGGGAGAAGGTGGCCCGAAGGGCCGGATGAGGGGCCGCGCCGGCGATTGCGGCGGCGGTGTTGACATCACACGGATGGGCCGGCGCGGCCCCTCATCCGTCACGCATGCGCCCGCGCTCTCGACCCCTTGAGGGGAGAAGGCCTCAAGCCTTCTAGCTAATACCAGCCCACGCTAACGCCG
>PLSW01000156.1 GCA_003165275.1 Caulobacteraceae bacterium
GCTGAGGAAGATGCGTAATCAGGATTCATTTTGTTCGGCCAATCTGGCGTGGTCATGAGTCGAACTAGGTGCACTGTCACCGTACTTCGAGCAACGTTCAGGCGGGGGAACGGATTTGCTCGATGCGCGTTAGCTCTGCGCGGCGGGCCTGTAGCCTTGAGCGCGCCAGTGCGGAGGGATTTTCGCCCATGAACAGGCCGTTGCTCACCGCCTTGCTGGCGGCCACGGTTTTGTCGAGTGGTCTCGCCTGGGCCGCTCCCAAGGACGATCGCGGCGGCGGCCAGCCGGGCCAGGGCGCCCGACCGGCTCAGGCCCAGCGCCAGCCTCAGGCCCAGCGCCAAGCCCCGCAGCAGGCTCAGAGGCAGCCTCAGGTCCAGGCGCAACGACAGCCCCAGGTTCAGCGCCAGCTTCAAACCCAGCGCCAGCCCCAGATTCAGCGCCAAGCCCCGCAGCAGGCTCAGAGGCAGCCTCAGGTCCAGGCGCAACGCCAGCCCCAGGTTCAGCGCCAACTTCAAACCCAGCGCCAGCCCCAGATTCAGCGGCAAGCCCCGCAGCAGGCTCAGAGGCGACCTCAGGTCCAGGCGCAAGGCCAGTCCCAGGTTCAGGCGCGGCCACAGGCCCGGGCTCAAGTCCAGGGACAGCGCGGCGCGGCGTCGGGCGGCCGGTTCAGCTATGGCGGGCGCCAGCACGCGCAGATCCAGGCCCCGAGTTACAGCTATCCGAGCGGCTACGGCTATCGGCGCTGGGGGGTGGGCCAGGACCTGCCGATGCTGTTCCTCGTGTCGGCCTACTACTTTGACAGCTACGCCAGCTACGGCATCGGACCGCCGCCCTACGGCTGCCACTGGGTGCGTTACGGGCCGGACCTGCTGCTGGTCAGCGATCGCACGGGTCGCATCCGCCAGGTGATATACGGGGTGTTCTACTAGACCCCGATGGCGACCTGGCTCCCCAGAGCCGCTGATCGCTGATCCAGCCCAGCTCTGGGGCGAATGCATTGACCCGATGCCTATAGCGGCAAATCCGCTTGTCCGCCGGCCACGGGGCGAGGCTTTCGCCGGGCGATGGGCCGGCGGTGAAACTGCTCCAGGTCGGCGACGACGCCGGCCGGTTCCGGTGATCGGTATCCTGTCGGCCCATTCCCCTCCGGAACTTGCGGTTTCCGGCCGTCGGTGGTCTGGATCCGCCTGATCGCGACGCTGAAGCCGTCAGCCGAAGGGGCACGGGTTCAGCGGGCTGAAGGAAATGGGGCGCATGGCGGAGTCGGACCTCGGCGCGGAACTCGCCTCTCACATCCCCTTTATCACCTCGGGCGCCTATCCGCCGCGGCCGGGCAATCGGGTGCGGCCGCTGGTCGATGGAGAGCCGGCGTTTCGGCGGATCTGCGAGGCGGTGGAGGCGGCGACCGACAGCGTGTGGGTCACGGTGGCCTTTCTGACAGCGGATTTCGAGATGCCGGACGGCCGCGGCTCGCTGTTCGACGTGCTGGACCGCGCGGCCGCGAGGGGGCTCGACGTTCGGGCGATCTTCTGGCGGGTCAATCCGGAGACCCAGGTGGTCGAGGACGAAACCTTCCCCGGCCTGGCGCACCAGCTGGAGATGCTTGCGGCGCGGGGCTCGCGATTTCGCGCCCGCTGGGATCGCGGCCAAAAGGGATATTGCCAGCACCAGAAAAGCTGGGTGATCGATGCGGGATTGGACGGCGAAGTCGCCTTCGTCGGCGGGATCAATCTTGGCCGTGACGATGTGGTTTCGCCCGGCCACCGCAGTCTGGGGGGCGAGCCGCACACCCATGATGTCTATGTCGAGGTCGCCGGCCCCGCCGCAACGGATGTGCGCCACAACTTCGTCCAGCGTTGGAACGAAGCCAGCGAACGCGGAACGCCGGGCGGGGCCTGGGGCGAGGGCGGCGAGGACCAGCTGGAGTTTCCCACCCGTCTGACCGCGCCCCGGGGCGACAGCCTGGTGCAGATCCAGCGCACCGTGCGCGCCGGCCACTACACCGACGGACGCGCAAGCCCCGGCGGCGAGGCCTTCGATATCCAGGCCGGCGAAACCTCGATCTTCGATCAGTATGAGCTGGCCATCGCCGCCGCGCGGCGCTCGATCTATATCGAGAACCAGACCCTGTTCGCCCCGGCGACCCTCGCCGCGCTCAAGGCGGCGCTGGAGCGAGGGGTGGAGGTGGTCGTGCTGACGCCGGCCAAGGCCGAGGGCCAGGTGCGCGCCGCGCGCCAGCGGTCGGAGAGCCAGGTGTTGTTCGACCAGCTGGCCGGACTGGGCGCCTATGGCCGCTTCGCCCTTGTGGGCATCGCCGGACCGTCGGCCGACGGGGGCAGGCATGACGTCTATGTGCACGCCAAGATCATGCTGATCGACGATGTCTGGGCGACGATCGGCTCATGCAATATCGCCGGGCGCTCGTTCTTCGGCGACACCGAGGTCAACGCGAGCCTCTGGGATCCCTCGGTGGTGCGGGCCCTGCGGTGCGAGTTGTTGTTGGAACACCTGGGGGTGGACACCGGCGATCTGGACGACCGGGCGGCTCTGACCCTTTACCGCGAGATCGCCGCGGCGAACCGGATCCGGCGCGAGGCCGGCGATCCGGACTGGCAGGGCAATGCGTTCACGTTGGATCCGGCGAGGTATGCGGAATAGGGGCCGGCGCGAGGCTTCGGTCCTGGGGTCAATCTGCGCGCAGATTACCTGCCGACTCAGATGGGGAGGCCGCCGGCCTCGCCACCCGAGTCTTCCGGCCAGTCGGGGAGGGCGAGTTTGACGGGACGGCCGCTGAGGGTGGTGGCCAGGTGGACCAGGAAGCTGGCGATGCCGGCGGCGCCCTGCATGTAGCCGGTCTGGGCCTCAACGAACGCCGGGCGGTCGCGGTGCTCGGCCTGGATCCAGCTGCGGCGGCCGTCCTCGATGCGGCTGCCCGCGACAATCACGTCGGCGCAGCGGCGAGCCAGCGCCAGGTAGGCCTCGTCGCCGGTGCGGCGGGCCATCAGCAATGCGAACTCACCCACGCCGGCGTCCCCGCAGCACTGGCCGTGGTTGTTCCATAGCCCCTTGGAGCGGGTCTCCGGCGCTCCGAGGGCCACCAGACCACGGGTCAGGGCGCGCGCCTCGTCGAGCCAGACCGCCTCGCCGGTGAGGGCGGCGAGCTCCAGAAACAGCCGCCCCGTACCGGCCGGCCCGTGGCAGGCGCCCAGGTAGAAGATCGGGTTGCGCGCCTCCTCGGTGTGGCAGACCAGCCGCCCGTCGCCCACCGTGCTCGCGCGGCTCATCACATAGCGGGCCGCCGCCTTGGCTGCGTCCAGGTAGCGGGGGTCGCCGGTGACCTTGTGGGCCTCGGCCAGGAAGTAGCCGACGCCGGCGCCGCCGTGGGCGAAGTTCGGCGCCGTGAAGGCGAAGGGCATGTCGGCCATCATCGGCCAGCGCAGGCCGTCCGGGGTGGTCTCAGCAACCTCCAGCAGGCGCTCGGCGCTCGCCACCGCCCAGTCCAGCGCCCGCGGATGCAGGCCGTGCCGGTGGCCGTACAGCAGCACCAGCCCCGCGCCCGCGGCGCCCACCGACTGGTCGTGGATCTCGCGATCGCCGGTGAAGCCGGTAATGTCGGAGAACGGCATGGGCTCGATCCAGCCGATGCCGGCGCCCAGGTCGCTGGCCTGGGCGCGCAGCTGTTCCAGACAGCGTCCGGCCAGGGCGCGAAAGTCCTCGCGGCCGCTGGCGCGCGCCAGTTCATTCATGGCGAAGGCGTATCCCGGCCAGCCGTGGGAGACGCTTACCGACAGGCGCTCGACCCGGCCGAGGTGGGCGGCCACCTCTTCGCCGGCGGCGACGGCGTCGGCAAGGGCCTGCGCCGACCCGGTGGCCGCGTGCAGTTCCAGCAGCAGCAGAATGATCCCCGACGAGCCGTGGTACAGGCTGTAGTCCGAGCCGGCTCCCTGGTCAGCCCGCCGCCACTTGGCCCGGCCTTCCAGACGCTGGGCTTCAATGAAGTTCGCCGCCTCCTGCGCGACGGCCATGTAGTCAGTCATCGACATCTTCCCGCGGCGGTTCTGTGCTCGCCTTGCCGCCTTCCTAGGCTCCCGGCGTTAAGGCGCCAAGCCGGGAATCAGGTCGTTGTGACGCCGGCGACAAAGCGGATATCGGGTCGCCCGACGGCGGGTCACGCCTGCTGGCTGAGGCTCGCGCAAAATCGCCCGTGCGGCGACCTTCATGCAGGATCAGTTGGCTGGGGCTCCCCTATGGGCGGCGCGTTCCCGTCGGATGACGGCGTCGAGATCGTCGATCTTCGCCTGCATGTTGAACCGTTCGGCCTCGGTGAGCTGGCCGCCATTTTGTTCACGGTCGGCGCTGGCTTCGTCAAGCATGGCGTTGACTTGGCGGTGGGCCTCGACGGCCTCCACGTGGGAGAGCTGCCCGCGGGTCAGGTAGCGATCGATCCTGGCGCTCAACTGACCCAGCTGATCGGTGATGTTGTGCGCGTTGATCGGGCTGTGGCGCGAAGGCGGCGGCGCGGTCTGCGCCAACCCCGACACCGGAAGCCATGCGGCGATACTCGCCGCCGCCGCCGCGGCTAGAACGACCTTGCGCATCGAAGACCTCCAGGGACGCAGCCGGTCACCCAGAAAATGGGCGTCAACGCCGCTTTCGCCTTAGCGTTATGCGCCTGTGTTCGTTCCAGGTCCCCTCCAATCCTATTCGCCGGGCGCCGCCAGCGTCCTTGTCGAATGAGTCCACGGCCTGGGCCGAATTTGAAGGGTCACGCCCGCCATGGTAACGGTTGCCGGTTCCGGAGCCGCATCCGATGAAGCCATATTGGCGTTCCAGGCTGGCCTTCGCCGGCGGCGCGCTGATCGGATGCGCCGCGGCCACGGCCGCCCTTGGCCAGGAGATGGCCGGCGAAGCGGCGCGCGGCGCCGCGGGCGCGATCAACGGTGGGAGCGGCGACGTCGGCGCGGTCATCGTCGTCGGTGTCCTGCTGTACAGCGGGATATTCATCGTCTCCGGGCTGCTCAAGTTTTTCGCGGGCATCCTTCATCGGGATAAGCGCGAAGTCAGCCAGGGACTCGAGGGGGTGTCAGGGGGCCTTGGCTGCCTCCTGGTGGGGGCGATCGTCGTTGGCGCCCTTGTGATTGTGAACCATCTGCTGTTCGGCCACGGGCGTTAGACTGGCGCTGATCGCCGGATGGCCACGCTCGCGGGTGGTTCAGGGTTCGATCAGTTCGGATATCGCCCGGATGATCCTGTCGGGCCGCACCGGGCTGTCTGCGGGCAGGCCCTGGCCGAAGGCGTCGTGCCAGATGGCGTAGATGCCGAGGCGCTGCGGGGCGGCGACCTCCCAGTCCAGGTTGTCGCCCACCATCCAGGTTTCGTGGGCCTCGACGCCGAGAACGCTCATGGCGTGGCGGTAGGCGCGTTCGTCGGGCTTGCCGAAGTCGTGCTCGCCTTCGATCTGGATGTGGTCGAAGAGCGGGGCGAGGGAAAACCGCTCGATCTTGGCGCGCTGGGTCGCGGACCCGCCGTTGGTGACCAGGGCCATCAGGACGCCGCGGGCCTTCAGGGTCTCGATGGTTTCGCGGGCTCCGGGAAAGAAGTCGGTCAGCTGGTCGCGACAGGCGGTGAACCGCGCGGCGATGCGCTCCGCCAGATCCCGGGACATCTGCTTCGCGCCGGTGGCGGCGAACACATCGGCGAACAGCTGGCGGCGCGCTTCGGGGATCCCGAAGCGGGCGGTCTTGTGACGCTCCGGATCCGACCAGAATTCGGCGAGGGCGTCGTCCAGCCGCTGGGCCATTTCGTCCGGCGGGAAGGGGGCCAGCTCGCGTTCGAACTCGCGCGCCACAAGGCGGAGCACCTCCAGCCTGTCGCCCGCGGCCAGGATCGTGTCGTCGAGATCGAACAGGATCGCTCGCGGAAGCTTGATGGCGGCGGGATCCTGGTCTGCGGATGCGGGATTCGTATCGGGCACGGACACCGTCATAGCCGGATCGACGTTCGGGTGTCAGGTCCGCATGGCTCGGTTTCTGGCACGATCAGCGCGCCGGAATCGTCACCGGCGCCCGCGTATCCATCGGCAGATAGCCGTCAGGCAGGCTGTAGGTGAAGGCGTTCTGGCCGAAGTTCGGCGCCAGGGTGCGCGCGTCGAGCGCGCGGCCCAGGGCGACGCTAGACGACACCCAGCCCCTGTAGGGTCGCCCTAGCTTGAGGTCCTGGCCGCCGGAACTGCCCGGGCCGCCGCCTCGCCAAAGCCCGTTGTCACGGATGTAGAGCTTGCCCGCATCCAGGTCGACGGCGACGCCGATGTTGACCGAACCGCGGGCGACATCGCGCCTGTGGATGGCCATCAGCGTGCCGATGCTCTGGGTGTCGGTCCTGACGCCGATGAACAGGGCCTGCTCGTTGGACCGCGCGAGATCGCTGATGTCCACGGCGGTTTCGAAATACCATCGGCCCGTTGCGCGGGGGGTGGGCGCGGCCAGTTCGTAGACATCCGCTGTCTCTGTTGGAGGAGGCTCCAGGTTCGGCTTGGCCAGGCGGGCGTCCAATTCCCGGGCGCGCTCGGTGGTGAAGCGCACCACGCAGACGGTCTTGGCATAGTCGAGGGCGAGGCTGGCCAACCAAGCCTGGCGATCCCCCTGGCTGTTGTCGAGGCGGCAGACCTGGTCGCGGCGCCTGATCCAGGCGCGCTGGGCGTCCCGCAAGTCCAGACGCCCGGCGCCGTCCAGCTTCGCCCGCAGGGCAGTATAGGCGCCGTTGATCCGCGCGTCGGCCGCCTCGACCTCGCGCAACAGGCAGCTGGACCGCTGTGCATCCGTGGTCGCGGTTTCGCAGTCCGCCGGCGCCGCCGCCGCCAGTCCCGCCGCCATGAACGCCGCCAGCAACATGAAGGCCCCCCGTCTTCTCAAGCCAGCTTTAAAGGGGCGCGGGCAAAAGCGAAGGCTCAATTCGTATTAGGTAGGCACGACTATCTCTGG
>PLSW01000242.1:0-3282 GCA_003165275.1 Caulobacteraceae bacterium
CGATGGCGCAGCCGGCGGCCGCCGCGGCGACCGCGCCGGCCGCCGCGGCTCAGCCGCAGACCCTGGCGGACGCCCTGACCCTCGCCTACCAGACCAACCCCACCCTGCTCAGCCAGCGCGCCCAGCTGCGGGCCCTGGATGAGAGCTATGTGCAGGCGCGGGTGGGCTATCGGCCGCAGCTCAGCGCCGGGCTTGAGGCGGACTACGCCAAGTCCAACGCCACCGACAATCTGACCAGCGAGCCCATGTCGGCCACCCTTTCGGTCAGCCAGTCGATCTATACCGGCGGCTATACCAGCGCGACGGTGAGGGCCGCGGAGGGCGACATCCGCTCGGGCCGTGAACAGCTGCGCCAGACTGAGGCCAGCGTGCTGCAAAGCGTCATCGGCGCCTATGTGGACGTGCGCCGCGACCAGCAGGCCCTGGTGATCCAGGAGGACAACGTCAATGTGCTGCGCCACCAGCTAGCGGAGACCAAGGCCAAGTTCGAGGTCGGCCAGATCACCCGCACCGACGTGGCCCAGGCCGAGGCCCGCCTCGCCGGCGCCCGGGCGGGGCTGGCCAGCGCCCGCGCCCAGCTGGGGGTGAGCCGCGCCAACTACACCGCCGTCGTCGGCGAGAGCGCCGGCGAACTGGCCCCGGAGCCGGAACTGCCCGGGCTGCCGTCGAGCGTGGACCAGGCCTTCGACGCCGCCGAGCGGGACAACCCGGCGATCCTGGCCGCCGATTTCGCGGAACAGGCCGCCGCCGCCCGGGTCGCCGCGGCCAAGGCCGCCGACCGGCCCACGGTCTCGCTGAGGGCCCAGTATGGCTACAACGGCTTTCTGCAGAACCAGCCGTTCCTGTTGGAATCCACCGGGCCCTGGCAGCGGGAACTGACCGCCTCGGCGGTGGTCACCCAGCCCCTGTTCACCGGCGGCCTCAACGCCTCGCACATCCGCCAGGCGGCGGAGACCGACAACACCAAGCGCCTGGATATCGACCTCGCCCGCCGCCAGGCGATCCAGCAGGTGTCTCAGGGCTGGAACCAGCTGCTGGCGGACCGCGCCAGCGTCACCGCCAACGCCGAACAGGTCCGCGCCGACAAGATCGCCTACGAGGGCGCCCAGCAGGAGCACGACGTGGGCCTGCGCACGACCCTGGACGTGCTCAACGCCGAACAGGAGTTGCACAACGCCGAGCTCGCCCTGGTCAACGCGCGCCACGACCAGTACGTGGCCACCGCCGGGGTGTTGAGCGCCATGGGGCTGCTGGAGGCGCACAACCTGACCCCGGGGGCGGCGACCTACGATCCGGCGCGCTCGTTCCGCAAGGTGCGGCGGTCGGGGGCGGTGCCCTGGGAGGGGATCGTGGCCGGCGTCGACGGCGCCGGGGCGCCGACGATCCAGAAACGGCCACCGGTGGCGGCCCCCGCCCGGCCCGCCGAGCCGGTCTCCTCCGGAGCCGAGGTGGTCGACCCCTAGGCGCGGTTCGGCCTCGCCGCGCCCCTGCGGCCATTTTGCCGCCTGACAACGCAAAACCTTGATCGAATGGAAATTGCAGGATCGAGCGCCGCCGCATAGGGTGACCACGAATCCGACTTAACCCCCTGCTGAGTCCGCCCATGTCCGAAACCAACGCCCCGGAACCGACCATGGAGGAAATCCTGGCCTCGATTCGGCGGATCATCTCCGAAGACGAGCCGCCGGCGGCCGAGGCGCCCGCGGCGCCGGCGGCCCTGCATGTGGTCGAGCCGGAGCCCGCGCCGGCCCCCCCGCCTGAGCCGGAGGCCGAACACGAGGATATCCTTGAGCTGACTGACCCGGTGGTCGAGCCCCCCCCGGCGTTCGAGACCCATGGGGATATCGAGATCAGCCCCGCCCCGCCCGCGGCGCCCGAGCCCGCGCCGGTCCGCGCCCCCGCGCCCGCGATCGCCTCGCGGGCTTACGACGACGAGCCCCTGGTGGCCGCCGATGTCTCCCAGGCGGCCGCCACGGCCTTCGGCCGGCTGTCGCAGCGCATCACCATGCCCGCCGAGGGCACGACCCTGGAAGAGGTGGTGCGCGAACTGCTGCGCCCCCTGCTGAAGGCCTGGCTCGACGACAACCTGCGCGCCATCGTCGAGGCCAAGGTCGAGGAAGAGGTCGAACGGGTCCGTCGGCGCCAGGTAGGCTGACGGGCTCCATTCACGCCCCGACCTTCGGGGTGGGGCCCGTCCGCCGTTTCGCCGCCCGCATCCCTCCGATAAAAGGCTGAGCGCGGCGCGTTTTTCCGCGCCCGCCAGATCGCCATGCTCGAAAAGACCTTCGATCCCAAGACCGCCGAACCCAGGCTCTACAGGCTTTGGGAAGACAGCGGCGCGTTCGCGCCCATCGCCGACCCGGCCGCCGAGACCTTCTCGATCGTCATCCCGCCGCCGAACGTGACCGGCAGCCTGCACATCGGCCATGCGCTGAACAACACGCTGCAGGACGTGCTGATCCGCTTCGAGCGCATGCGCGGCAAGGCGGCCCTGTGGGTGCCCGGCACCGATCACGCCGGCATCGCCACCCAGATGGTGGTGGAGCGGCAGCTGGCCGAGGCCGGCAACGTCAGCCGCCGCGACCTGGGCCGCGAGGCCTTCGTCGAGCGCATCTGGGAATGGAAGGCCAAGTCCGGCGGCACGATCACCAACCAGCTGCGCCGCCTGGGCGCCTCCTGCGACTGGAGCCATGAGCGCTTCACCCTTGACGAGGGCCTGTCGGCCGCCGTGCGCAAGGTGTTCGTGCGGCTGCACAAGGAAAAGCTGATCTACCGCGACAAGCGGCTGGTGAACTGGGACCCGCACTTCCAGACCGCGATATCCGATCTCGAGGTGGAGCAGAAGGAGGTCGAGGGGGCCTACTGGCATTTCGCCTATCCCCTGGAGGACGGCTCCGGCGAGATCGTCGTCGCCACCACCCGGCCGGAGACCATGCTGGGGGACACCGCCGTCGCCGTGCATCCGGACGACGAGCGCTACAAGGCCCTGGTCGGCAAGTGCGTGCGCCTGCCCATCGTCGGTCGGCCGATCCCGATCATCGCCGACGAGTACGCGGATCCGGAAAAGGGCTCCGGCGCGGTGAAGATCACCCCGGNNCCCGGCGCACGACTTCAACGACTTCCAGGTCGGCAAGCGCCACAAGCTGCCAATGATCAACATCTTCGACGCCTTCGCCAAGGTGAACGAGAACGCGCCGGAAGAGTACCGGGGCCTCGACCGTTTCGCGGCGCGCAAGAAGGTGGTCGCGGCGTTTGAAGCGCTCGGCCTGCTGCGCGGGATCG
>PLSW01000242.1:3344-3468 GCA_003165275.1 Caulobacteraceae bacterium
AGCCCTATCTGACCGACCAGTGGTACGTGGACGCCAAGGTCCTGGCCCAGCCGGCGTTGAAGGCCGTGGAGACCGGCGAGACGGTGTTCGAGCCCCGCCACTGGGAGAAGACCTACTTCGAATG
>PLSW01000338.1 GCA_003165275.1 Caulobacteraceae bacterium
CGACCTATGCCCAGCTATATTCCGGCCAGTGGGTGCACACTACATCTAGTGGGTGTCTGTGTTAACCGGATAGGCACGGAATCAACGCCATGCACCCCGTCCAGTAAAATGAACCGGACAGCCGTGGGACAAGCCTGGCCATGACGGAATGGGGGTTGCCCGTGACCCCTACCGCGCGCTCGCCAGCGCCCGCGCCGACATCCGGCGCAGCCTGCCCCGCCCGAGCCCGCGCACCAGCGCCTCCCGGTCCGCCGCCGCGATCTCCGCCACAAGCTTGGTGGAAACCAGCAACCCCTGCTCCGCCGCCGGCCGCCCCAGCAACGGCCCGCGCAGGCCCGCCAATCCCTCACCAACCCAGCCGGCCAGCCCGACCTCCGCCGACGCCCCGATGAAATGCCCCGCCGCCCACGGATGCCGCCGCATATGCCCCCGCACCGCGGCCTCCCAGCCCACCTGCGGCCGTACCCCGGCGGGCAGGATCAGCAGCCAGGGCTGGCGGGCCTGGGCGCAGGCGGCTGCAAAGCCGTCCACCGCGTCCGCCCCCGCCTCCTCGGCCAGCTCCAGGGCCGCCGCCTCCGCCCCCTCGGCGATCACCAGCAGCTGGCGCACGTAGCCGTCGACGGCCGCCGGAGCCAGGGCGGCCAGGGTCGCCTCTAGCCGGGACGCGTCGTTCAGATCGGTGATGATCGCTGTGAGCATCCGGGCATCAGGGGGCGGATGGCGCAGCGGTCAAGCGCCGTCGAGCGCGAGAGCGGCCAGCCCGACAATGTTCTTGTTTTGTTTCACGTGAAACACTACCCTCCGCCCATGCCCGCCTCCCTCCCCATCGTCGGCGCCGTGCGGGGCCGCGGCGCCCGGTCCAACCATTCCGGCCGGTTCAACGCCGACCAGCGGGAGGACTTTGACGACGGCTGGACCGCCGAGGACGCCGCCCCGCCCCGCCTCGACGACATCGTCGCCCCGGTCAGATCGCGCACCATCATCAGCCGCAACGACAGTCCGGACATCGGCTTCGATCGCTCGATCAACCCCTACATGGGTTGTTCCCACGGCTGCATCTACTGCTACGCCCGCCCCACCCACGCCTATCTCGGCCTGTCCCCCGGCCTGGATTTCGAGACCCGGCTGTTCTTCAAGCCCGACGCCGCGCGGCTGCTGGAGCGCGAACTGCGCAAGAAGGGCTACGCGCCCGAGCGGATCCAACTGGGCGCCAACACCGACCCCTACCAACCCCTCGAGCGGCGCCTGCGGATCACCCGCGAAATCCTCAAGGTCCTGGCCCGGTTCAAGCATCCCGTGGGGATCACCACCAAGTCCGCCCTGGTGACCCGGGACATCGACATCCTCGGCCCGATGGCGGCGGAGAACCTGGCCATGGTCTCGGTGTCCGTCACCACCCTCGACCGCCGCCTGGCCCGGGCCATGGAGCCCCGCGCCTCGACGCCGGAGCGTCGGCTCGAGGCCATCGGCCAGCTGGCGGCGGCGGGGATTCCGACCATGATCGGGGTCGCCCCGATCATCCCAGGCCTCACCGACCACGAGATCGAGACCCTGATCGAGCGCGGCGCGGACGCCGGGGCGATCCAGGCTCACTTCACGGTCCTGCGCCTGCCCCTGGAGATCAAGGACCTGTTCCGAGAATGGCTGGCCGCCGAGCGTCCCGACCGAGCTGCCCGGGTGATGTCCCTGGTGCGGCAGATGCGCGGCGGCAAGGACTACGACGCCGAATGGGGCAAGCGCATGCGCGGCGAAGGCCCCATCGCCGATCTGATCGCCCAGCGATTCAAGGTGGCCTGCCGCAAGCACGGCCTGAACCAGGCGCGGCCCAAGGTGGACCTCGGCCTGTTCATGCCGCCGCCCGAGGCTGGGGATCAGATGGAGCTGTTCTGAACACCCTTCTCTCAAGTGCGAACGCTCCCTGGAAAGTGGCCTTCTCCCCTTGCGGGAGAAGGTGCCCCGAAGGGGCGGATGAGGGGTCGCGCCGGCCCATCCGCGCGGTGTCGACAACGCAG
This sequence comes from Caulobacteraceae bacterium, assembly GCA_003165275.1. Classification (GTDB taxonomy): domain Bacteria; phylum Pseudomonadota; class Alphaproteobacteria; order Caulobacterales; family Caulobacteraceae; genus Poindextera. Next base: position 2,013 of record PLSW01000338.1, read on the forward strand.
CTCAGCGGCCGGTGCGACCCCTCATCCGGCGCTACGCGCCACCTTCTCCCGCAAGGGGAGAAGGCCTATGTTTCACCTGCGGCTATGGGTGGTTGCGCGGGTTTCTTAAGGCGAAAATTGACGGCGTCGAGTTGCTCGCACCCCTACCGCACAAACACCCCCACCAGCTCGATATGCGGCGACCACAGGAACTGGTCGATCGGCTTGACGCTGGTCAGCGCAAACCCGGCGTCGGCCAGGATCCGCGCGTCGCGGGCGAAGGTCACCGGATTGCAGGATATCCCCACCGCCCGCGCCACCTTGGAGCGGCCGATCTCGGCGGCCTGCTCGGCTGCGCCGGCCCGGGGCGGGTCGAACACCACCCCGTCGAGCTTCTTCATCTCCATGGCCAGCAGCGGCCGGCGCGACAGGTCCCGGGCCTCGGCGGTGATCGCCTTGAGGCCCGCGGCCGAGCCGTTCGCGGCGATCAGGGCCTGGATCGCCGGCACCGAGGAATCGGCGGCGTGGACCGAGGCCTTCTGCGCCAAGCGGAAGGTGAAGGCGCCGACGCCGCAATAGAGGTCGGCCACCTTGCTGGCCCCCTCCAGCGCCGCCAGCGCAACCTCGGCCATGGCCGCCTCGGCGGCGGGAACCGCCTGCAGGAAGGAGCCCGGCGGCAGGGCCACCAGCGCCGGTCCCAGCCGCACCACGGGGGCGCGGCTCTGGTAGAGCATCTCCCCGGCCAGGGTCACCCGGGCGACATCCCCCTCCGCGGCGGCCTCGGCGGCGCGGGTGCGGGCGGCGGTGGACAGCCCCCCGCTCCGCCGCTCGACCCCGGTCACGTCCACGTCCAGACCGGAGCCGGTCCAGGTGACGTGCAGGGTCGGCGCGGACTTGGGGTTTTCCAGGAACGGCGCCGCCAGCTTGCGCAAGGCCGGCAGGGCGGCGACCAGCCGCGGATGGGCGATGGTGCAGACCTCCAGGTCGACGAGCCGCCAGGACCGCCGTGCCTTGAAGCCCAGGGCGACGTGGCCGTCGATCCGGCGAGCGTGCAGCGCCAAGCGCCGACGCTCGCCCGGGCCGGCGGCGAAGGGGGCGGTGATCTCGGTCTCCAGCCCCTCCCGCCCCAGGGCCTGGCGGATCTGCTCCTGCTTCCAGGCGAGGTACGGTGCGCTGGCCCAATGCTGCAGGGCGCAGCCGCCGCAGTCGCCGAAGTGCGGGCACGGCGGCGTCACTCGGTCCGGGCTCGCCGCGAGGATCTCCAGCACCTCGACCCGTTCGCCGCTGACCCGCGCGCGCACCCGTTCCCCCGGCAGGGTCAGGGGGGCATAATGCCGATCGGCGGTCAGACCGTCGCCCTGGGCGCCGATGCTGTCGATCACAAGGTCGGACGTTTCGATGGAGGGGATGACCGTCAAGGGGACTCCGGGTCGCGCCGGCGCGACCCGGAGTCCCCNNGGGGACTCCGGGTCGCGCCGGCGCGCCGGATTGCGATTGCTCAAGGCGGATTAACAAACATGAACGAGAACGATAGCCTTCGTTCAGGCTGGGCCGCTCATAAGCCCATTATAGACACAATCATCGCCCAGATACCGAATAAGGGAGAGGCTCCATGCGCATCGTTCTTTCGCTCATCGCCGCGACCATGGTCGCGTCCACGCCGGTCCTGGCCATGGCCCAGGATTACGACCACGACCACTGGCGTCCCCATGACGACTACGGCCGCGACGATCCCTGCACCGAAAAGCAGGCGGTGAAGACCCAGCAGGGCGCCGTCACCGGCGGCATCCTGGGCGCCACCGCCGGCTACCTCCTCGGCGGCCGCGGCCACAAGGTCGCCGGCGCCGCGGTGGGGGGCGTCGCCGGCGCCGCCGTCGGCGGAACCATCGCCCACAACAACTTCCGCTGCACGGACTATCCGGGCGGCTACTCCGCCCACCGGCATTGCCGCTGGGCGGAGGAGGACGGCCACGGCTTCGAGATCTGCCGGGGTCGCGATGGGGACTGGCGTCCCTACCACGACTGAAACCGGGGCCGAGGCGGGGGCCAAGGCTTGTTAGACCCATAGAGAGTGCATGATGTTGAAATCTCCAGTTCCCAACCGGCGGCCGTTCGCGACCGCCGTGGCGTCCCTGGCCCTGATGGCCGCGGTCGCCGCGCCCCTGGCCGCCGCCG
>PLSW01000174.1 GCA_003165275.1 Caulobacteraceae bacterium
TGGGGCGGGGTGCTTGGGAGTTACGGAATTTCTCCAAATTCATCGACCTGTTCGACGGTGTGTTTGTCCTGGAGGTCGACCGGGACACCATGAACCGGCGGATTGATCAGCGCGTGGCGCTGGACCCGACCGACTTCGGCGGAACACCAGAGGAACGGGACCTGATCGAGCGATTGTATGCAACGAAGGCGGATGTTCCGAAGAATGCGATAAGCATTGACGCCACTGCGCCGGTCGCCCGCGTTGTGGACGATATTCTCTCTAAATTCAGGGAGGGAGGTCCAGGGACCGACTAGGAAGCTCCGCACTAACGCTCGCCGTCTCTGAGGTCTGCTCAGGGTCGGACTCGGTCACCCACTCGTGGTCAGCAATCAGACCTTCCGCCCGCGCGGGCCTGACGAACCGCCAATTCCCTGTAGGACTCAGGTGTCAGATTTTGACCACTAGGACGGGCGGAAAAACCTGGTTCGGTCAAGGACAGCGGTGGCCTTAAACCTTGGTGGCGAGTCTGCTCCGGCGCTTGGCCTGGTCAAGGACGACGCTCTTCGCGGCGCGGCCAAGCGGCCGCGTCCTTGACCAGGCCAAACGCCGGAGCTCCAATCTTGCCAAGGGTTTCAGGCCTTACCAACATCGCAAGCGATGCCGTTCGGACGTTGGCGACTCCCGTGTCACAGGGCCCACAAAGCCTCCCTCGCAAATCGCATTTCCCCTTTTGGCCAAGCCGCACTAGGTTGCCGCGCTTTTCCGCTCCCCGGTTCCAAGACTCATGACCCTGACTTTCGCCCAGATCGAAGCCGCCGCCGCGCGGCTCGAGGGCCACATCGAACGCACCCCCTGTCGCCATTCCAAGACCCTGTCTCAGATTACGGGCGCGGACGTGTGGGTGAAGTTCGAGAACCTGCAGTTCACCGCCGCCTACAAGGAGCGCGGCGCCCTGAACAAGCTGCTGCAGCTCACCGACGAGGAGCGCCGCCGAGGGGTGATCGCGGCGTCGGCCGGCAACCATTCGCAGGGGCTGGCCTACCACGCCCAGCGCCTGGGCATTCCGGTGACCATCGTCATGCCGCGCAACACCCCCTTCGTGAAGGTGCAGCAGACCCGCGAGTTCGGCGCCGAGGTGGTGATCGAGGGCGAGGGCTACGACGACGCCCAGGCCAAGGCCATGGCCCTGTGCGCCGAGCGCGACCTAGTGTTCGTGCACCCCTTCAACGACATCGACGTCATGGCCGGCCAGGGCACCATCGCCCTGGAGATGTTCCAGGACGCCCCCGACCTGGAGATCCTCCCCGTGCCCATCGGCGGCGGCGGGCTGATCTCCGGCGTCGCCACGGCGGCCAAGCACATGCAGCCGGACGTCAGCATCATCGGCGTCGAGCCGGCGAGCTTTCCCTCCTTCACCGCCCGCATGCGCGGCATCCATTCCCCCAACGCCGGCCAGACCATCGCCGAGGGGATCGCGGTCAAGAAGGTCGGCGACCTGGGCTACGCCATCGCCCGGCCGCTGATCGACGACGTGCTGCTGATCGAGGAGCCCTTCTTCGAACGGGCCGTGGCCCTCTACTGCAATGTGGAGAAGACCGTCGCCGAGGGGGCGGGCGCCGCGTCCCTGGCGGCCCTGCTCGCCTATCCGGAGCGGTTCAAGGGCAAGAAGGTCGGCCTGATCCTCACCGGCGGCAATATCGACACCCGCCTCCTGGCCTCGGTGTTGACCCGAGAACTGGTGCGCGAGGCGCGGCTGGTGTCGCTGCGGATCATCGGCGACGACCGGCCGGGGCTGCTCGGCGCCGTCTCCACGGTGATCGGCGATCTCGGCGGCAACATCATCGAGGTGGCGCACAATCGCCTCACCCTGGACGTGCCGGCCAAGGGCGCCGAATTCGACATCTTGATCGAGACCCGGGATTCGCGGCACACCCAGGAAATTATCGACGCCCTGCGCGAGCGCGGCTATCCGCCCCGCCCGATCTGATCCCGCCCCTTCAACGCTTACGGAGCCTCCCATGCCCCGCCTGATGCTCGCCCTGGGCCTCGCCCTCATGCTCGCCGCCTGCGGCGCCAAGACCGCCGGCGCCGATGATCTGAAGGCCGGCCAGGCCTATCTGGCGATGAACGCCAAGCTGCCGGGGGTGATCACCCTGCCGGACGGCTTGCAGTACAAAGTCGTCCACGCCGGCCCGGACGCCGGCCAGAAGCCCAGCGCCGACGACGAGGTGCGGGTGAACTACGAAGGCAAGCTGCTGAACGGCAAGGTGTTCGATAGCTCCTTCGCCCGCGGCGTGCCCGCCGAGTTCCAGGTCAGCCGGCTGATCCCCGCCTGGACCGAGGCCCTGCAGCTGATGAAGCCCGGCGACGAATGGATCCTCTACGTCCCCGCCTCCCTGGCCTACGGCGAACAGGGCGCCGGCGACGACATCCCGCCGAACGCGACGCTAGTCTTCCGCATCCAGCTGCTGGGCGTGCTCAGCAAGGGCGGGCTGGGGTAGGGATTGATCAACCCCTTTTCCGTCATGGCCGGGCTTGTCCCGGCCACAAGGGAACACAGACGGTGCCGGATAATCTCCGATGGTGGTCACCTTCGCTTTCGCTCACCGCAGTGGGCGTGTTCAACAGGGACGGGCTGTGTAGAAATCACCCCCCTCCCGTCATGGCCGGGCTTGTCCCGGCCACAAGGGAACACGAACGGGACAGGCATGGTTGCGAACGACGCCCTGATCGCGGCCTACATGATGACCAACAAGAAGTACGGGAAGCTCTACCTCGGGGTCACCAGCCAACTCATCCTTCGCGTCAGCCAACACCGTGAGGGTGTGATCCCGGGTTATACCAAGACCCACGGTTTGAAGCGGTTGGTTTGGTACGAACAGCATGAGAGCATGGTCTATGCGATCCATCGCGAGAAACTGCTCAAGAAATACAAACGCGACTGGAAGACCAATCTCATCGAGCGGGACAATCCCAACTGGGACGATCTCTTTCTCGCCCTTCTCGGATAGGCTCGTGTTCCCTTGTGGCCGGGACAAGCCCGGCCATGACGGGGGAGAAATTCGACCTGCACAATGAGTGGCCGCCCGCGCCTATTGTTATTGGGGTTTCCGGTACCAAGAAAATACTTGGTTCAACGTGTAGCCGACCACGGCGCCGATAGCGCCGAAAAATATCCACGATCCCGATAGCAGGATGACCAGAAGCCAGAAGTAGTGGTGCGGGTCGGGGGCATGGTTGCTCATCCCCACGAGCAAGGCGACCGGGAGCCCAGCCGCCAAACTCGCGAGCATGCCACGAAGGCCCCAGACTATCGAAACCGAGCAACAAGCGCCGAAGCCGATCAGTCCCCAATGATCAAGGACGGCCTGCAATCCCTAAGCCGCGGCCGCCACGCCCGACTCGCTCAGCCAATCCAGAATCTTCTGTTTGGGCATCGCTCCGACCTTCATCGCCGCCATCTGCCCGTCGCGGAACAGCATCATCGTCGGGATGCCGCGCACGCCGTAGCGGGAGGGGGTGGTCGGGCTTTCCTCGATGTTGACCTTCGCGATGGTCACGAAGTCGGCCAGTTCCTCGGAGATCTGGTCGAGGGCGGGGGCGATCTGCTTGCAGGGGCCGNNGGGCCGCACCATTCGGCCCAGAAATCGACCAGCACCGGCTTGGAGGCCTGCAGCACATCGCGCTCGAAGGACTCGTCGGTGACCTTGACGGTGCTCATGGACGTAAAGCTCCAGAATGGGATTGAGTCGCGCATCGCGACTCGTCGTCGATCGATCTAAGCAGAGGCGGGGCGCGGTTCAACCTTTCGCGGCGAGGGCCGCCAGCTGTTCGGCGACCACATTTTCTGGAACCGGCATCAGCCGGGGTCCATCGGTCCACACCAGGGCCGCCTCGACGGCGCGTCCCGGGAACACCGCGCGCAGCACCGCGGCATAGACCGCCATCTGCATCAGGTAGGCCGGATCGGCGTCCTCGATCCGGTCCGGCGCCGGCCGGTTGGTCTTGAAATCGACCACCAGGACGCGGTCCGGCTGCACCACCAGCCGGTCGACCCGGCCGGAAATGGCTAGCCCCGCCGGCAGTCCGGGGGCGTGGCCGGCCACCGCCGCCTCCGCCCGGGAGCCGGGGCCGAACACGGCGGCGAACCGCGCGTCCTCGAGCACGCCCAGGGCCGCGGCCGCCATCTCCTGCCGCTGCGCCGGGGTCAGGTCCGCCTCCCGCGCCAGCAGCGCCTGGGCGCCGTCGGCCCTGGCGGCGGGAGCGAGGTCCGGTAGCAGCTGCAGCAACCGGTGGATCACCAGGCCGCGCCGGTAACGGCCAAGACCTTCGCGCTCCGCCAGGGGAGAGGCGGATGGTCCCCGTTCCCCCTCGGCGAGGGTCGAGGGCGCGGCGTAGCGCAGAGCGGGCGCCGGGGCGGGGGCGAGGCCGAGGGTCCAGGCGGGCAGGGCCGCCGGGGCGTCGGCTAGGCGCGCGGCGGCCGGGGCGATCTCGGGATCGGGGCCGAACCGCTGGATCTGCATCCCGTCGGCGCCCACCACCCGCACGGCGCCGCCGATGACCGGGCCCTCGAAGGCGCGCAGCACATAGTCGGCCCAGCTTCCGTTGAAATACTGCGGCTTGGTGGCGACGCCGCAGACGATGAGCCGGTCCCGGGCCCGGGTCAGGGCCACATAGAGCAGCCGCAGGCCCTCCTGCTCCCCCGCCGTCTCCCGGGCCAGGCGCGCGGCCTCGGAGGCCGGGCAGTCGTCCCCCTTGCGCGGCGCCCAGAGGAAGCCGCCATCGCCGGTCTCCAGCAGCGGCCCGCCCTGGGCGGAACCCTTGGTGGTGGTGTCCGGCAGGATGACCACCGGCGCCTCGAGGCCCTTGGAGCCGTGGGCGGTCATCACCCGCACCTCGCCGCCGGGAGGGCCGGAGCCGTCCTCCTGTTCGCGCTTGACCTCGATCTCGCTGGCCGCGATCCCGGCCAGGAAGGTCTCCAGGTCGTGGACGCGGCGGTTTTCGGCGGCGAGGGCCTCGCCGAGAAAGGCGTCGATGGCGTCCTGCGCTTCATGCCCCAGCCGGGTGAGCATCCGCGCGCGCATGGAGCGGCCGGCGTCGTCCAGCCGACTCAGTACCCGGCCGTAGAAGTCGAAGGGCGGCCGGGCCGCCTCGGTTATGGCCCAGGCCAGCAGGGCCTGCGCGCCGCGCCATTCCGGCCGCTCGTTCGCCCGCCGCGACAGTTCGCCCCACAGGGATCCTCGCCGGCCCCGGGCCAGGTCGTGGAGCCCCTGCTCGTCCACGTCGCACAGGGGGCTGCGCAGGAGGGCGGCGAGGGTCAGGTCGTCGGCGGGGAAGCGGGCGAAGCGGCCCAGGGCCATCAGGTCCTGGAACACCACATGGTCCGACAGCCGCAGCCGGTCGGCGCCGCCAACAGCGACCCCCTCGCGCTTGAGGGCGCGGATGATCTCGTGGAACAGCGCCTTGCGCCGGCGCACCAGGATCAGGACGTCGCCGTAGGTGACTGCGCGACGGGCGCGCGTGGTCTTGTCCAGTACAGACTCGCCCCGGGCCACCGCCCCCTTGATCGCCCGGGCAATGCGGCCGGCGAGCTTCTTGTTGGCGCTCTGGGCCGGCTCGGCGTCCACCGGCAGCCAGGGGTCGGTCTCCTCCGCCGCCTCGCTCTCCTCGAAGCGCCAGAGATCGACGCAGCCGAAATCCTCGCGGCGGGCCACATGGCTGACCGGCCCGTCGTCCACGTCCGCCCCCGGCCGCAGCCCGGCGGCCAGGTCCGGATCGGCGAACACCGCGTCGACGAACGTCAGCACCTGCGGGGTGGAACGCCAGCTTTCCAACAGCGGAACCTGCCGGAACGGCCGGCCGGCGCCCTCGACCAGGGCCTGGTAGGCGAGGGTCTCCGCCGCCAGGCGCTCGGGCGCCGCGCCCTGAAATGAGTAGATCGACTGTTTCTCGTCCCCCACCGCGAACACGGTCCGCTCGGCGGTGCGCTCCGGCGCCATGCCGGCGCCGGCGAAGAATTCCTCGGTCAGGGCGTGCAGGATGTCCCACTGGTCCGGGGCGGTGTCCTGGGCCTCGTCCAGCAGCACATGGTCGATGCCGCCGTCGAGCTTGTAGAGCACCCAGGCGGCGTCGGCGCGCACGGTGAGCAGCTGGTGGGTGCGCTCGATCAGGTCGCCGAAGTCCAGGCCCCCGGCGGCCGCCTTGGTCCCCTCGTAGAGGCCGGCGTAGGCCTGGGCGAGGGCCAGGGCGTGCAGGGTGTCGGTGGCGATCCGCGCCGCCTTGATCCGGTCGTTGGCCTGGCCGAGGCGGGCCTGTTCCTGCGCCAGCCACTCCAGGGCGTCGGCATCGACGGCCCGGGTGCCCATCTTCACCCGCGGCTGGCCGGCGGCGGTGCAGAAACAGGCCCAGGCCTCGGCGAAGGGCGAGTCCTCGCCGACCGCGCGCATCTTGCCCGCCAGCACCTGGTCGGTGGCGGCCGAGCCCTTGGCCAGGGCGTCGGTGGCGCCGCGCCAGCTGGCCCATTCGGTGTCGGCCATGGCCTCGTCGGCGATCTCCTCCGGCGGCGTCGGCCGGGGAAAGCCGCAACGGCGCCAGACGTCGGCGACCACGCCCCCCCGCGCCTCGCGGGCCTCCACATAGGCGGTGATCGTTCGGCGCCTGGCCTCGAAGGCGGCGAACATGGCGTTGAACGCGCCCCAGTCCAGCTCCACCGAGAAGTGGGCGTAGGCGCGGCCGATGGGCCCCTCCGGCCGCGCCAGGGCCGCGGCGGCCACGTCGTCGCGGGCCAGCGCGGAGACCTCGGCGGCGGCCTGGTCCTCCAGCACCTTGAAGCCCGGGGAGACGCCCGCCTCCAGCGGAAACCGCTTCAGCAGCTTTTCGCAAAAGGCGTGGATGGTCTGGATCTTCAGCCCGCCGGGGGTCTCCAGGGCGCGGGCGAAGAGGCGGCGGGCGGCGGAGAGGTCGTCCGGCGCCTCGTCGAGGGCGGCGAGGGTCTCGGCGAGCTTGGCGTCCTCCATCACCGCCCAGCCGCCCAGCTCGTCATAGAGCCGGCGCTGCATCTCGGCGGCGGCGGCCTTGGTGTAGGTCACGCAGAGGATCGCCTCCGGCCGCGCGCCGCGCAGCAGCAGCCGCGCCACCCGCTTGACCAGGGTCGAAGTCTTGCCGGACCCGGCGTTGGCGGTGACGAACACCACCTGGCGCGGGTCGGACGCGAGGACCTGGGGATCCAGGACGGTCATTCTCCCTCACCCCCCGCATCCGTCTCGCCGATCACGTGCCATTCCCACAGGCGGGCCAAATGGTCGTAGTCGCCGCCGTACTGGTCGATGAACTGCGGCGCGGCCCAGGAGACGTAGGGGGTCTCGATCCGGTCGAAGGCGTCGATGCGCGACTTGAGGCCCTCCAGGGCCTTCAGCGCCAGGTCCAGCCCCTCGCCGTCGCCCCCGCGCACCTCCTCGCGGCCGGGAACCCGCCCGCCGGAGACCCGCACATAGACCAGCTCGCGGGGATGGGCGCGGCCGGCCTCAGCGAAGCCGCCGTGGTGCAGGATCGCGCCGGTAAGGGTCAGCTGGGGCGAGAGGCCGCTGCGCACCTGCTTCTTCGACGGGGGCAGGCCGGTCTTGAAGTCGAGGACGTCGCCGGTGGGGCCGCGAAGCTCGATGCGGTCGGCCTTGGCGGTGAGGATGAAGGCGCCGCCGGGGGCGTCGATGCTCAGTTCGCCGGACTGTTCGATCAGTAGCCGCGCCCCTTCGCGGCGCCGCTGCTCGAAAGCGATGACCCAGGGGGCGACGTTGGCGGCGAGCGCGCGTTCTCGGGTAAGCCGGGCCTCGGGCACCCCGGCGGCGGCCAGTTCCTCGATCAGCAGGTCGGCGAAGAGGCCGGTCTTGGAATCGGGCACTGGGCCCGGGTGCTCCAGGGCGAAGCGTTCGAAGGCGGCGTGGATGGCGGTCCCCCGCGCCCGGGCCTCCACCGGCTCGTCCGGCCGGTCCAGGGGGCGCAGGTTCAGGATGTAGCGGGCGTAGATGGCGTAGGGATCGCGGATCCACCGCTCAACGCCCGTCACCGGCAGCTGGCGCGGTCGGTCGGCGACGGGCGGGTGCTCGCCGAGTGCGTGGCCGGATTTCTGCAAGGCCGGAGCCACCGCGTGGGGCACAAGGATTTTACTTCGACGATTCCGAAGCTGCCGATCGAGGAGTACGAGCAACTCGCGAAAGGCGCGGTCGCCGTGCTGAGCGTGCGGGAGCTAATCACCGAAGCCGAGACAGCCGCGGGACGCTGCTGCCATTGCGACTGCCGTTCGGCTGGCAACTGCCGGCTTCGCATCCTGGCCGAAGAGTACGAGGTCGATCCGAAAGCCTGCCTGGGCGAGCATCGCCGCCAATTCGAGTTTATCCGCCAGCCGGGAGGCGTGATTTTCGAACCCGGCAAGTGCATATCGTGCGGCATCTGCGTTGAACTGGCCGCGCAAGCCCGCGTCCCGCTCGGCCTGACCTTCATCGGACGCGGATTTGACCTGAAAATCGGCGTACCGCTCAACGCCCCCCTTGCCGAGGGCCTGGCGCAAGCCGCGGAAGATTGTGTGAAGCATTGCCCGACCGGAGCGCTATTGTTCGAGGACGAGGCGAGAAATCATTCGTAGCCAGTCGGTGCAATATCACCTTTGACTTGTGTGCCACAGTGGTGCACATTGTGGACCACATGCCAGCCGCCTTGACTCAGAAGACCGAGCGCCTGGTCGCTCGTGTTTCACCCGAGGACAAAGCGATCATCGCCCA